>CAIMSU010000294.1 GCA_903844155.1 uncultured Pseudomonadota bacterium | reverse complement strand
CGCACATCGGAATGTGCGAGAAGTGACGTCGTCGGTTTTCGTACGCGGCCCGCGGCGCCCAGGATCCGCACGGGACGCCGCGCACGCCGCTGGCTCACGCCAGTCCAAACATCAGGATCACCCCTGCGATCCAGCTCCCCACCCCCACGGCTACCGGCCACGGCAACCGCTCGACGCAATCCAACGCCGCCACCCCCACCAGCCCGCACACAAAGTACGGCACCAGGATCGCCATCGTCGTGTAGTGCAGCAGGTCCCCCGGCCAATAGTAGAAGTAGAACGTGTGAAAGCCGATGAGGGCGTACGCGTTCGCGGCGATCTCCAGCGTCATCGCTTCGACCGCGATCAAGGCCGCACGGCCGACCCACCCGTGGAGTGCGGGGAATTCGTCCCGAGCCCGAAGCGCGCCGTGGAAGGCGTACACAAATGCCCCGTACATCGGCCACATCACCGCACCAACCCCCGACGTGAACCCCATGTGGATCGGCCACACGCGGTACTCCCAGCAGGGCTGGCCCGTCACCCTGAAAAATGCGCTGTCCACGAGGATCTCCAGCGGCGCGGCGCAAAGGAACGTGAGCCCGGCGGCCCGGAACATGCCGGCGATGGAGGTGGTCGAGGGGCGCACCGAGCGATCCGGACGCGTCCGGGCAAGGTGCACGATTCCGTACAACACCGGCGCGAACACAACGACGAAGCCAAGGATGAACCCCCACTGTCGTTCGGGTGCGAGCTGAGGTTGGAACCCGGTGTGGGTCGTGCCGCCGCCCGCGAGCGCGCTGACGCAGAACGCCAGAAGCAAAAGCACGGCGTAGTACCCGACGAGTCCCGCGATGACCCTCAGTCCCGCCTTCACTCGCCCTCGTGCCTGGCGAGCATCGCCCGCGTGAGCGCGAGCATCGAGTCCTGGCTCACGAAGATGCCAGGAACAAAACCGCCAAGGTCGACGTCCAGCCAGTACCGCACCGTGTGTGCGGCCGTGTCGAGCACCCACCCACCGTGACTCACCGGCATGCGGATGGCGTCGTCGCGGAGCACCTCAGCGTAGGGTCCGGCCCACGCAGAACCCGTTCGCTCCTGATGCACGAGGTCCCACTCGATCGTCACAGCGCCCGCGGTCTGCGACGTCACACGGATCCAAAGCACCGCCTGCCGCGGCGTGAACACCAACGATCCGCCCGTCCGCTGGTAGATCACCTCCGCGTCCTGCCCGGTTCGCGCCAGAATCGAGCACGAATCGACCGCCTTCACCCCGAGCGTCGCGACGTCGGACGGGTACTTGTCGCAGTCCAGCACCATCGCGATGAAGGCGGGCGGCGAGATGTGTACGTTCGTCGCCAGAAGTTCGGCGTGCTTGCCGGGCAGGCGCGGGTCGACCAGAGGATCGCCGTCAGCGGCGTACGCGGCGGCAGCGCCGGCGAGCATCAACGGCGCCAGCAATCGCCCGAACGCACGACCAGGATCCGGGGCAACGAGCCGTGGCTGCATGGTCGCACGATATCCACCCCGGACCCCGGATCCTGGCCCAGACATACCCCAAAAGTCGCCGGCGCGGATCAGACCGGGGTCAAATGTCGTTGCGGGGCGCCGCGGCTGCAGCCGACCGCCGCTCCCCCTCCGATAGGCCGAACGCGCGAGCGATGAAACGCCGGTAATTACCCGTCGGCGGCCCACCTGGCGCACGCTCGGCGCGGCGCACCGCCCCGACGCGGGAGCCAGGCGACTTTTGACCCCGGTCTGAACCCGTTTCGCGACTTTTGGACCCGGTCTGCGCCCGGGCCGGGCCCTCCCGGACGGGATGTGCGAGGCGATCACCCCGCGGCCCACCGCGCCCGAACCCGGCCTAAAAGTCGATGACCGTCGCGTCATCGCCCGCGGGATGCCACGGCACGTCCACCGCGGCGTCGCTGGGCCCGTACAATGCGACATAGGTGGCGTAGTACCCCGTCACTTTCTTGACGTAGTCGCGGGACTCAGGGAACGGGATCTGCTCGACAAAGTCGTCCATGCGAATGGTCGCACCCCAGGGACGCAACCACGCCGAGACGTTGTGCGGGCCGCCGTTGTAGCTCGCGACGGCGAGCGGAAAGGAGCCGTCGAAGCGGTCGAGCAGCCGCGAGAGGTACCAGACGCCATAGCGCACGTTGGTTGACGGATCTTCGAGGATCTCGGGCGAATAGCTCGCGTCGCCCATCAGCGCGGCCACGCGGGCGCCCGTGCGAGGCATCACCTGCATGAGGCCGATTGCGCCGGTCGGCGAGAGCGCCCATTGTCGGTACACGCTCTCCTGGCGCATCAGCCCTAAAACCAGCAGCGGGTCGACGTCGTAGGCCTGCCCGTGCCGGTAGAGCGCGTCGGCCTGGGCGGTCGGAAATTCGCGCGAGAGCGCGATGCGGTGCTCGGCGGGCGTCGTGGCTTTCTGGTCGGCGCCCCAGGAGAACCGGGCGGCGTGGTAATCGTCACGGGTGAAGTAGGCAATCTGGCGCCAGTCCTCGACGCTGAGGCCCAGCGAGGCGTACAGCGCGCCGCCATCGTGGCGGGCCTCCAGGTCGTCGTAGATGTGCGAGACGATCGGCGCAGCATCGTCAAAATTGCCGGCGCGGGCAAGGTCGGCAGCGGCAGCGGCGTAGGGAAAGTCGGCGACGTGGTCGACGCCAAGCCTGGAGAGGAATTTGTCCCCGTCCTTCGGGTCAAAGAGGAAGCCGGGGGCGTAGCTGTCGGGGCGGGCGTCCGTCGGGAGGCTGGAGGCTGGAGGCTGGAGGGCGGGGGCGAGGCTGGAGGCTGGAGGCTGCAGGCTGGAGGGCGGAGGGACGGACGGTGGGGCGACGGGAGAACCGGCGACGAACGCCGTCATCGCGGCCCAGTCGATGTGTGAGACGCCGACGGGAGACGTCGTGACCGGCAACGGGGCGAACGCCACGCCACCCGTCCCCGGGTCGTGAAACCCAGCCGACTTCGGCGTCGGATTGCCCGGCCACCGCCCGGCCCGGTGCGTCCACCTGGCTTCCGGCGGCTCGGACGGCGGCGGGTCGGGGAGGCGATCGAGGCCCTCGTCGATGAGCACGGCGTACCAGGACATCGGCGCGTCGCGCACGATCTCGGCGCGGGCAACCTCGGCTTCGTCGACCCGCTTCAGGGCCCGTAGGGTGCGCGAGCGGTAGTACCGCGCGGCCATCGTCTCCGGCGCGTTGCTGGCGATCACGGCGTCGAGCCGCGTCAGCGCGTCCGAGTAGTCACCCGCTCGAAAAGCAGCGTAGGCGGCCAACCATCGCGCTTCCCGCCCGGCGCCGCCGCCGTTCTTGCCGAGCGCCGTCCACGCGTCGCGGGCCTCCTTGTACTCGCCGGCAAGCAGGTAGTCCCGGGCCAACTCCTCACGTTGGCCGCGGAAATAGCTCGTGGTCCCATGGTCCTTCAGGCCCAACTCGAGCTGTTTGACGGCGTCGACCCACCGCCCGCCCCGCGCGAGCGCCCGGTAGCGATCCCAGGCCGTGCGCGCATCGGGCTTGGCGGCGTAGGCATCCGCGAGCCTCTGCGCCAACGCGTCGTACTGCTTCGTCCCCCACTCAAAGTTGTCCTGCTGCGCGTCGATCCACGACGCGAGGTCCGCCGCATCCGGCGCGTCCGTCTGGGATTCGGCCTCGATCGCCTGATAGTCGGTCCAGGCAGCCTGCTCGAACCCGCAGCGCTTCTCCTCCAGCGCCTCCCGACAGCGAAACTGCGGCGTTTGGGGCAACGCGGCCGGGAAGCCCTTCGCCGCCAGCTCGTCCAGCCGCGCACGGGCCGAGGCGCCCGTCGAGTGGTATTCATGGTCCACCGCCAGCTCTTGCAGGGTCGGAATCGCGGCGGACGGGTTGGACACGGAGATGGCGAGCGCGCTCTTGAGCTTGAGCGTCTCCTCGCGCGGGCTGTCCGGGTGCGCGTCCATGTATTTTTTGTACGAGGCGACGGCAGCGCCCGAGAGGCCGTTGGCGGCGTAGGCATCGCCCATGAGGACGAGGCACTCGTCCGCGTGGGGGGCGGTCGGCCAGGTCTTGATGTAGGTTGCGCAGGTCGCAGCCGCCGAGTTGTCTTTTCCGCGCGCGTGGTCGGCCCGCGCCTGGTACCACGCGGCCCATGGCGCGACCGACGCGGTCCCCGAGCGCGCCCTGCCCAGGTCTGCGCTCGCCTCGTTGTACTGGCCCAACGAGAGCTGCACCTCCCCGAGCGCCAACCACACCGACGAACGCGTCGCCGAAGACATCCCCTCATGCGCGAGCGCCTGCCCATAAAGCCAGGCGGCACGCGGCAGATCTCCCTGCGTGCGGGCGTCGATGGCCGCGCGGAGCGGGTCGGGAGGCAGGGGGGCGACGCGACCGGGCGGGACGTCGGGCGGGGCCCACAATTCGGTGCCTGCAACCGTCGGTTTGTCGTCGCCAGCGAACAGCAGGGTCGGGGCGAGCGCCAGCAACGTCAAGACCGCCGGTCGCAGGTACTTCGGCCCCCGGCTCACTTCAGCTCCGTCTCCGGGACGAGGCCGATGCTCCCCGCCTCCGTCGCCCACAATCGGCAGACGGCCCCGGGCAGGGACTCCTGAACCCAGTACCGCTTCCCATCGGCGCGCTCGACCGGGTCCCCGACCGAAAACCGTCCGCCATCCTTCGGCTTGGGGGCCTGGACCGGCTCGTCGTGCTCGATCCACTCGGCGTAGCCACCCCGAAGCTTTCGCCCGTTCACGAACCCCTGCGCCCTGAGCCACGCCGCCAGCCCCGCGCTCTCGTCGGTCCCAAGCTGATCGTAGACCACGACGCGCATCGCCTTGTCCGCCGGCAGCAGGTCCGGGCGGTCCTTCAGCCCCTGCCCCGGCACGCAGATCGCACCCGGCAACATGCCGCCCGCGCACTCCGCAGGCGGGCGCATGTCGACGAGGACGGGACCCGCGTTGCTGATGATCGCTGCGCTGAGCATGGTACGGCCAACGTCCTCCTTGTGGTTCGGCCCCGGCGTGTCGCCCGACCCATCGACCACCCGCGGGATGACCGAGGGGTCGATCTCGGTCGGCGGGCGGTCGAGCTTCACGTTGGGTTCAAGGTGCGGCTCCATCTGCTTTTCCATACGGAAGAGCTTCAAGGCGGCGGTGCGGGCAGCGGCTTTGAGACGATCACGGATCATGACGACTCGGTCTGGCCTTGCCTTTATCGTACCGCCCGCGTTCACGACGCCGACCGCGCTACAATCCCGGCCATGGCCTCCCCTGCTCCCGCCGAACCGGTCGCCGACCACGCGCCCGCCGCCGTAGTGGCTCCGTCACCGTCGGCTGAGCCCCCGCTCGCCGTGCCCGTCGAAGCGGTCCGTGCTGCGCCCTCGGCCACCTCGTCCGCGCTTCCGCCGACCTCGACGGCGCTGGAACTCCCCTCGCCGGACCCCCACTTGAGCCGGGGAGGCGTTGGCCGGGACCTGTACTACTCCGCCAACCGCCGTCTCATCTTTGGCCCGTTGAACGCCGCAGCCGCCGGCGCGACAGGGCTTGGCGCCATGGCGCTCTGGTCGACCTCGGGGCACTTCACCGCTGGCGCCGTGGCGGTCACATCCGAGGGGTTCGCGATCACCGGCTATGCGCTGCTGGCCTCGGGCGTGCAGATGCAGCGGCGCGCGCAGGTCGCCTTCGGGTATGAGCCCGAGCCCAACCCCTATTACGCAGCCGGGCTCGCGTTTGGCGCTGGGGCGCTGGTCGTCGGGGCAATCACGCCGGGGGCGCTCTCGACCAACAGCCGGCCGCTCATCTACAGCACGACCGGGGGCGCGGCGGCGCTCGGGGTGACGGGGATGACGTTGCTGATCCTGGCCGAAGTACGCGAAACCAATCGCACCCGGCCGATGGTGGACGCCTCGTGGGTGACCCGGAAGGTGAGCTTGAACGTCACGCCGGCGGGGATCGCGGGGACGTGGTGAACGTACCGTAGAACCGGGCGAAGTCGACGACGGCCCGACCGATCACCCGAGGATCCGCGCCCGACGCGCGCCCTGCTGGCCGCGGAAAGTGGGAGACAGGAACCTCTCGCACCGAAAACCCTGCTGCCAACGCCCGAACGAGCAGCTCCCCGCTCACGAACGCGCCCTCGCTCCAGCCGACCGGCCCGCCGAGCCGGTCGACGACCCGGCGATGGAGCAGCTTGAACGCGCAGTCGACGTCGCGCAGCCGCACGCCGAACGCCGTGTTGATCGACTGGTTCCACGCCCAACCGTAGGCGCGACGATGCAGCGGGTCAGCGCGCATGGCTCGAAACCCGACGACGACGTCGTGAGCCATGCAGTGGCGCTCCAGGCGTACAAGCTCGCGAAGGTCAAACTGCTGGTCTGCATCGGTGCAGAAGATGTGCTCAAACCGCGCTTCGGCGAGACCGGCTGCGACGGCAGCGCCGTACCCTCGCGCCGGCAGACGCAGCACGCGTACACGCTCGTCCCCGGCGACAAGCGCGCGCAGGATCCGCGGCGTCGCGTCCTCCGAGCCATCGTCGACGACAAGCACCTCACCGGGGATCTGCCGCAGATGGATCTCGCGCAGCCCCGCCGCGACGACCGCCGCGATGTTTGCTGCCTCGTCCCGCGCAGGGAGCACGATGGAGAGCGAGCGGAGGCCGTGCAGAACCGCAGGTTCGCCGCCTGGTCGACCGGCCACTACTCGTAGAGGCGGAAGTGCCAGGGGTCGTCAACGCCCTTGGTCGGGCTGTCCGCCTCGTTCTGGGCGTTGTCCGTCGCCGCGATGTAGTAGTTCATCCCGCCCGAAGACTCCTGGTCGCCGGGGATGGTGCCGTCGTACTCGTCCACGCCTGTGCCGGGCATCATGAGCTGCGACTGCCAGTCGCCTGCGCCACCGGTCTCGGTCTTGTAGTAGAGCTTGACCTGGAACATTCCGGATTCGGCGTCCGAGGCCGTACAGCTCACGGGCACGTCGGTCCCGAGCTGTTGCGAGTCCGTGATGGGGGTGTGCGAGAGCGTTGGCGGGGTCACATCGGTGGTGTCGATGAACGCGGTGTCGCCATTGCCGCCAACGTGCGACTTGACGGTACCGCCGCAGGCACCGCAGAGGGCGACGAGGGCGACGATGACGACGCGGCGGGAGGAAAACGGGAGGGTACGAAGCATGCGCCATTGTCACGCGGCGGGAGGCGCTTCGTCAAGGGACATCCGAGATACACGAGCCGGATGTCCCGGCCGAGCCCCGCATCGCCGCTCCTCGCCCTCCTCGCCGTCAGCGTGCTCCCTGGGCTCCCCACGGGCTGCCACACGATTCAAAAAGCCGACCCCGTGGACAGCACCGCGCCCGCAACCCCCTGCGAGCCGCAGCCACCGCCGGCCGAAGCCATCGTTCAAGCCGGTGAATACGACGGCATCCTCGTCCTCCCGGACGGTCGCGCGCTCACGCCCGCCGGCATCCAGACCGATCTCGGTGGCTTCCCGGCAGACGTCGCCATCGCCACCACCGCCACCGGGCTGCGCGTCGGCCTCGTCACCAACGCCGCCCGCTCCTCCCGCACCCTGGACGTGGTCTCGATCGCCGATGGCGCGCTGCTGACCGAGATCGATCGCACGGACGCCTTCCCTGGCTACGCCGTCGACGGGCAGACGATCTACGCCTCGGGCGGCAACTCCAACCTCGTGGACGTGTACCACCTCGAGGATGACGGCACGGTCACGCTGATGTCGTCGCTCGCGCCCGGGGAATACCCGACCGGGCTGCAGCTCTCGGCGGACCGCACCCGACTCTACGTCGCGCTGTTCTCCGACCAGGGCGTCGCCGAAGTCGACGTGGCGACGGGGACGGTCCTTCGCACGTTTGACACCACCTTCAACACTTTTGGCCTCGCGATCTCGCCCGACGGGAAAACGTTGTGGGCGACGGGCTTTGGCGACACGCGCGTTGCCGTGATCGACGTGGCGTCGGGTGAGTCAGATCTGGTCACCGTCGGCGGGAATCCCGAGGGCGTCGTCGTCGCGGCCGACGGAACTGCGTTTGTCGCGGTGAGCAACGAGGACGAGGTGGTCGTGCTGGACGGCGTCAGCCACGCACAGATCGGCAGCATCGACCTCAAGGAGGACGCCATCTCCAGCGACGAGGGCGCGTTGCCTGGGACCAGCCCCTCGTCACTCGCGTTCTCGTCGGACGGCAGTCGGCTGTACGTCGCGCGCGCCTCGGACAACGCCGTGGGCGTCATCGACGTCGCAAGCCAGACGCTGCTCGGCAACATCCCCACCGCCTGGTACCCGACCGGCCTCGCTGTAAGCCCCAACGCGGACGGGACGGACACCCTGCTCGTCTCCAACGGAAAGGGCGTGGGGACGGGGTCCAACGCCGACGGCACCTTCGTCTCCGACGCCATGGTCGGCACCTCCACGATCGTCACGGTCGACCCGACGGACGACGCCCAACTGGCGACCTGGACCCAGGCGGTCGCCGACAACCTCGCCCGACCCAACACCCTCTACGACTTTGGCACCTGCGACGGCACTTTTCCGATCCCGCGTCCGGGAGGGGACGCCGCCGCTGCCGAAACGCCGATCAAGCACGTGATCCTGGTGGTGCGCGAGAACAAGACCTACGACAGCCTGCTCGGGGACCTCGACACCACCCCGGCCTCGGGCATCGACAGCGTGGCCAGCGCCGACCCCTCCCTCTCCGCCTGGCCCCAACTCTACACGCCAAACTTGCATGCCTTCGCGCAGCGGTTCACCAGCCACGACAATTTCTACGACAACTCGGAGTCCAGCGTCCAGGGCCACCTGTGGCTCACCTCCAGCATGGTGAGCGAGTACATGGAACGCGCCTGGATCGAGGACTATCACGGTGTCTCCCAGTTCGCGGACGATGGCGCCACGTCCGTTGGCCGGCCCGAGTGGGGGACCATCTTCACGCACCTCCTCACTCACGGTGTGGACGTCCGCGACTACGGCGAGGTCGTCGGCACGCTCGACAGCACCACGGATGGCGTCTCGGTGTTGTCCAAGACAGACCTGAATTATCCGGGCGGCTTCTTCAACACCAGCGTGCCAGACGAGGACAAGGCGAACTATGTCGTCCAGCAGCTCTTCCAGACCCCCGACAATTTTCCCCCTTTCGTCTACATCTCGCTCCCAAACGACCACACGGGCGGAGCGTATTGTGATTCGGCGATGATCGCCGACAACGACTACGCCACCGGCCTGCTTGTGCAGGGTTTGTCCAACTCCGATTATTGGAAGGACACCGTGATGTTTGTCGTCGAGGATGACCCGCAGAGCAACGTCGACCACATCGATGCCCACCGCTCGATCCTCATGGTCATGAGCCCGTGGGCACGGCGAGCACACACCTCCCACGTGATGGCGAGCTACCCGTCAGTGTTCCGGACGATCGAGGCGATCCTTGGCGTTCCAGCGATGAACCGCTACGATGCGCTCGCCACGCCGCTCTACGACGCGTTCACCTCCACCCCCGACTACACGCCCTACACTGCCCTCCCACGCAACATCGACAACGACGGCAACGTCGTCGACAGCAGCGGTGCGACGTCCGCCTCCAGGCGTTCGCCGCCGCCCGACGCGATCCCCCCGAACGCCGACCCTCGCGCGCTGAAAGCAGCCGCAGAGGCGCGAAAGTGCCTCGACCTCTCTGAGCCCGACCGCGATCCCTACGTGCTCGACATCAACTACGCGGAGCGATTTGGCCGGTTCCCCGTGAAGTCGATCCTCGCGCAGACGACCGACTGCACACGCCTGCGGGCATGGTCGGAAGCCAGGTCGGACGACGACGACGGCGGGACCCGAGCAGAGCGGGAGGCGGACCTCGCGTGGACCACCTGGGAGGCTGCGCATCCCGGGTCGCACCGACCTTCGCCGCCGACCACCGACCCGGATTGACCGGGAGGAGCGCCTACAGTTCCCAGCCGCTCATGTACCCACCAACCGCGTAGGTCCGCTCGATCAGCGCGGAGAACGCTTTGGACGTGCCAAGCGTCGCGCTGTCACCAATCCCGACGAACAGGCGCCTCGCCCGGCTCACGGTGACGTTCAAGCGACGCGGGTCTGCGACGAAGCCGAGCTCCTGCACGGCGTTTGACCGGACGAAGCTGGCGATGACGACATCGGCCTCCCGCCCCTGGAACGCGTTCACCGTGCCGGCCTGAACCCCTGGGAAGCGGGCCCGAACCCTGGCAAGTTGGGCCGCGTAGGGAGTGACGACAGCGATGCGCTCGGGGCCAAGTCCGGCGGCCACCAGGTCGTCGATCACACGCGCGACGATGTCGACCTCGCCGGGGTTGTGCAGACCATGCCCGTCCTCGCGCTCCTCGTCGTGGCCCATGCCTGCGGTGTCGACGAACCTTAGCGGGATGTCGGTCCATGGCGCGGCGACGACGTCCACCACGCGATCGGCGACGGAATCGTGCGCGATGAGCCCACCCTTGTAGGTTGGTGACACCGCTCCGTTGATGACGCGGTGCATCCGGTATTGGGTTGTGAGCATCGGAAAATGAAAGCCCTCATCGACCAGCCGGGCGAGCAGGCTGCGCTCCAGTATGGGCTCCTGGCTCTTGACGACGGGTCCCAACTGCATGGGGTCACCCGCGAGGATCAGCCGCCTGACCCGCTGAGCGAGGAGCCAGATGGCCGGCTCCCAGATCTGTGAGGCTTCGTCGACGACAGCGGTGCGAGGGTTTGGGAGGTCGGCGCCGCGGGTCTGGACCGACCCCAGCGTCATCGCGATCACATGCGCGTTCTGGAGGATCTCACGCTTCGCAGCCTGCCATTCCTCCCGGATCGCGTCGTCGACAGCGCCAATGTCGGCGCCAGTGGCGCGTGTGCGGTCGCGCCGCAGGGTCTGCAGGACCGCTGCCCGAGGACCGGTGAGGATCCGGTGCTCGAGCGTGAGCGGCAGCGCGGCGGTCCCAACGCGCGCGCTGACCCCGATGCGGACGACATCCAGACCCGCCTCGCTGGCCCGGAGCGCGAGCTGGTCCACCGCGGCGTTGCTCTCCGCCAGCGCCCATGGCCGTTCGCCAAGCTCCACGAGGGCCGCGAGGATCGCCGCCAGCGTGCGGGTCTTGCCGGTGCCGGGAGGACCGTGCACCAGGCCGATCGCGGTCGCACCGAGGGCCGCAGCCGCAGCCTGGTGCTGGGACGCGTCCAGCGTCGAAAACAGCGGGTGGTCCAGCGGATCAGGACGATACGGCGCGTCGTGCCCGAGCAACAACCTGGCCAATTCCGACGCCTTCCTTGGACTCGACGCGCCGGAGACCGCCTCCCGCAGGGCGTCGAGCCCCTGCAGATCGAGCCGCCGGACGACCGCCCAGGGCCCCCTCCCCTGCGGCTCTGCTTCTACCCGCAGCTCGACGGTCCCATCGTCTCCGCCCTCATAGCGACCGCGAACGCCCGCCTCCGGACGCCCCACGGGGCCGAGGAATACAGGTTCTCCCGGCGTGATTCCATCGTGCAGGTCGCGACCGCGCAAGAGCACGTTCACGCGCCCGCGCGATCGGTGCTCGGTGGTCACGATGTCCAGCGGCGCAAGCGCTGCACCGGCAGCCACGCGCTCCAGGATCGGGAGGGCACGCAGGGCGCCGTCCTCCGCCGTCAGCGCCGCCCGCTCGGCGTCCAGGCCCGTGGCGAGGCGGCTCAGGTGGTCGGGCGCGGGCATGGCCGTCGCGGATAACCGCTGCCCGGCGTCTCGCCCCTACGGCCGCGGCACGAACAGGGCCCGCACGCGCTCCACAAGCTCGCCGGCGGTGTACGGCTTCTGCAGGAACCCGGCCAACCCGCGACCCGCAAACCGGCTGGTGGCGTCCTGTTCGTTGTAGCCGCTGGACAGCAGCACCTGCACGCCCGGCTTGATCTTGCGCAGCTCGCGGAACGCCTCCTCACCGCCGAGTCGGGGCATCGTCATGTCGAGCAGGACCGCGTCGACATCGCGGACGTGGAGATGGAGGCGCTCGATGGCCTCGACACCATCGCACGCGATGTAGACCCTATACCCGGCTGCGGTGAGTGCATCCGCCGCGAAGGTCCGGATCTGCTCTTCGTCGTCCACCACGAGCACCCCACCGAGACCAGCGCTCGGCGGCGGGGGCGCCGGTAGAGCTTCGAGAGCCCGGCGCGCCCCAGCGGAGGCCGGAAACAGGATCTTGATGGTCGTCCCCCGCCCGGGCTCGCTGTAAACCCGGATCGCCCCCCGGTGGCCGCGAACAATGCCCAGGGTCGCAGACAAGCCCAGCCCGTGCCCGCGGGACTTCGTGGTGAAGAACGGGTCGAACATGTGGTTCTGCGTCTCGGCGTCCATTCCGACGCCGGTGTCGCTCACCTCCAGCCATACATAGGGCCCGGCCGGGAGGTCCTCGTCGAGCCATGCGCGGGAGAGGTACTCGCGGTCGGCGTGGACCAGGCCCGTCGCAAGCGTGATGTTGCCGGGCTGGTCGCGCAGCGCGTCGGACGCGTTCGTGATGAGGTTGATGAGGATCTGGCGGAGCTGGGTGCCGTCCGCCTCGCAATCTGGCAGGTTCTCCGCCAGTTGGAAGCTGAGCGTCGCCTTTCGCGACACCGAGACGCGGAACAGCATCCCCATCTCGCGCACCACGGCGGAGAGGTTCGTCGGCTCGATCACGAACCGGCCCTTGCCCGAGTAGGCGAGGAGCTGGCGGGTGAGGTCCGCCGCGGTCTGCGCGGAGCCCTGCACCCGCTCCACCGGCACACGCGCAGGGTGCCCGTCGGCCATCCGCATCAACGCGAGGCTGGCATTGCCGAGGATGACCGTGAGCAGGTTGTTGAAGTCGTGCGCGATCCCCCCGGCCATCAACCCGAGCATCTCCAGCTTCTGCGCGCGCTCGAGCCGCTCCTCCATCCGCTGCGCCTCGACCCGTCGCCGCTCCGTCACATCCAGCGCGAGGGCTATCAACCCCTCCGCCGGAGCCGCGCCCAGTCGCTCGATCCGCACCTCGAAGGTCCGCGCGATCGCACGGAATTCATAGGCTTGCGGCGTGCCCTCAAGCGCAGCCCGGTGGAGCTCCACTACGTCCTGGCCGGGCCCCGCGGGCTTCAGCCACGCCTCGATCGCGTCGCCGACCACGCGGTCCGCGGCCAGCCCGACGGCGCCAGCGAGCGCCCCGGCCGTTGACGTGAAGCGCAGCTCCGCGTCCGTGGTCCAGAGCACGCCGGGAACGTGCTCCAACAGCACGCGCAAGCGCGCCCCCGACTCCCGCAGCTCGCGGTCCACGCGCACCAGCTCCGCCGTCCGCTCGGCCAGCCGCTCGGCACCCTCCTTGCGCGCGGTGATGTCCTCCGAGATCCCCAGGAGGAAGCGAGGACGCCCCTCAGCGTCGTGAACCGGGATCTTCTTGGTGTGCAGCCACCTCAAGCCCGCGCTTGTGTGGATCGGCTCCTCGGGGATGTCGAGCACACGGCCCGCCGCCAGCACCTCGCGGTCCTTCGCCAGAAAGAAGTCGGCCTCGGCCGCCGGAAAGAAGTCGCGATCGCTCTTTCCCAGCAATTCGGCCCGCTTGTACCCGAGGAGCCCCTCGCCCGCGGCGTTGAACCGAACAAAACGAAGCTCCTCAGCGTCCTTCACGAAGATCATGTCGGGGATGTACTCGACGATGGACTCCAGGAACCGCTCACTGTCCCCGGCCCGCTCCACCTCCGCACGAAGAGCCCCGTTCTCAGCCTCCAACCTGGCTATCTGCGTGCGCAGGCCAGCCTCGACCACATCGCCCCCTGCGCGTGACCGAGCCACCTCAGCGGTGCCGGGAACCGGCGCTCGCCCGGCGCGAACGGGCCGCCAGCGCGAACAACCCGAGCACAGCCAGGGCGCCCGCATCGACATCCCCGGCGCTGGCGCACCCGCAGCCGCCCGCCGCGTCCATCCGCACCTCGGTCCCAGGCACGTCCGGGCCAGCGAAAGCACCGGAGTCAGCCGGCGAATCGACCACGCCAGAGTCCGCAGGCCTACCCGTGTCTGTCGTCGCCGTGTCGCCGCCTGTGTCGGTCGACGCGTCTGGCGTGAAGTCCACGGTCAGCACGTAGGGGCCGCTGTACTCCTGCGAGCCAACGTACGTATCTGCGACGAGCCAGAAGTCGGTGCCGGTCACGTGCGCGGTGGCTTCCGTGTCGTTGCGCGCGAGGCAGGTATTGTCGTCCGCGGCGGTGAGGATGTAGACGTCGATGTCGACGTCGGTTCCGTCGCTCACGACGGCGTCGACGGTGCCGGGGCCAGGGATCGTCGCGTGGTAGATCACCTCGGGCCCGGACTCGTCGGCGGAAGAGCAATTGTACACGTCAAAGCTGTCCGAAGCGGCCCCTGCGGTCCACCCGTAGTCGGTGTACGGGAACGACGTGATGGGCTTGGGGTTCGTGGTCGTGCCGGTGGAGGTGCCGTCCTCGATGCTGTTGTAGCGGTAGGGCACGTAGCCATTGAGGTAGGACCAGCCGCTGGACGAGTTCAGGTGCACCTTGTCGGCGCTGCCGCTCGCCTCCCAGAACACCGGCCAGCCGTCCTGGCTGATGTGCGTGAAGAGGACCACGTGGCTGCCGGTGTTGTCGACGACATCGCCCCGTTCGATGACCGACCACTCCTCGGATGTCGCGATGTCTGGGATGGTGCTCGTCGTGTAGTGGCCGGTCTCCCAGACCTCCGAGATGAACCCGGAGCAGTCGACACCCGCGGTGCAGGACAGGATGCCGTCGGAGGAGTGGCTTCCGGCGCCGTAGCCGCTGGCGATCTCGCTGTCGTACTCGGCGGTCGACATGTAGCCGCCCCAGTCGTATGGCAGGCCCGTGTAGGTACCGGGCGAGTAGTCGCTGGTGTACGCGCTGTCGCAGGAGGCGGTCTCGTTGGACGACGACATCGTCCAGGTGTGGATGCCGTACAACATTGCGTTGTCGAGCACCTCTTCGCGAGGGACGGCGCTGGCGCGCTGGGCGCTGGCGAGGAGCAGGGCGACGGCGATCATGGCGACACCCGCACGAGGTGGAGGGCGTCGGTCGACGGGCTGAGGTAGCCGAACGTCCCGTCCGGACCCGAAGCGATTCCCGCTGCTGGGCGGTAGACGGAGCCGACGGCGAGGACGACCTGGCGGCCCGAGCCAAGCGAGATCGCCACACGCCGCTGAACAGAGCCTCGGACACCCGCTTCGACGTAAAGCCACTCGCCGTAGGCCCGGCCGGCGAGCGCGTCCGACGGTGCGGCGACGACCGCTCCGTCGACCGTCACGACGCCGTTGAGTACGCGCACATCGTGGGCCGGCGGGCGAAGGTGCGGCCCGGCGACCGGCTGCAGGCCGTGCGAGACGTCGGCCAGCGGCCTCACGTTGCCGAAGGCGTCGATGCCATCGACCTCATCGCCGTCGACAACCAGCCGCACCCCGACCGGGCAGAGCCGGCTCATCGGCAGGCTCGCGACCCGCTCCGCGACGGACCCCGTCACCCGCCACTCCGTCAACATCCGGGCCGACTCGTCCATGACGATCAGCTCCCCGTCCGTCGTCCAGGCGAGGCCGTCCGCGTGGTCGACCTCGGCCGCGAAGCCTCCCGCGGCAGCCGGCGTATCGGCCCGTACTGAGCCGATGATCTGGGTGTTTACGGGATCCCAGAGCGCCCAGGCCCCGTTGGGTCCGAGGCCGAGCAGGTCGGGCCCGTACGCCGCCGAATCGGTGGCCGCCGGCGAAAAACCAACCGCGGACCAGGGGATCGCGACGTCGGACACCGAAAGCCCGGTCGACGGGGGCGCTCCCAGGCCCACGCCGGGGGACTCCGCGCGCGCAGGCGAGGCGAGCGTGAGCGCCACGAGCAGCGCGCCAGACGGGATGACGAACGAGCGAAAATGGACCACGCCAAAGGGCTAACCGGTTCTGGCCGCAGCGCCGTCCAGTCGGGCCGCCGGGCCTACTTCTGCCGGTACCCGCCCATCTCGTTGTTGAAGATCCAGGCGACAACCTCGCCGATCTCAAAACCGGTCGCCATGAAGCTCTCGATGCTCGCCGCAGCGGACCCCAGCTCGCGTAGCGTCGCCCGCCCCTTCACCATCTTCCGGAACCGCGCCTGCCACTGCTCCATGTTCCCCGCGCGGAGGTCGATCCACCCCTTCTTCGCCCACTTGTCGGCCATCGCCGCATCGCCGAGCGCCACGCTGGTGTTGTGCCCGACCACCTCAGGCACGTTGATCCGAGGGCCGCGCAGCAGCGTCTTCCCGTCCGGCATCAGGATCGGGATGCCGATGGACGGCGCCGTGCGGATCACCCCGCTGCTCTCCAGCGCGTCCGCGCACTTCTGGGCGAGCTTGGCCGGATTCTCGGCGATTACCGCGTCAAAGGAGCCGCAGGCACGACGGAGCAACTCCGCTTCGAAGAGCAGCTTGGAGAGCTCTGGAGGGCCGAGGCGACCGAGCGCGACCGACGGTACGCCACATTCCCGCTCAACCGCGTCGAGGTCGGACAGCGCCACGTTCCGGACGAGGCCGGCCTTGTAGCTCGGGTCCATGACCGAACCGTCGAGCGCGGAGATCGTGTCCTGGCCGGTGTTTGCGCCCCGGATCTCCAGCACCACCGTGTGCGCGATCTCCTCGGGGGTGATGTACTCCATCTGCCCGAGCGCGGTGATGGCCGCGAATTCGCCGCGGGTGAACACGCCATTCTCGCCGGTGTCGACCACGGGCACGCGCAGGCGCCCGGACTTCTCGTAGCCGGCAGCGTCGTCGCGCAGACCGAGCGTGCCTGCCGAGAGGTCCTGCGTCTTTGCCGCGTACAAGTCGGAATTGTCGAAGCGGTCCTTCGCCTCCATCACCTGCACACCGCGGTAGCCGATCATCGCGGCGGGCTTGACCTCCTTCACGATCGGCGCGTTGGGCGTGCGCGCGAGCAGGAAGAGCAGGCCGGTGTGCCCAAAAGCCGCCTCGTTCTTGGCGAGCAGCTTCTTGGACGGACGATCCTCGCTGTGCGTGTAGGGGATGTTCAGGCCCATGCCGCCCGTGCCCGTCGTCCCGACCTTCACGTACACCGCAGTCGAGTATTCGGTCGTTGCGTTGTGTAGAAAGAGCACGTGACGGATGAGCTGGGGCACCGACTGGGAGAGCAGGAACGTCTCCAGATCGTTCACGCCCTTGGCGTCAAAACCCGTCTCGCCGATCCACGCCCGCACCTTCGTCGCACCGTCGAACACGTCCTGGTAGCTGAAGCCCGTCGCGGTGTTCACGCAGTCGACGATCACCTCGGGCCGGTGGCGCCGGATGAGGAACACGAGGTGATTCTGCTCGTAGGCCGCCTGAAAATCCTCGTAGACAGCGTCCAGCAGCCGTCGCCGCATCGGCACATCGTTGAGGATCTCGGCGCGAGAGAGATGCGCCATGTCGCGCGGGACGAAAAGGTTGCCCCAGGCGGGCACAAAGCTCACCTCCGGAAACTCCGCCTCCAACTTCCCACATGCCGCCTGCGCCTCATGCTCCAGCAACGAAGCGACCACGATTCGCCTTGGCCGCAGGTCCTGCGCGATGTGTCGGCACACCTGCATGCCAACCAGCCCAGCGCCGCCGAGGATGAGGAAATCGTGGTACATCGCGGAACACTCCAGGGGTGCGAGGACGAGCGGGGGTCGCCGGGTCGGGCGACGTCAGAGCCGCCCGCTGTAACCGAATCGGGTCGGGGGGTCCGTCGGCAATGGCCCCGCCGATCCCGGCGCTCGGCGAACCGCCCTCGCGACGGCGCCTACAACGCCGCTTCAATCGCCGCGCGGATCGTGTCATCCGTGGGGTTGTCGAGCCGCGGGCCGATGACCATCGACCGGTCGATCACGAACACGCCCGGGTAGTTGTTCTGGGGCATGAGGATCGGCTCGATGTGCGCGTCGTCCGAGACGATCGGCTCGGTGATCCCAAACGCGTTGCCCCAGGAGTTCAGGTCGTCCGTCGTCGGCGGGTCGCCCGAGAGGTTTTCGACGAGCACGGTCAGGTAGACAAACCCCTGGTCCCGGTACGTGTCCGCGGTGGCCTGTGCGCCCCCCGCGAGATCCTGGCATGGACTGCACCACAACGTGGAGAGGTCCAGCAGCACGACGTCGCCGTAGAATTGCCAGATGGAGACCGGCGCACCGTTCTGGTCGGTGAACTGGGCATCGTCGACGACGTCGCCATCGGCCCAGCCCTCCCCGCACGTGCCGTCAGGCACGGAGCCCTGGGTCCAGGAGTTGGTGGGCGCCACGTAGGGAGCACAGGCGCCGCCCGTGTCGCTGCCCGCTGGGCTCTTCAACACCGGGGTGCATCCCCCAAGGCTGCCGAGGGCGATGACCGCTGCCCCCACGAACGCGGCCACTGGCCGGGGATTGGACGGCCGAACGTTTCGCAATGGAGACCTCGCGTACATCCAGCAGCATAGCCGTCGCCCGCTCCGGTGACTACCTGACGCGCTCCGCTCCACCGCCACCGCCCGCTCCGATCCGGAGGATCCGTGCCCGACGTCCCCGAGACCGCCGAATCCCGACTCACTGTCACCCGATTGTTCGAGCAGCAACGCGGCTACGGCTCGCCAAACCGCTGGATCGGCGGGGAGTACGAGCGCAGCGTCGTGCGCAGCGACGGGCGTTCCGTTGGGTACTTCGAGCCCGACGGCATCCGCTGGATCCTCGGGGAGCTGCAGTCGCGGCTCGGGTGGGCGCCCTACGTGGAGCACTCGCCGACCGGCGATCACCTCATCGCGCTGGAAGCCGGACGCGCAGGCGGCGGGGCGAGCATCACCCTGGAGCCGGGCGGGCAAGTCGAGCTCTCCGGACGGCCGCACGCCAGCCTCGCCGGCCTGGACGCGGAGGTGCGTGAGAACCGCCGGGTGCTCCACGAATTGTCGGCCGGGAAGGACCACCACTGGCTGGCAATCGGCCTCACCCCCTACGCGCCGATCGATTCCATCGCGTTCGTGCCCAAGGGCCGCTACGCGATCATGCGCGAGTACCTGCCAAAGGTCGGTCCGCTCGCCCACTGGATGATGAAGGGAACCACGTCGGTCCAGGGCAATTTCGACTATGCGGACGAGGAGGACTGCGCCCGCAAGTTCAAGGTCGCCCTCGCCCTCGGCCCGCTGAACACCGCGATGTTCGCCAACTCGCCCATCGCCGAGGGCCGGGCCACGGGCTGGCGGAGCTACCGGTCGCACATCTGGACGCAGACCGACCCCGCCCGGACGGGTTTTCCCGCGGCGGTGCGTGAGGGCTACACCCACGCGCGCTGGATCGACTACCTCCTTGACACGCCGATGATGTTCCTCAAGCTGGATGGCGCCTGGATCGCCGCGAACGGACAGACGTTCCGCGCGTGGATGTCCGAGGGGTACGTGGACGGTTCGGGGGCCCGCCATTTCCCGACGATGGCGGACTGGGAGTTGCACCAGACCAGCGTCTTTCCCGAGGTGCGCGTCAAGCGGACGATCGAGGTCCGCGGGGCAGACCTCGTCTCCGTCGACCTTTGCGTGGCGTTCGGGGCGCTCTGGTACGGCCTGCTGTACGGCGCGCTCTCCGAGACCGAGCGGTGGGTCAACGAGAACATCGCCGAAGACCCGCGCGTGGCCCAGGAGAGCGCGGGTCGGTACGGGCTTGGCGGCCAGATGGGCGCTCGTCGGACCGCCGATCTCGCCGGCGACGTGGTGCAGATCGCCCTCGCCGGGCTCCGATTCCTGGGTGAGGACACCGATCTGTTGACACCGCTGATCGACCAGGTGGCCAGTGGCGAATCGCCAGCCGACAGGCTGATCCGGGCGTGGGAGGCGGACCCCTCGCCCCCCGCGTTCCTCCGCGCGTGTGCGTACTGAAGCGCCCCGCTACTCCTCGTCGAGCCGAACCGGCCGGCTCGCGCTCCCCGTCGTCTCCTTGCCCCGGATCCGCGACGAGGACGTCATGTGCCGCGACTTGTGCCCGATCTCGTCCATACGCCGGGCGTACTCGCGCTCGTCGATCGTGAGCTGCGCGATGAGCGCAAGCAGCTCGGGATCGGTCCCGGCGTAGCTTCGGATGTGGGCGACAAGATCGTGGAACATCCTGCCGATCTCGGCAAACTCGCCCTTGCGGTTCAGGCGTAGCGCCCGGAGACGGGTCTTGTCCGCGTGGCGTTGGCCGATGAGCCGATCGGCCACCACGTTTCGCGACTGGGTGTCGTTCACCATCCCCTCGGCGTAGGTCCAGGTGAAGGTGCTCTCCCCGCACGCGCCGCGTTCATCCTCGATCCGGACTTGCAGGGGGGCGGTCACCCCCGCGGTGTCCCGGGGGAACTGCAGGCTCACAACCAGCTCAATCTGCTCGTCCGCCACGAGATCGCCGAGGTGAACGGTCATCACATCCCCCGCATCGACGCGATGCTCGCCAATCAGCCGGGCGCTCACGCCGTGCGGCAGGCTCAGGCGCGCGCGTACGCCGCGCTGTGAGATGAGCAGCACCTCGCTCAGCTCTCGCCGCATCACCACCGGGATCTGGTCCGCCGATCCAACGTAGAAGAAGTTGCCTCCGCCAGCATCGGCCATCGCCCGCAGCAGCACCTCGTCAAAGTCCGCGCCAACGCCGAACGTCGAGAGCCCGATCCCGCGCTCCCGCAACGCTCCCGCGTGTGCCGCGAGGCGCTCCGGGTTGGTCTCCTCCGCGTTCGCCTGCCCGTCGGTCAGCAGCATGCAACGCGCCATGCCGTCTGGCACGCCGGGGCCCGGCGCGATGGTCTCGCACGCGGTGAGGAACCCGCGAAACAGGTTCGTGTTCGCCCGCGCCTCGATGCCAGCGACCGCGCGCCTGGCCTCGGCCTTCGCCTCCGCTGTCGCGTTCCGGAGCGGCGCGACCAGCTCCACCCGATCATCGAAAGCGACGATGGAGAACGCGTCGCGCTCCTCGAGCAGCGCCACGGCACCAAGCAGCGCTTCCCGAGCCAGCACGAGCTTCTGCCCGGCCATCGACCCGGAGCGGTCAAGCGAGAAGCCAACGCGGACGGCCGGGCGTTGCTCGACGACGGTCCGCGGCGGTGCGGTCCAGCGGATGACGAGGTGGCGGCGACTGCCGCCGGTGGCGCGGACGAACGCGCGGTCAGACGAGAGGGCGAGGGTCATGGCGTTTCCTTGAAGATGGCGCGGGCGGCCTCGATCAGCCGCTCCAGCCGTCGATTGGTCTGAAGGTCGAGGGGGCGACGAACATGCAGCTCGATGTCCTTGGCGAGCGTGTAGTGCTCCCAGGTGGATCGCTGGACGGCAGAGGCGCTCGCCATCGCAGGCGGTTCTGGAGGTGGGGCGACCGCCCCCATGGCCGAGTACAGCGGCATTGCCGGTTCGCGCACCATGGCCGCGGGGCGCCCCAACACGGCACGGATGTAGTCCCCAGCGCTCGTCGGCAACAGGCGCGATGGCGACTCCTCCGGGGTGAGCAGCTCCCGGGCTTCTTCCTCCGTGAGCGCCTCCAGCCGGGCGCGAATCTCGGCGAGCGGCAAGTGGCGGCCCTGCAGCACCTTGACGATGCGCAGGCGTGTGAGATGCGTCGGGTTGTACGAGGCGGACTGCCCCGCCCCATCCGCGGCAGGCAGCAGGCCCTGCTGGATGTAGTAGCGGACGGTGCGCGGGGTCACGTCCGCGGCATCGCACAGGTCTGCGAGCGAGAGGGGGATGGGCGGGGTTGGGGCGAGTGGGGTCACGCCACGAACATGACACCGATACGTTCCGGTGTCAACTCTTGGGGCAGTTTTTTCTGCTGAAGGTGCACGCCTGCCGGTGCGCTATCCGAGGGCCATCCTCGCCCGTAGCACGCCGCAGGCGCCTTCCATCAGCGCGTCCGCGATCCCGACGACCGTCCGGGACTCCCAGCCCTCCAACGCCGTGCCCTTCGCCCAGTCATTGAACAGCCCCATCGCCGGACCACACCAGATCTGGTAGTCGCGCTTCCGGCTGGTCTCGCCCGTCCGCGCCCACCGGCTCGTCATTCCAAGGTACCAGCGGAAGCAAAGCGCCATGCGGTGATGGCCGTCCTGCTCGGCTCGCGTCGCCTCCCGCGGGTCGCGCTCGGTCCAGTACCGCTGCGTGTCCGACCAGACGTCCTCGAACCGACGCCCGAGGATCTGCTTCTCGATCTTTTCGCGCTGCGCCTTCGGGACCTCGTCCCAGCTGGCGTGCTCGCGGTAGGTCTCGTACAGCAACTGTGCGCGTTGCGCGTACAGGCTCCCGCGGGCGAGAACCTGCACTTTCGCCCCGATCTCGAACATGTCGGGCGCGGGACCGTTGGCCACGTCCGCGTAGCCGGCTTGCGCGAGCATCTCCTTGACGAGCCGGCTGGTGCCGGCCTCCTGCGTGCACTGGTTGATGCTGCCGGTGAGGACGTACCCGGCGCCGAGCGTCAGGGCGGCTGCGAGCGACTCGGGATCAGCGATGCCGCCGGCGGCGCCGATCCGGGGAGGCACCGCGTATTCCTGCTCGGCCTGCACCCGGTCGCGCAACCGGCGGAACACGGGGACGAGCACGCTCAGCGGCCTGCCATCGGTGTGACCGCCCGAGTCCGCCTCCGGCGTGACGTCCTCCGCAATCGGGATCTGTGCGGCGAGCTGGGCCTGCCGTGCCGTGATCGCCTTCTTCGCGACCAGCTCCTCCAAAAGCTTCGGAGGCGCGGCCCGTAGGAAGGGCTCGGCGACCTCCGTGCGAGACACCTTCGCCAAAACCTTGTTCGGAGCAACGATCTCGCCGTCCCGCTCGTGGAGGTTCGCCAGGCGAAACCGGACGACCGCGGGCGTGAGGCCCATGAAGGCGCTCGCAGAGATCGTCCGGACGCCGTGCTTCAAATAGAGGTCCACCGTGGCTTCTTCCACGGACGGCTCGCTGGGATTGTGCAGGAGGTTGAACCCGCACGGGCGGTCGCCAAGCTCCTGCTTGATTCGCACCACCGCCTGTTCGACGGTCGGAAGATCGAGGCCGCCGGCACCGTAGAAGCCGATGTACCCGGCCTTTCCCATCGCGATCACGATCTCGGGGCTGCCGATGCCGCCCGCCATCGCACCGGCGATGTACGCGCGCTTCACGCCGTGGGCGGCACGAAATGCGGGATCGCCGAGGTCTTCCGGGGTTAGCGCCGGGACGATCCGGTCGCAGCGGCCCTGCGCGTGAGGCTCCGGCAGGCCGTCATACCAGCGGCCTTCGCGGTGATGCAACGGACGCGAACCATCCGCCAGCGCCGCGGGCAATTCGGCGCGGAGCAGCGGACGGCTGGGCAACGCGAGGACCTGGTCCAGCGACTGATCACCCCAGGACGTGGTGACCTTCAGCGTGCGCGCGTCCTGCCTGGACACGTTCACGCGCAGCTCGCCGTCCCTGAGCTGCGCCGTGGGCTGATCCCAGACCAGGGCCGCCAGATCGGCGGGAGCGGCGGCGTCCAGGGCATCGGCGAGCGATCTCGGGCGCGGCTCGGCGGCGCCGTCAAGGTAGGGGCGGAGATCCATCGCCGGCGATTATCCGGAAACGCCGGTCCGGGCCCGTCAGTGCGACGTGAGCAGCGCGTAGATGACAATGCCGACGGTGCCGAGGATGGCGCACGAGAACACCCCGATGAAGAACACGGTGAACACGCAGCCCCAGATCAGGTTGTCGACGAACCGCTCGATGGCGCGCTCGATGTGCTTGATGATGGTCTGCGGGAGATATGGGCGGATCATCCTCCAGAGTGTACGTTCGACGTACCCCCAGATGAGCATGCCGACGGCAGCACCGCCAACGCGCGCGGCGGTCTGGCCCATCGTGGGCGGTTGGGGCGTTTCGGGAGGCAGGTCGTCGGGGGTGGGCATCCGCGCGGTGTATCAAGCGCGCGTCACAAGAAGGAACTTGACCCTGCGGCTGTCGCCCGCGCTCAAGCCGTACACGGCCTCCGGGCGCGCGCCCTCGATCTCGCCAGCCCGAAACGACGGCGGCACCTTCAGGAGGACCGTGCCATACCTCGCAAAGATCCCGTGTTGGACAAACGCTTCCAGCAACGGCAACGCCTCCAGACCCATCCCGGACCGCGCCCAGTCCACCCCCCACGGCGGGTCGACGTAGAGCACCGCCTCCGGTGACGCCCGGCGCGCGGCGACCTCGACGGCGTCGCCAGGGACGAGCTCGATCCGGTCGAGGACCTCGTAGATGCGGGCGTTGTGGCGGGCATCCGCGAGCCGCCCGGCGTCCCTTTCGACCGCGATCACGCGACAGCCCGCGCGCGCGAACCCGATCGCGTTCCCACCCGCGCCACAGCCTGCGTCGATGACCGTACGGCCGGCGTAGCGACGCCCGATCTCGGCGGCGATGGCCTCGGGCGTGAGCGAGACCCGGCCCTCCTCGTCGAGCCGGACCCCGGGGCGTAGGAAGCCGGGCGTGGCGTCCCGACGGCGGCGGGCGTCGGTGGTGCGAGCAGCGCGAACGGCGGGGCGAGGGAGCGGAGGGCGGCATTCCACGCGGATCGGCGAGCCACCGATGGCGACGTTGTGCAGCCGAGCGTCGAGATCGGCGGCGGCGTGGATGGCGAGGTCTGCCCGGGCGGTGGGGCCGTCGAACGTCCAATCGCCCGGCCCGAGCAAGCGGCGCGCGTCGATCCACGGGAGGAGGCCGGTGACGCTGACATGGACGGACACGAGCAGAACCTACCGATCCCGCCAGACCGCCGGCCGCTTCTCGAGGAACGCGACGAAGCCCTCGGTCGCGTCCTCCGTCTCCATCAAGTCCCCGAGCGCGTCGGCGAGGGCGGGGAGCGCGTCGGCGACGGGCTTGCCGTCGGCCATGGCCCAGGCGCCGCGCCCGATTCGAAGCGCAGAGGGGCTCACCCGGAGCAGGCTGGCGACGACGTCGGCCACCCCGGCGCCCAGGTCCGGGACGACCCGGTTGACCAACCCGAGCCGCAGCGCCTCCCCCGCGTCCAGCTTGCGCGCGGTCAACGCCAGGTCCAGCGCGGTCCGGCGCCCAACAAGCGGCACGAGCAACGCGCCGACCATCATCGGCCACATCCCGACGTTCACCTCGGGCAGTTGGAACGTCGCGGTGTCGACGGCCACGGCGAGATCGCAGGCCAGCAGCAGCCCCCAGCCGCCTGCCATGCACGCGCCGTTCACCCGTGCGACGATCGGGCGCGGGTACCCGAGCATCCGCGCCAGCAGGGCCGCGTAGCGGGCGCCCGCTGTCCGCCTCGCACCGGGGTTTCCGGCCAGCCCCGCCAGGTCCGCGCCCGCGCAGAAAGCCTTGGACCCGGCGCCCGTCACCACGACGACGCGAAGGTCCGAGCTTCCCGCCCGCTCCTCCAACCCCGCCATCAATTCCTCGATCGTCGCCAGGTCCAGCGCGTTTCGCGCGGCGGGCCGGTCGATCGTGTAGGTCGCCACCAGTCCCTCGTCCGTCCAACTCATGGCCTGCTCCCGTCCGTCGCAACGATCACGTCCACCAGCACATCGCCGGGCATCACCCGGTCCCCGACCGCGACGCGGACCCGCGCCATCCCCGCCCGCGGTGCCCGCAACGTCAGCTCCATCTTCATCGCCGTCACCGTCACCAACCCCTGCCCCTCTTTCACCTCCGCGCCATCGTCGACCAGCAGCCGCGACACCACAGCCGGCATCGGTGGCGTCACGATCGGCGGCGGGGCCTTCGCTCCCGGCGCGGCCACGGCGACGACCCGTCGGCGCCCGTCGACCACCACCTCCGTCTCCCGTTCCCCGGCGACAGCGACGACCCGCGTACGCGTCGTGCCCTCCGACAACACCCACCCGTCGCCCGACCGCACCATCCCAAACACCCTCTTCGTCGGCCCCATCTCCACGGTCACCGTCCCGGCGGCATGGTCCACCCGCACGACCGCCTCAGCCCGCACGGCTCCGGGCCCGCCGCTGATGCGCCAGCCGCTCACGCCCACCGTCCCACGGTCTGCCAGGGCCCGGCCGCGGGGCCACCACCCCCGACCTCAGCCCGCGGCGACGCGGTCGCCAACGCCGCCGCAGCCAGGACGAGCGCCGGGTCGACGTCCCCGGCGACGACGTCCGCGAGGGTGCCGGTCGAGTGGTTCTGGGCGATGAACGCGCCGTCGCGCAGCGTGTCGATGAGCCGCTCGATGGTCGTGGGAACGCCGGTGACGACGGTGTCCTCGAGCGCGCGGAGCATCCGCTGACGGGCCGCCTCGCGGGTCGGGGCGTGGACGATGATCTTGGCGATCAAGGCGTCGTAGTCGGGCGGGACGACGTCGCCCGCGGACGCTCCGGGGCCGCCGCTCTCACGCACGCCTTCGTCCACGCGCACGCCGGGCCCGCGTGGCCAGCGCACGACGCCGAGCCGGCCGGGCGCGGGTAGAAAGCCCGCTGCGGGGTCCTCAGCGACGACCCGGCACTCGATCGCGTGCCCCTGCGGCTCGCTCTCCGCGGGCAGCCGACGCTGCAGCTGCGCCGCCACGAGGTCCAACCCCAGCACCATCTCCGTGACCGGGTGCTCGACCTGCAGCCGCGTGTTCATCTCGAGGAACCAGGCTTCCTGCCCGTCCCACAGGAATTCCACGGTCCCCGCCGACCGGTACCGGACCGACGCCGCCAGGGCGCGCGCCCGCTCGTGCAACACCCCGCGGAGATCGCCGAGAAACGCGCACGGCGCCTCCTCGATGAGCTTCTGGTGACGCCGCTGGATCGAGCAGTCGCGCTCGCTCAGCACGGAGACCCCGCCCTCACCGTCCCCGAACACCTGCACCTCGATGTGCCGCGGTGAAAGCAGTAGACGCTCGGCGTAGACCGTGTCGTCCCCGAACGCCGCGAGGGCCTCGGCGCGCGCCGCCTCGACCGCCTCGTCCACGCCGGAGGCGTCGTCGACCCGCCGCATCCCTCGCCCGCCGCCCCCGCCCGAAGCCTTGATGAGGAGCGGAAAGCCGACGTTTGCGAACGACTCGCCGGGTCTCGCGGACGGCAGGACGGGGATGCCGAGGGAGGTGGCGACGGCCCGAGCGCCGAGCTTTGACCCCAGCGCCCGCATGCTCGCCCCGGTCGGCCCCACCCACTCGATCCCGGCGGCCTCGACGGCGTCGGCAAAATCGGCGTTCTCGGAGAGAAAACCGTAGCCGGGATGGATGAGGTGCGCGCCAGTCGCCTTGGCGGCGGCAAGAAGCGCTGGGACGTTCAGGTAGGAGGCGGATGGTGATGGCGGGCCGATACGGACGGCATCGTCGCAGGTCGCGACGTGGAGGGCGGTCGCGTCCGCATCCGAGTAGACGGCGATGGTGCGAAGGCCCAGCTCCCGCGCTGTTCGGGCGATGCGAACGGCGATCTCGCCGCGGTTGGCGATCAGGAGCGTGCGGGTCACCGGTCCAACGTAGCGCGCCGGGGTACTCTGGGGGCATGCCCGAGTTTGAGCCCGGCGCCCTCGTCGGCGGTGTCCCGCAGGCCGCGCGGCTCGTTGCGCCGTTGGCAGAGCGGATGCGACCCGCAACCCTGGACGGCGTGGTTGGCCAGGAGCACCTGCTCGGCCCGGGCACACCGCTACGACGGGCCCTCGATCAGGGTCGGCTGCGATCGATGGTGCTCTGGGGACCGCCCGGCACCGGCAAGACCACGCTCGCGCGCGCGCTGGTCGCGCACGTCGGCTACCGGATGGAGTCGCTCTCCGCGGTGCTGGACGGCGTGAAGGAGTTGAAGGCGTTGATCGCCCTGGAGGCGGAGGTTCCTGGCGATCTCGCCCCCCGGCGGCGGCTCGCGCTGTTCGTGGACGAGATCCACCGCTGGAACAAGGCGCAGCAGGACGCCCTCCTCCCACATGTGGAGTCCGGTCGCATCGTCCTCCTCGGCGCGACGACCGAAAACCCGGCGTTCCAGCTCATTCCTGCCCTGCGGAGCCGCTGCGAGATCCTCGCGTTGCAGGCGCTCCCCCCCGACGCCCTGCGCCTCCTCCTCGACCGCGCGCTCACCGACCCCGTCGGCCTCGCCGGCCGCTGGACCGCGGAAAACGGGTTGTTCGACGCCATCATCCGCGTCACCGACGGCGACGCCCGCCGCGCCCTCACCTACCTCGAAGCCCTCGCCGACCGGGCTGACGGTCCCGTCCTCACGCTCGCGACCCTGGCCACCCTCGGCGCCACCATCCTCCACGATCGCGATGGCGACGCCCACTACGACGTCGTCAGCGCCTTCATCAAGTCGATGCGCGGGAGCGACCCGGACGCCGCGATGTACTGGATGGCGCGGATGATCGAGGGCGGCGAGGACCCCATGTTCATCGCCCGGCGCATGGTCATCTTCGCTTCGGAGGACGTCGGGAATGCCGAGCCACGCGCGATCAGCGTGGCCGTCGGGGTGATGGAGGGGATCGCGCGGATCGGCATGCCGGAGGCGCGGATCCTGCTGGCCCAGGCCTGCACCTTCCTCGCCACCGCGCCAAAGAGCAACGCGGCGTACAAAGCCGTGGATGCCGCGCTGAAGCAGGTCCGCGCTTCCGGCGCCCTGCCCGTCCCCGCTCACCTGCGCAGCGGCACCCGGGGCGAGGGCTACCAGTACCCGCACGACTTCCCGGACCACTACGTCCGCCAGCAATACCTGCCAGATGCCCTGGTTGATCGCGTGACGTTCTACGAACCGACCGACATCGCCAACGAGAAGACGATCAAGGAGCGCATGGCCTGGTGGGCGCGTAGGGCCCGCTGAAAGGGACCGCCGCCGATCCCGGCGCTCGGCGAATCTCGCGCCCGGAACGGCGCTGGGGGCCAATCCGACTCGCCATCCTCGCGATTTCAGGGGGATACAGACGCTATGTTTGCCCAGCGCCAGCACTGGCCCCCGTCAGCTCCGCCACCGGCGCCAGTCCACGAGCAGCTTCGGCCCGCAGATGACGCAGATGATGACGTTCGCCAACAGAAACGCGGCGATCTCAAGGGGGCCGATGACGAGCGGGGGTTGGGGGACCACCTTCGGAAGGTAACGTTCAGGCGACGCGGGCGCCCGCCTCTCGCACAACCACCCGACCCTCCCGGATCAACGCCGAGTAGCTCTCGATCGTCGCCGCTGCATCGGCCTCGTCGCACGACGCTGCGACGTACTCCGTCGACACCATGCAGAACGGGTGCGGCGGCTGAGCGAGGGTCTCCGCGGCCATCATCGTCTGGGCAAGGTCCACCTCCCCGTCGCCCAGCCCGACCCACTCGTATTTGTTCGTTCCCCACACGAAGATCCGCTCGCCGACGCGCTGGATGGGCTGCGGGTGGAACTGGTTCCACGTCGAGAGGTACCGCACGTCCTTCACGTGGTACGCGATGACCCGGCCGCCCCACGCCCGGACCATCCGCGCGAAGTCGAGCGCGCCGAGCAGATCGCCCTCGCTCGCGATGAAGCGATTGGCGGGGTCGTCGATGAAGCCGACGTAGTCCCAGCCGACATCGCGCAGGCCGCGGGCGCAGTGGTGGATGTCGTGGAGGTCGGAGAGGTACTGCCCGTGGTGCACCTCCAGGCCGAGGATCACGCGGCGCCCACAGCGCCGGCCCTGGTCGCGAGCGATGCCCTCCCAGTAGCGCAGGGTGGCGAGGCTCTCGTCGCGGAGCTGTCGGCGAATATCCTCCCATCTCCCCGGCATGCTCCGGGCGCGGGCGTAGAGGTCGCCCCCCAGCACGCGGAGGATCAACGTGCCGTCTGGAGCCGCCTCCGCGAGGCGATACGCCATGCCGATGACGTGCCGGCCGTACTCGCGGTCGCCCGGGAGGCAGGCGCCCATGTACGCGCTGGTCATGGCGATCGGGACGGCGTGCGCGCGGGAGAGGGCGACGGCGCGGGCGACGGAGCAGGGATCGCCGATGTCAAAGTCGGAATTGTGATGGGCGACGGCCCAGGAACGGTCGGGGTCGGACGCGGGATCGCGCCGCGAGCGCAGGTCGACGACGACGGGGGCACCGCCGGGCTCCCGTGCGCCCCCGGCGAGGCGAAAAACCTCGTCTATCGGGCGCTCTGCGATGAGCATGGAGTTGACCGCCATGGCGACGGGACACGGCCGTTGCTCGGCGACGGCGCGCTTGTTCACCTTGCCGGAGGGCCCGCACGGCAGCTCGTCGCGAAACTCGACGACGCGGGGGACCATGGCGGCGGGCAGGTGCCGACGGCTCCATGCGATCACGTCGGCGCGCGTGAGGGCGCTGCCGGGAGTGGCGACGATCACGGCCCTCGGCACCTCTCCGCGGAGGGGGTCGCTCGCCGGCACGACCACAAGCTGCCGCACGCCGGGGAGCCTCGCGAGGACACGCTCCACGTCGAGCAGGTAGACCTTTTCGCCAGCGACCTTGATCATCTCCTCCCGCCGCCCCATGAAGCGGAGATACCCGCCTTCTTCCTCGGAGACGAGGTCACCCGTGCGGTACCAGCCGTCCTCGAAACGCCCTGCCCCGTCGGCGGGGTCCAGGTACCCGCCCACGACGCCGGGGCCGTGCACGCACAGCTCACCAACGCCCGAGGCGGCATCGACCTCGATCACGCGGACCCGGTAGGGTGCCACGGGCTTGCCGAGCAGATCGAGCCTGCGGTCGGCCTCCCAGGGTGGCACGTGGAGGACGACGCCCGTGGTCTCGGTGCAGCCCCAGATCGGGAGGAAGCGGCAACCAAGCCGGGCTTCGACGCGTCGCGCAAGGTCGGCGGTCACTACGCTGCCGCCCGCCTCGCCGTAGCGCAGGGCCGGGAAGCTGTCGCCCGGCTGGACCTGCGCGAGCAGCAGCTCGAACACGCTCGGGATGGCAAAAAGCCAGCTCACCCGGTGATCCTGCAGGGCGCGGATCACGGTGCGGGGACGCAAGGTGTCGAGCATGACCGAGGTCGCGCCGGCCACGAGCCCACGTACAAAATGTTCGTGGGGGTGTGAGTGTGCGGCGAACAAGCAGAGAAAACGTTCCTCGCGAGTGAACGGGAACGCGCCGAGGACCGCCACGGTGTTGGCGACGATGTTGGCGTGCGTGGTGCACGCCGCCTTCGGAGTCCCGCTGCTGCCGCTCGTGATGTTCAGGTAGCAGACCACGGTCGCGTCCTCGGACGCGCCCATCGCGAGGGGCGTGGCCTCGATCAGCCCGTCGATCGCGGACTCTCCAGCGATGAGGCGCTCGGGGTTGGGGGCGAGGCCGCGGGCAACCTCCCCGTCCGCGGCCCGTGGCGCGTAGACGACGTCAACCCGGGCCAGCCGGAGAACGGCGCCGATCCGAGCGGGATCGGAGGCGTCCATCGTGACGAAAACACCGCCCGCGCGCGCCGTGGCGAGGAACACGACCGGCAGCTCCCAGCTTCGCTGCGGAAAGGCGAGGAGGACGCCGCCGGGCCGCAGCCCGAGCCCGCGCAGGGCCGTCGCCAACCGCCCAACCGTGTCGTCCAGGGCCGCCCAACTGATCGCCCGATCGCCGTCGATCAGCGCGACGCCATCGGGGTTCTCCTCGGCGTTGCGGGCGACGTAGGCGTCGATCGGGAGGGTGGTGGTCATCCGTCGTGCCGCTTCCACCGGTCGTCCGGCGCGTAGTCGAGGAACAGCGGGTGGTCATCGACGGCGTTGCGACGCCGACAATGCAGCAACCACGTGCCATATTGCTCCGGATGGTCGCGGAGCCAGCGCTCAACGGGCGCGAGCGACGCCTGCGCCAACGACCGTACGGTGTGCGTCCCCGGCCAGATCGGCGAGCCGAACGTGCAGATGTCGGGCCCCGATGGGGGACATTCCACCATGGTCGGCACGATGGCCGCGCCCGTCGCCATCGCCATCCGGTAGGGGCCCGGGTTCAAGAGCGCCTGTCGTCGCAGGTAGGGCAGGCGCATGAATTTCGAGCCGACGCGGCCGTCAAACGCGATGCCGACGATCTCGTTGTCCGCCAGACGCCGGAAAAGCTGGCGCAGAGGTGTCTCCAACGTCAGGAACCGGGCCGGCAGCCGGTCCTCGCTGGCCTCCCGCGCCTTGCGCGTCTCAGCACGGAACCAATTATGACCGAACAACTCCGGATGTTCGCGGGCGACCTCGGGCGGCGCCAGGCCCCGTGCGGCGTACTGGGTGTAGGGGTAGCCGGCCAGCGAGACCGCCGCGATCATCATCATGAAGTTTCCGGCGTGCGGAAAAAGGATGATGGCGCCCTTCTTCTTCGCGAGGGCAGCGTCGAGGTGGTCGCGCCCCTGGAACGTGAGGTAGCGCGCCCAGTTCTGGGTGGTCAGATGGCCAAGGAGCAGCTCCTCGTAGTGCGCCCGGAACGCGACCCGCCGAGCGCCCGCGACCGCGTCACCAATGGTGCCAAACGAGCGCTGGTACTCGTCCGCGAGCAACGCGGGGCCATCGCCCCCGACGGAGGCCAGGGCGTGCAGCCGCCAGGCCGGCAGCACCGCTCGCACCAGGCGGGGATGGGCCGCCGGCATCGCCCGCCGCGCCTGCACCCAGAACAACCAACGGGCAACGTCGCCGGGCACGACAGGGCTCGACCGGGCGGGGCCCGGGGTCGGCGCCTGGGTCGACGAAGGGGGTGAACCTGACATAGGGTGCAGCCCGTCATGCGAGCGGCGTGCCAAGCCTGCCTCGGAGATTCACGAGGTTTGCCGGCCCCCGATAGCCGCAGCGCGTGCGGCGAAGCTGCGAACCCGTCCCGTGGCGACGCTCGGCCCTACCCCACCGCCGCCCTCGTGCTCGCGTCCACCTTGGACGACTTGTCCACCGTGATCGTCCCGTCACACGCCACCGCGACCTCGTAGTGGGCGAGCGCTTTCGTCGCCGGGCCCTTCGTCACGGCGCCGTTCACGTCGAACTTGGACCCGTGGCAGGCGCAGTACAGGCCCTTGCTGTTGATGCGGCCGTCCGTCTGCATGTCGCACTGCTCGTGCGTACAGAGCGTGGTCATCGCGTACACGCCGCCCGAGTCCCGACCGATGCACACCGGGCTCCCGCTCACGCCCTGCAGGTCGCCGACGGCGAGGCTGGACACGTTGCCGGCGTTCAGCGGGAGCGCGGTGGGGTCCGTGCACCCTGAGTCCCCCGAATTCGTCCCGGTGTCGCCCGCGCCGCTGTCGCCCTTGGCGGTGTCCTTGGCGGGCGCGCACGCGACAACGGTCGACGTGCCGAGGATCGCGCTGATCGCCCCGACGGCGCGGAGGAACGCGCGACGGGAGAACGCGGTGGTGCGGGAGGGCGAGGTCGACGGGGGAAGAGTGCGGCGCGTGCTCATGCCGCCATCGATAACGCCCGTGCCCGGGCCGGTCACACGGCGGGCGGGAAACTCACAGAGTCCTCATGTTCCGGGCCCCTAAAGCAGCCCCGGGATCACCGCGCGGCGCTCCGGCGGGTAGTCCGGGAACGCGCGGCGATACCAGCGATGGTGGTCCAGAGCCCGCGGAACGAGGTTCGCAGCGGTGTACAACGCAAAGCCGAGGCCCGCGAAGGACCACGAGGCCAACGCCCAGCCCGTCCACTCGATCAGCTCCCCGAGGTAGTTCGGGCAGGAGATCCACCGATAAAGCCCGCCGTTCGGGACTTTGTAACCCGTCTCGCCGGGTTTTCGGAGCGCCAGCAGGACGGCGTCGGCATGCTGGTTGATGAGCCAGCCGACGAAGAAAAGCACCGCGCCGGCGACGAATCGCGGATCGACCAGCCAGGACGCCGGGTAGACGCCGAACTCCGAGACCTGCCGGGCGTTGAGGTAGCCGTTGTACACGTTGAACCCGCCGCCCATCGCCGCGATCGAGAGCGGCATCGGCTTCTGCCCCGCCTTGATCCGGAACGGGTAGACGAGCCCGCGGTAGCCGTAGTGCCAGACCCAGAGCGCGAGGAGTCCGACGGGGCCTGCCTCAGCGCGGTGTGTGCCGAGCGCGTAGACGATGCAGAAGGTCGCGATCGCCGGGACCTCCATGATCAGCCAACCGGTTCGCGTGGACACGGGCGGGCCCCAGCCGCCGCGCGCGTGCCGGCCGTACGGCGCGGTCACAACAAGCACGGACAACGCCGTGAACACCGCGGCCACGAACATCATGGCGACCAGGTCGGCATGGACGGTGGCTTCGGTCATCGCAGCCGCCCGTTTGCGCCGAACCAGGTGTAGAGATCCCGGACGGTCTCCGGCGTGGGACGGGGCGAATAGCCAAGCTCCCTGGCGGCCTTTGCATGGGACAGCACGTGGTTGGCCTCCAGCGCGTCGAGCGCCTCCGACGTGTAGAGCGGCTCGATGCCGGTGACGCGATTGAACGCGGTCATGAACGGCGCGCCAAGGCGGGCGGCCCACATCGGTGACGTCAGCTTTGGAGCCGGAACGCCCGTTATCGCCGCTGCCAGCTCGGCAAGCTCGCGCACGGAGCGCCAGTACCCCGAGAGGATGTAGCTCTCCCCTGCCCTTCCCCGCTCCGCCGCCGCGAGGATCCCGTCGACGACGTCGCGCACGTCCACCCAGTCAAAGCCGCCCTCGGTCAGCGCCGGCATGCGACGGTGTTGAAGATCCAGGAAGAACTGGCCCATTCGGGAGGGGCGCGGGTCGGCCGGGCCGAGGATGCCGGAGGGGTGGATGACGACGCCGTCGAGGCCCTCGGAAAACACGGCGCGGACGGCCTTTTCGCCGAGCGCCTTGGACCGATCGTAGGCGGCGTGACGGGGCCCGAAGGCGCGAGCGCGGGTCTCGTCGACGGGCGCATCCAGCGGGTGCATGTCGAAAGCGTGCACGCTGGCGACGTGCACGAAGCGCCGGACGCCGGCTTTGTAGGCCGCGCGAGCGCTGTTTTCGGCGCCGGTGACGTTGGTCGCCGTGACCTTCCCGCCCTGGTCGCCGGTGATGGAGATGAGCGCGGCGAGGTGGAACACGACCTCGACGCCGTCAAAACACTGTTCCAACGCTGGCCGGTCCGCGACGTCCACGCGGTGGTTCCGAACCTCGTCCCCCCGCGCCTCCAACGCCCGCACCAGGTTGACCCCCAGGTGCCCCGTCCCGCCCGTCACCGCGACCCTCACCCCGACCTCTCAAAACCGACGACGTCACTTTTGATATGTATGAAAACTGACGACGTCACTTTTGATACCCCCGCGGACAACCGCCACGGCGCCGCTTGATGTTCCGGCGAGGCGTAGGGGATGCCCACGCGGGGCCGACGAAGCAGCGTGGTCGTGGATTGGCCGGCTTCGATGCGGAGAGCACTGCCCAGCGCACACCCCGACATCGCCGTGGTCAACCCGAGCGCCTGCCCGACCTTGCCGGGGCCGAGGATCGCGCGCCCGTCGTCGCGCCCCCTTCGCGCGCGCACGATTTCAGCGCCAGCGACCACCTCGCAACCGCGGATCAACACCGCCTCCGGCACGCCGTCCTCGCCCGTCACCACGTTCAACATGTGGTGCAGGCCATAGCACAGGTAGATGTAGGCGTTTCCCGCAGGCCCCCACATCGGCGCGTTGCGCTTCGTCCGGCCGTTGCGCGCGTGGTTCGCGGTGTCGCCTGCCGGCCCGTCGACCGGCGCGCCAAACGGGTTCCGGTACGCCTCGACCTCGGTGATCCGCACCCGCACGTCATCGTGGATGATCTCGCAGCCGACCAGGTCCTCGGCGACGAGGAGGGCGTCGCGGGCGTAGAAGGCGCGGGGGAGAGTCATTTCGTGGACGGCGTAGCGCAGGGGTCGACGTAGTCCCAGTCACCCATCTCCGCGTTGACCTCGTCCGGTGGGTTCAACAGAACCTCGACCTGTTGTGCGTCGCCGGACTCCACGGTGAGCGTCCCGTTCGCGCTCCAGCCCTCGTGGCCGGCCCACCAGCGGTAGCTCGCGGGCGCGAGCAGGACCGGGTTGGAGCGGCCCGCGACGTCCGAGTACATAGCGGTGATCGGCGAGGCGAACACAGCGCCCTCGGGCGACGGGACCGGGGGAAGAATCAGAAAACAGATCCCAGGCCAGCCGGGCAGGGCGTTGCCGTGGAGGTCCCCCGGAGCGCCGGAGTACCGCGCGCTGAAGGTCACCATCCCTGTCGGGGTCGCGAGGTCGACGGGCGCCGGTTTGTGCACCCCACACGCCGACAACGCCAGCATCGTGCTCGCCGCCAGGCCAAAGACGATGGACCCGTCAACCCGTCTCACCAGCCGGATGCACGGCCTCTCCCCTCTCGCCTCATGCTCGACGAACAACTTCTCCGCCTCGCACGGTGCCATCTGCGAAATGTCGTAGACCGACTTCTCGCACGAGACGCAGAACCGCTCGCGGTCGCTGCCGTCCATCGCCGCCCACTCCTTGGAGCACGGGCTGCGGATCGCGAGGTGGGCGAGGCGGGACATCGGGCCGAAGTATCGCGTCGTCGCCCACCCCTGCCCTCGACATCGCGCCACCCCTCGAAAGAGCGATAAGCAGCCCACGTTGATCCGCCTCTACCACATCGTCAAATCCTACGGCGAGCACGACGCGCTTCGCGACGTGTCCGTGCACGTCGAAAAGGGCGAGTTCATCTACATCACCGGGCCTTCGGGCGCCGGAAAGTCCACGCTGCTCAAGATCCTGTACGGGGCGGAGAAGCCAAGCAGCGGAAAAATGCTCGTTGGCGGCCTGGATGTCACGACCTTGGACCGGGAGCGGGTGGCGCAGCTACGCCGCAACATGGGCATCGTTTTCCAGGATTTCAAGCTGCTTCCCCGCCGAACAGTCGCCGACAACGTGGCGCTGGCGTTGGAGGTCGTCGGCGCGCCCCGCGAGCAGATCGAGCGGCGGGTCCCCGCGGCGCTCAACATCGTCGGGCTGAAAGGGCGGGAAACGTCGCTGGCAAGCCACTTGTCGGGCGGTGAGCAGCAGCGCGTCGCCATCGCCCGCGCCATCGTGAACGACCCGGCCGTCCTGCTCTGCGACGAGCCCACCGGAAACCTCGACGGCGGCATGGCCGTGGAGGTGATCGAGATCCTCCAGGCCATCCACCGCCGGGGGACGACGGTGCTCGTCGCCACGCACGACCAGGGGCTGATGAACCGCTTCCCGAAGCGGATCCTTCGGCTGCAGGACGGCAAACTGTCGAGCACGGAGGCGCCGAAGCGCCGAAGCCTGGCGCCGAACGGGGACGGCCGCGGATGATCGCTGGCTTGCGACGGGTCCTGCGCGGAATCCGCGAGCACCTGTACTTCTTTGCAGTTTCGACCGGCGTGATCGCCTCGGCGCTGGTGCTCCTCGGGCTTTTCGCGATGGTCGTGCGCGACGTGAACGACATGGTCGCGAGCTGGCAGGCCGATCAGCACGTCAGCGCCTACTTCGCCGCGGGTGTGACGCCGGAGGTCGAGGCGCAGGTGCAGGCGCTGATCTCGCAGCGGCGCGAGGTGGCGAAGGTGGAGCTGGTGACGTCTGCGGACGCCGCGACGTGGATGACCGCGAAGGCGCCGGACGTCGCGCCGGTGCTCAAGGAGCTTGGGCCGGACGCCCTGCCCGCCTCGCTGGAGATCACGTTGCAGCCGGACGACACATCGCCCGAGCGCATGAGCGCTTTCGTGCAAAGCCTCAAGGCGACCGCCTCGCCGGGCGCGGCGACGGGCACGCTGTGGGAGGACGTCGACTACGGGCAGGACTGGGTCGCCCGGGTCCACACCTTCCTCTCGCTGCTGGAGGCCCTCGGCGTCGCCTTCGGGATCGCGACGGTTGTCGCAACGCTTTTCCTCGTCGCCAACACCATCCACCTCGTCGTCCACGCGCGCCAGGACGAGCTGGCCATCCTTCGGCTGGTCGGGGCGACGGAGCGGTACATCATCGGCCCGTTCATCGCTGAGGGCGTGCTGCAGGGGCTGATCGGCGGGGCGATGGCGACGGGCGTGCTGTACGGGATCCACGAGGGCCTGCTCGTTCGCCTGCACAACCTGCTCGCGCTGGCGATGGGCACGCCGCCGACGTTCCTGCCCGGTGCGCAGGTCGTGGTGCTCGTCGGGACGGGCGTGGCGCTCGGGGCAGGAGCGGCCTGGGGCGCCGTGCGACGTTTCCTCGCAGGGCTGCCGTGAATTGTAGAGGTGGGCTCGTCCTCGTCGCCATGCTGGCAGGCGCGACGGCGCGCGCCGAGGATCCCGGCACCCGCGGCATCCTCGACGAGATCGCCCGGTACGACGCCCAGCTCGTGGACCTCGACAAGGCCGACCTCGCAACCACGCAGCAGGAGGACGCTGTCCGCGCCGACCTCGCCGCCCACCAGAGCGACGAGGAAACAGCCACCGCCGAGGTCACTCGGCGCCGAACCGCCGTCGATGCTGGCCTCCGCGCCGCCTACCGCCTCCAACGCCGGGGTTTTGCCCGTCTGCTCTTCGACGCGCAGAGCCCGGACGAGCTCCGTCGCCGCGTCCATTACCTCCTCGACACCGTCCGCTCCCAGGACGCTGCGCTCACCAGCTTCGGCGCCGCGGTCGACGCTCGAACAAAGGCCGCGAACGCCGCGGATGCCGAGCTGAAGGCGCTCGCTGCATTGTCGGCTGACCGTGCAAAGCAACGCGATCAGCTCAAGGAGGAGCGGGCCCATCGGGTCGCCCTGCTCCGCTCCGTTCAAGCGAGCCCGGTCCTCTCCGGGCAGTACGGCGCCGAATCCCAGCGCGCGCACGCCGATTTTGAGGCGAGCGTCGCAGGTCTGGGCGACGGTACCGCCACGCCCGTCATCACCATCGACCACAGCGGGGAGGCGCCACCGGCGACCCCGTCACCCGCGTCCGGATCCGACGCTTTCCGCGCCGCCCGGGGCAGCCTGCCGTGGCCCCTGCACGGCCGCATCGTCGTCGGCTGGGGCCCGTACACCGACCCCGCGACACAGCAAACGCTCCAGAACCTCGGCCTCGACATCGCCGCAGCGCCGGGCACGCCGTTCCGCGCGGTGTTCTCTGGGAACGTGGCGCGCTCCGGCTACGTCCGTGGCTACGGGCAGGTCGTGATGGTCACCCACGGGGCGTACGCCACGCTCTACGCGCACGCGAACGGCCTGCGGGTGTCCCAGGGCCAGGACGTGCACGCAGGCGATGTCCTCGGGCTCGTCGGCTCGACCGGATTGCTCGACGAGAGCGAGGCCCGGCTGCATTTTGAGGTCCGCTACAACGGTACGCCGCAGGACCCGACGCCCTGGCTGCAGCCGGGCGGTTGACGGCCGGCTTCGTCGCCTCGCACGAAGCGTGCCTTCGATGCGGTCCAAAAACAGGAACGGGAGGCGAAAAGCCTCCCGTTCGGGCGAACCAAGGGGACCGATTACTGCTTCGGGCCGGGCTTGGGACGGGGAGAGGGACGCCAGTTCATGAGACCTCCAAAGGGTGTACGTAGTGTCGCCGGGCCGGGTCGTGTTGTCAAGCCGATGGCGCCATCCGGGCGCATTTCGACGGACTGGCCACGAGCGAGCCCGACGCCGGGCGATGCGGCCCCGCGGCCGCGGTAGCGACGGAATAGCGGCGCCCATGTCCCTCGCCCGCGCCACCGTCCCCCTCGCCGGCGCCCCAGCCCTCCCGCCGGGCCCTCCGTTCGCCGCTGAGGCGCTGCTGGACTGGGTCGGCGTCGAATTTGACCTACCGCCGCGGGACCCCCGACTTCGTGGCCTGAACGCCGGCGGCCGGGAGCCCGTCGCCGCCCTCGCCAACCTCGCCGGCTACGTCGACGGCTGGGCCGAGTACGCCGACTACGTCGACACGCTTGAGCCCTCCAGCCCCGTCCACGACAAGAAAATGCTGGAGCGCGCGCTGACGCTCCACCGATGGCGCGCGCTGGGCGGGTTGGGAGGGGTGGAGGCCAGCAAGCCCCTCCGGGTCCTCGACATCGGCTGCGGCGTCGGCCGCTTCGCCCGTTGGTTCCTCGATCTCGGCCACGACGTCACCCTGGTCGACGGAGACCTGCGCTCCCTCCGTCACGCGGTCTGGCACTGCGCGGGCGCGCCCGGGCGCCTCGACGTCCACTGGACCACCGCCGAGGATCTGCCGCCTGTCGACGAGATCGGCCGCTACGACATCGTCGTGATGGCCGAGATCCTTAACTACGTGGAGCGGCCCGCAGACGTCGTCGCCGCTGTCGCCGAGCGTTTGACCGAGGACGGCGTCGTCCTTTTTTCCGTCGAGGCCCGCTACGGGTGGGCGCTGGCGACGGACGTGGCGCCTGGACTCGCGGAGGGCTTCTTTGACGGCGTCGCCCATCGCGCGGGCGACAGGTACGTGCGGTGCTACTCGGACCTCGACCTGGAGACGCTGTTCGCGGGGTTTGACGTTCGTTTACAGCGGTCACACTACGTCCTCTCCGGGCCGTTCGAGCTGGCGGTCGGCGCCGACATCGCGCATGGGGGCGGGCGCGGGGATCCGGAGGCGCTCGCGCAACTGCTGGCGTGGGAGGAACGCTTCGAGGCACACCCCGTGTCGCGGGAGCTGAACCGGGCCTGGGTGGGGGTGGCGAAGCCGAAGTAGCCGCGGTGCGGTGGCGCCGGGCTACTCCAACCCCGGCCAGTTGTGTAGGACGGCGATCTGCTCGGGCGTGAGATCTTCCCCGAGCGGGGTCTCAGGCTGCCCGTACATCAGGTTGCTCCCGAGCGCTGACAAGCAGCCATCGGCCGAGTCGCATCGAGGGGTGTCGTCCAGCGCGTCAAACTGGTCGAAGGTGTCCTCGACGGGATGCTCGAGCCCCATGTAGTGCCCAACCTCGTGGGCCATGACGGCGGCGAGGCTGCGACGGTCCGACGGGAGCAGTGGCCCATCGTGCCCAGAGACGTCCCGCCAGCCGACGATGCACGCGGCGTCCGGCAACGGCCCCAGCGCGCCGGGCACGGAGAAGTCCACGCCGCCCACACCAGGCTCGTCGACCGTGTCGCCGAGAACGAGAAGGACGCCGACGGCACCGCTCTCCCCGTAGACCTGGGCGTAGGCGTCGCCCGCGGCGTCCGAGAGCGGCAGGGGCGAGTCCATATCGGCGGTCACCTCCGAGACCGCCAAGGCGATGCCCCAGGACGCGTAGAGTTGGCCCCAGTCCACAATTGCGTCCTCGATGACAGGGTAGTTGTCCGGGTCGTCCGCGAGACCGTCGGCGAGCGCCACCGTCACGGGGAGCGTGCTCGCGGTCGACGAGCAGCGTGTCGTGAGGGCGACGTGGACATTCGTCCCGATGAACCCAGACACGGCGTTCGTCGAGGCGATCTCCAGCCCCCAGACGCCCCCGAACAGCGTCCCGTCCACCGCCCGAATCGGCCAGTCGAACACCGTGTCCTTGGGCGAGGCAAGCCAGGCCATGGTGAGCTGGTCGGGGTCGCCGATCCACGACTGCGAGTCGAACGCCGCCGACCCGTCCGGCCGCCGAAAGGCGGAGATGAGGGTTTCTCCACCATCATCCGTCCAGACGCGCGCCTGGATGCTCACAGCCCCTTCGGGCATCGCGATCCCCACCGTGCCTATCTGCGTGTTGCTGATCCACGCCTCGCCCTCGCTGACAGCGCCGCAATCCGCAGGCAGCACGCGCGAGAACAGGGCGGTCCCACGATGCGCCGGTTCGCACCCGGTCGCGAAGAGGGCGGCGGCGACCAGGGGCAATAGGCGGGCGCGGCTCACTCCAACCCCGGCCAGTTCTGCAGGACGGCGATCTGGTCGGGGGTGAGGTCGGTCTGCGCCGTCCCCGCATCGCCGACAGGAAACATGAGGTTTGTGGCCAGATCATGGTCGCAAGAGCGAGTGTCCGTGCAAAAGGGGGTGTCGTCCAGCGCGTCGTACTCGTCCCACGTCTCCTCGACGGGGTGCATCAGGCCAAGGTAGTGCCCGACCTCGTGAGCGAGGGTGATGCCGAGCTGCTCGACCTCCGCGTCATCGAAAAGCCCATCCGACCCGGCGAGGTCGGCCTGCGCAAAGATGTCGGCCCAATGGGATATCGCAGCCTCAAACACTGGGTAGTTGACGGCATCCTGCTCCAGCCCGCCGGTGAGGACCACCATGACCGGGAGTCGCTGCGGGGCGGCACCGCAGCCCACGGTGAGCGCGACGTGCACGGGAGCGTCCCACGCGTCGACATCGTCGGCCTGGTCGACTGAGATGCCCACGGTCCAGACGCCAGGGTCCAGCGCGCCATCCTCCGCGCGAATCGGCCAGTCAATTGACATGGGTCTTCCTGCCCTCGTCCGCCGACGCCCGCACCTGCAGCACGCGGGCTCCGGTCGGGAGCTGGATCGCCAGTTGCTCAAAACCGCTGCCATCGCTCGTCAGATCGAGGGTGTCGCCGTTGCCGCACTCGGGCGAGAGGGTGGCTTCGCCGCCGGTGTCGACCTCAAGGAACCGCGGGGCGTGGCAGCCGGGCGATTCGACGACCACCAGCAGGCAGGAGCTGAGGGCGTTGCGATGGCGCATTCGGGGATCCTACCAGAAAGGGGGCGCTGACTACGTCGCGCCGCACCTCGGAGCCTCACCCGTAGGACGCCACGTTACGTCCCCTCCCGTCCCCGAGCTCCACCGTGCGCGTCGTCCTGGTCCAACCCCCTCGCAAATACTGGCCTTACACCAGCGAAGGCGACAATTTCCTCCTTCAGCAGGCGCTCCCGGCGCTTGCCGCGCCCTTGCGCGACGCGGGCCACGACGTGCACGTCATCGACTGCATGCCCCTGCACATCGGCTGGGCGTCGCTCGCCGACGAATTGAAGCGGTTGGACGCCGATGTCATCGCCTCCGGGGAGAATCACGCGCTCTACGCGAGCGAGGCGCTGCGCTTCTTCCGCATGTGCAAGGAGGTCTCGCCGCGGTCGAAAACCCTCGCGGGCGGCGGACACTTCACGAACCTCTCGCACCGCTACTCCAAGGCGAAAAAAGACGGCACCGCGCCGGACATCGACGCCATCTGCATCGGCGAGGGCGAGGAGACCATCGTCGACGCCGTGGACGCCTGGTCGCGTAGCACGTCGACCGCCCACTCCGTCGGCACCGACTCCGCCCACCCCCTCGCCGCCGTCGACGGCCTCGCCTACTACGACGGCGAAAAGCCCGTCCGCACGAAGACGCGCAAGCTGATCCATGACCTCGACCTCCTGCCGATGCCCGCCTACGATCTGCTCCCCATGCACCTCTACGGCAAATCCCGCTACCTGTTCTCGCCCGGCGGCACGACCATCCACCACTCCCGCGGCTGCGTGTCCAAGTGCAGCTTTTGCGCCTGGTGGACGGTAATGGCCGACCGGAAGTACGACGAAGACGGAAAAGCCCAGCTCTCCCCACGCTGGCGTACAAAGTCGGTCGAACGTGTCATGGAGGAGATCTCTGAGCTCTACTACCGCTACGGAAAGCGCAGCTACGTTTGGGTGGACGAGAGCTGGAACATCGACCCGCGCTTCAACGACCAGTTCAGCGACGCGATGATCAAGTCCGGCATGAAGACCAAGTGGTTCGCGTTCATGCGCGCGGACTGCATCGTGCGCGACGAGAAGAAGGGCATCCTCGAAAAGATGATCCAGGCCGGGCTCTCGCACATCCTGATCGGCGTCGAGCGGGCCGAGGACGATTCGCTCACGCTGCTGGACAAGCGGTTCTACACGGGCGGCGTGGCGGAGGCTGCGCTGAAGATCTTCAAGGAGAAATACCCGGACGTGTTCGTGCAGGCGACGTTCATCGTGGGCGTGAAGGATGAGAGTCCCGAGAGCCTGCAGAAGCAGGTCGCGCTGGCCTCCAAGCTCGACATCGACTTTCCAGCCTTCCACCCGATCACCCCCGTTCCGGGCACGCCAATCTACGACGAGGCGGTCGCAAAAGGCTGGATCACGGAGGAGGACTTCGACAATTTCGATTGGCTCTCCCCCGTGCTCGACACAAAGTACATGACCCGGGATGAGATCGCCGTCTCGCTCTATGAGATGAACAAGAAGTTCGTCAACAACAAGTGGCTGGCGAAGGGGCTTTTGTCGCGGGTGCCCTACAAGCGGGACATGTACATCTGGTTCGCCAAGGTCTCCGCGAGCGTGGCCATCGACGCGATCAAGCAGCGCGTGAACCCGCTGAAAGTCGAGCAATACCAGCAACTTGTGACACCCGAGTGGTACGATGGGTAGCGCTGCGTGAGCGCGCTGCTGACCCGAGCCGAGCGCACGGGCTTTCGCGAGACGTCGCTCCATGCCGACGTGATGGCGTTCATCGCGGGACTTGGGTCACTGGGCGACACACGCTTGCACGTCACCTCGTTTGGGACCAGCCCCGAGGGTCGCGACCTTCCGCTGCTCATCCTCTCCACGCGCGGCGTTCGCACCCCCGCGGAGGCGCGCGCGCTCGGACTCCCCGTGGTCCTGATGCTCGACGGCATCCACCCCGGCGAGGTCGAAGGCAAGGAAGCGAGCCTCGCGCTGGTTCGCGGCATGCTCGCCCCCGGTTCGCCACTTGGGTCGATCCTCGAACACCTGACCCTGCTCGTCGTCCCGCTCTTCAACCCGGACGGCAACGACGCCCTCGACCCAGCGAACCGTAGGTTGGACGTGGCGCATCTCTCGGGACAGATCGGTCCCGTCGTCGGCACGCGCACGCAGAGCCACGGCATCAACCTCAACCGCGATTACCTGCGACAGGCTGCTCCCGAGATGCGCCTGCTCCAAAGCCGCGTCTGCCAGCCCTGGGCCCCCGATCTCACCATCGACAACCACGCCACCAACGGCTCCGTGCACCGCTTCCAGATGACCGTGGACGTGCCGCACACCGTCCAGAGCGGGCGCTCCGAGCCGATTGAATTCATGCGCGGGCGCGTGATCCCCGAAGTGATGGCGGCCGTCGCAAAGCGAGGGTTCACGTCGGGCTGGTACGGAAACTTTGTCGAGGACGAGAGAGCCTTGGATGCAGAAGCCTCGCCCGACGCAGGTGCGCCCGTGCGCGAGGGTTGGATGACCTACCCGCATCACCCCCGCTTCGGCTCCAACTACCGGGGTTTGACGAACCGTCTCGACGTGCTGCTGGAGTGCTACAGCTACCTGCCTTTTGAGGAGCGCGTCGCCACGGCGGCGGTATGGCAGATCGAGCTTTTGACCTGGGTCGCCGCGCACCCCGTCGACGTCGTGCGCGTGGCGGCCGAAAGTCAATCGCCGCCCGACCGCGTTGCCGTCCGCTACCGGCTCGACCGGTTTGCTGAGCCCGCCACCATCCTCACCCGCACGCCGCGTACGCTCACAGGGCAACCGTCGACCGTCACCATCCCCCATATCGGCAGGTTTGTCGGTACGAAGGTGGTGTCCCGCCCCGTCGGATACTTCGTGCCACCCGCTCTGGCGACCCACTTGCGTCTGCACGGGCTCGGCGTCGGGGAGGCCTCGGGGCAGGTCGAGGCTGAGGTGGCGACGGTGGAGGCGGTTGAGGGTGGCGATGGCAGCCGCGGGATCCTTGAGGGTTCAGGCCGTGCGGGCCTGAGCGTGTCGTGGCGGCGCCGGGTCCGCGAGCTGCCGCCGGGCTGGGCGAGCGTCAGGACCGATCAGCCGCTGGGTGCCATTGCGGTCTATCTTTGCGAGCCCGAGAGCGATGATGGCGCTGTGGAGAACGGAGTGCTGGCGGCCGCGGGGGTGGGCGAAGAGTTTGGGGTTTGGAGGGGGTGAGAAGCTGCTCGCACGTCCGACTCGAGCACCGCGAGCGCCATCACCGCCGACGCCTCCCAAGCATCGCGCCCAGCGCCAGCACGACCAGCGAACCAGACCCGCCTGTGCCCGTCCCGCACCCACACCCCGTCGCCCCCACATAGCTCCCCGGCCGATCCACCGGTTTGTTCGTCCCGGAATCCGCGGTGTCGCCCCCGCTCTGCAGGGATGCCACACACGCGGCCAGCGCCTCCTGCGGCAGCACCTGCCGATCCTTCGTGAGCACCCAAAGGTCCGGGTCCAGGGCCACGTCCGTGGGCCGCGCTCCGAACGTCCGACTCCCGCATGCGACGCCATCATTGAGCGTCACCTTGACGTCCACGGAGTTCCCGTCTGCGAACGAGTACCGAACCGGAATCGGCAGTGGCATCGTCGTATCGGCCTCGACCGCCGTGTACACCGTGTCGCCATCAGCGACCCACGCAAACTTGAGCGTCGGCTCGCCGGTGCCGTAGACGTAGTAGTCGAAGAACCAGGAGAGATCCTCGCCCGTGCTGGCCTCGATGCTCGCCTCAAACTCGGATGTGCTGGCGTTGGCGTAGGAGTACTTGGCGACGTAGTCGCGCATGGCGGCAAAAAAAGCGTCGTCGCCCAGGATCCCGCGCAACATGTGGACGACCCAGGAGCCCTTCTCATAGACAGTACCGCCAAAATAGTTGGTGGGATCGTAGAGCGCGAAATCGCCCTCCTCCCCCTTCCATTCGTAGTACGTGTCGCGCTGCCAGCTCAGATATTCAGTCAGCCCCGCCTGACCGTAGAGGCTCTCGTACCAGAGCGCCTCGCTGTAGCTCGCAAAGCCCTCGTTCAACCAGAGGTCGCGCCAGTCCGCGATGGTCACGTCGTCGCCAAACCAGTGGTGGGCCAGCTCGTGGATGTTGACGAGGTCGGGGGTGACGGTGAACACGTCGCCGAAGCTTGTGCAGGTGGTGTGCTCCATGGCGCCGGCGAAGGGCACGGTGGCCATGCCGTAGTGATCCCAGGGATAGGCTCCAAAATCGGCCGAGAGCAGATCCATCATGTCGGGGGTGTTGGCAAAGGCGCGCTGGGTCTGGGCGGCGATCAGCGGGCTGGCCCAAACGGTGATGGGGATGTCGCGCCCAACTTCAAACCTCTGGTAGTCGGAGATGTGCAGGGCGACGAGGTAGGTCGCGATGGGCTGGTCGAACACCCACGTCCAGGTTCGAAAGGCCCGACCGTCGGCCGCGCTCGGCGCTTCCACGAGATCGGTCAGGTTCCCGTTCGCCGCGACGACGAGCGTGGACGGAGCCTCGATCTCCCAGGTCCAAAGCGCCTTGTCCCAGGGCTCGTCGTAGACCGGGAGCCAATTGCGGGCGCCGTTGGGCTCGTCGACCGACCAGGTGACGCCCGGGGAGAACTGGATGCCAAGGTCCGCGTCCGTCCCGGTCCGTTGCCACTGCACCACAACCTCGGCAGAATCCCCTCCGGGCGTCACGTGCCAGGCCGTACCGTCGGATGTGGGGGTGACGTTCACGCCGTCGACGGTCACCGTGCCGAGGGCCCCGCCGAGGTAGTGAAAAAGCAGGTCGCCAGCAGGTAGTGTGGCGTTTCGGGTCGCCTCGATCGTCATGGTTCCGACGAGCGATTCATCCACCGGGTCCACGCGAACGTGCGCGGTGTACTGGGTGATGTCCCAGGAAGACGCTTCCTCGGGTGTGGATGGCGGGGGTGGCGGGCCGACGCCGCCCGCGGGGTGGAGGGCGTGAAAGACGTCGCGGTCGGGGTCGGCGTCGCGAAGGTGGGCGGGCGGGGGAAGCCCGGCGAGGGCGAAGCCGATGAACGGGAGGATCACGGCCGGATCTCCCAGGGGTAGTACGCCATCGGGCGACCCTCAGAGAATGTGCTCCCGAGGTCTCGCAGAGCGGCCCGCTGCCCGCTCGTCACCAAACCCTCCAGGGCCGCCGCCGTCGCCGCACCGCCGAGCGCGCCCCGCCCAAGCGCCCGTCGAACCAACCGGGTCAACAGCGGCACCCTTGGGAGGATGCGAACATCAACGCGTCGAACTGCCGCGGACCCCGTCAGCACGCGCACCCGCGCCAGGGCGTCACCCACGCCGCCGATCCGGTCGACAAGCCCCCGTTCGAGCGCGGCGGCGCCCGTCCACACCCGCCCGCGTGCGTGGACCTCCACCGCGTCAAACGGGGCGCGCCTGCCGGCCGAGACGCGGTCCACAAACGTGCGGTAGAATCGGTCCAGGCTCGCGCGAAAACGCAGGCGCTGCTCAGGCGTAAACGGCCGATACAGGCTGAACATGTCCGCCATCGGCGATTGCGTCACGACCTCGGAGCTGACCCCGAGCTTGTCCATCAGCCCGCCGACGACCGGCTTGCCGCCCACAACCCCGATCGACCCGGTGATGGTGCCCTGCTGCGCGAAGATCTCGTTGCAGGCCACGCCGATGTAGTACCCGCCGCTCGCCGCGACATCTCCGAACGCGGCGACCACCGGCTTCGCCTCGACCAGGAGCCGCACTGAGCGCCAGATCGTGTCGCTCGCGGTCGCGCTCCCGCCGGGCGACCGGATCGCCAGCACGACCCCCGCTACGCGATGATCGTCCTTCAGCGCCTCCAACGCCCGACACACCGGCCCCGCCGCGATCGCCGGCTGTCCCGTCCCCTCCCCGTCCAGCACGTTTCCGACAAGGTGCAGGACGACCACCCGCGGCCTGCCCTCGAGCCAGTCCTGTGCCCGCCGACGCCATCGTCGCACCGACGCCCAGCGCCCGAAGGACACCACCTTCGCCGAGCCTTTCTCCCCGCCCGGCTTCGGCACGCCGTACAGCTCGTCGAGCTGGTCCTCGACCTGATCGCGGTAGAGCACGCCGTCTGCGAGGCCCAGCTCGACGGCCTCCTCGGCAGACAAAGGGGCACGCGCAAGCGCCGCTTTCGCCGCTTCGACCGTCATCCGTCGCCCGTTGGCGACCGCGGCCTCCAACTGAGCCTGCAGGTCGTCGACGAGCGCGGTGGTGGCCTCCCGGTTGGCCGGACTCGCGTAGGCCCGCGAAAATGTCTCCCCAAAAGCCTTGTAGGTCCCGGCCGCCTCGACGTCGAAGCGCAGCCCCAGCGTCTCCAGCAGCTTTCCGCCAAAAAGCAGGTTCGCCGCCACGCCAAGCGCGACCACCTCGCCCGTCGGCCGGAGCCAGATCCGGTCGGCGACGGAGGCGACGTAGAGCTCCGCGTTGCCGCAGCGCCCCACCTCGACCGTGATGAGCTTTCCGGCCGCCCTCGCCCGCAACAACGCGTCGCGTAGCGCCTCCAACGTCGCAAATCCGCCGCTCACGCGATCGAGGACCAGGTGGATGCCGCGCGCCTCACTCCGCGCGAACGCGTCGACCTCCTCCGCGGTCGGTTGGGGCGTGGCGCCGTCGACCACAGCTTCCAGGACGGGCCGGCGACGCTCCACGAGCCACTCGCGCAGCCGCGTCAGGGCCCAGATGGGCGTGACGAGGAGGCGCGGCGAGAGGGGGAAGCTGGGCATCGGCGGGGGTTGACGTATCGCGGCGGCGGCGGCACTACCGTCGACCGAACCGCACGAGCATCTCGACGGCCGCATCGACATCATCCATCTCGCCCGGTCGAACGCTCGGATCGTGTGGCGCCGCCGCACGAGCTTCGAGAGCGGCGATGTAGCGCTCGCCGGCCGGGTGGCCAAGCGCGACGAGCGAGCGTCCCGCTGCCGATTCACCCGCCTCGAACGCGGCGACCAGCTCCGGCCCAGCGCCGGGATCGCGCGCAAGGGCATCGCAGGCGTACTGCCGAACCTGCGAGTCCGGGTCGCCCGCGCAGGCACGCAGGGCCAACGGCGTGAGCCCCTTCACCCGGCAGACGCCGACGGCAGCGCGCCGGACGACCACGTCACCATCCACCAGAGCCCTGGCGACGACGTCCAGCGCGTGCGCACCGAGCGCCGTGACGGCCGCGCCTCGCACGCCCGCAACCGGGTCCGAAGCCGCGACGATCAAGTCAGGGACGACATCCTTGACGTCCAGCCCGCCCAAAGCGCCGGCGGTCGCCTGCCGAAGCATGGGGTCGGCGCTGCCCAGCCCTGCGACCAGCCTCCTGGCAGCGGGCTTCAATCGCGCGATCGCCCGCACCGCCGCAAAGCGCACGAAGAGGTCGGCGTCCCCCAGTCCGGCGATCACCACGTCCAAGCGCCCGTCTGCCGTCCCGTCGCCCCCTCCTACAGCGCCGAGCACCTCGATCGCCGCCGCTCGCGTCCCACCATCGCCGGCGTTCGCGAGCGACAGCACCGGCCCAATCGCCACCTCCCCGGCCCTCGCCAGCACGCGCACGGCCTCGTCCCGCCGTGGGGTCTCAAGCAGCGCGACCGCCTCGACGACCTCCGCGTCCGTGGGGATCCTCACTTCGCCGTCGCCCGCGCTTCTTCATCGATCTCCGCGCGCTCGTCGCCCGCGACCTTCTCCGCCTTTGTCCTATGCTCTGCACGACCCCGACCCGTGATCCGGTCGAGGAAGACGTAGACGACGGGCACCACGACCAGCGTCAGGACCGTCGACGTGATGACACCGCCGATGACCGCGATGGACATCGGCGATCGGAACTCCGAACCTGCTGAATTGCTCATCGCGGTGGGCAACATGCCGAGGACGATGGTCATGGACGTCATCACGATGGGCCGCAGCCGCGTCGGCCCGGCCTCGAGCAGCGCTTCAACGGCGCCGAGCCCACGCTCGTCCCGGATCTGGTTCGCGCGATCCACCAGGAGGATCGCGTTCTTTGTCACGAGGCCCATCAGCAGCACCACGCCGATCATCGACGCCATCCCGAGCGCCTTGCCAGTCAGGAACAGGCCCAAAAACGCGCCGACGATGGCCAACGGCAGCGACACCATGATGGTGATCGGGTGGATGAAGCTCTCAAACTGGCTGGCGAGGACGACGTAGATGAAGATGATCGCGAGCATCATCGCCACGCCGAAGGCCTGGCTCGTCTCGGCCATCTGCTTGGCCTGACCGGAGAAGCTCGTGGTGTAGCCGGGTGGCAGGTTCATCGCGTCGATCTTGCCCTGGATCTCGCTCACGACCTCGCCAAGGGACCGGCCAGCCACCCCAGCGCTGATCGTGATCTGGCGCTGCCGGGCCTCGCGCTCGATGGTGGCCGGCCCGCTGCTCTCGCCGATGGTGGCGAACTGCCGCAGCGGGGTGAGCCCGGCGCGGGTGAGCAGGGCGATCGATCCGATGGCAGCGAGGTCGTTGCGGTCCTGTGGACGCAAGCCGACCCGAACGTCCGTGTCATGCTCCCCGTCCCGAAAACGCGTGGCGAGATCGCCGACGATGGCGCTGCGAAGGGCCATTCCGGCCTGTGACGAGGTCACGCCGAGCGCCGCGGCCTCGTGACGGTCGAGGGTGACCTGCAGCTCGGGCATCCCCGGGGCAAAGCTGGTGTCCGGGTCGGTGACGCCCGGGGTTGACGCGACGGCGGCCTGGAGCTTGTCGGAGAGCTCGCCCAACGTCCTGAACTCGGGCCCGCGCAGGTTCAGCGTGATGTCGGCCTGCCGAAAGTCCGAGTCGCCCTCGATGATCCCGGCCTCGCTGAACGAAAAGCGCATCCCGGGCAGCTCCGCGAACTTGCCCCGCATGTCCGCCGTGAGCTGCAGCAGGTTCCGAGCGCGCTCGGACTTGTCGACCGCGGTGACCCGCATCGCGATCTTCCTCGCCTCCTCGTTCACACCGATCGTCGAATAGACCAGCTTGATATCCGGGTCTGCCAGCAGCAGCTTCTCCATCTGCGCCCCCACTTCTTCCGTATGCGCGAGCGACGTGCCCGGCGGGAGCGTGGCGTTCACGACGAACTGGTTGCGGTCGATCTTCGGGACGAATTCCACGCCCATCAACGCGACGGCACCGAAGCTGCCGACGAACATCATCGTCGCGCCGGTGACGGTGAGCCAGGGATGGCGTAGCGCGGCGCCGAGGATCGCCCGATAGCCGACGTCCAACGCCTCCAATGCGTCCTGCCAGAGCCCAAGTGGGCCCCAGGCGCGGGTCTTCGGGCCGTGCGGCTTGACGAGCCGCGCGGAGAGCATCGGATCCACGGTGAACGCCACGAACAGCGAGACAGCCACGGCGATGGACACGGTCAGCGCGAACTGCCGGAACATCTGCCCCATCATCCCGCCCATGAACCCCACCGGGATGAACACCGCGAGGATCGTGGCGGTCGTGGCGAGCACCGCCAGCGCGATCTCCTTCGTCCCCTTGCTGGCGGCGGTGAACGGATCTTCACCGGCTTCGATGTGCCGAAAGATGTTCTCGCGGACCACGATGGCGTCGTCGACGAGAAAGCCGACTGACAGCGACAGGCCCATCAGCGACATCATGTTCAGCGAAAAACCGGCGAGGTACATGCCGAAAAAGGTGGTCACGATCGAGGTCGGCAACGCCAGCGCCGAGATGAGCGTCGAGCGCCAGTCGAGCATGAACAGGAAGATGACGGCGATGGCGGCCAGCGATCCGAGGGTGAGCTCCTCCTCGACGTGATCGGCGTTCTCGCGCACGAAGACGGAGGAGTCGATGATGGTGTCCAGGTGGACGCCGGGAGGGAGGGAGGCTTGCAGCTCGGTGATGGGGTCGACGAGGGCATCTGCCACGGCGACGGTGTTGCCGCCGCTCTGCTTGAAGATGTCGATGGCGACGGCGTCGTGGCCGTTCACCCGCACCATCGTCCGGCGCTCCTTGACCGTGTCGACGACCTCGCCAAGGTCGCTGACGGTGACCGGCGTGCCAGCGACGTTCGCGACGACAATGGCGCCGAGATCCTCGACCTTCGTCACCTCGCCCTTCAGGCGCAGCGTCGCCTCCTTCGTCCCCGAGTCGACCCGCCCCGTCGGCACGTTCGCGTTCTCGAGGCCCAGCGCCTGCGACACCTGGGCGATCGCGATCCCATAACGTGCCAGCTTCTCCGCCGAGAGTTGGACCTCGATCTCGCGCTCCTCACCGCCGCGCACGTTCACGGCGGCAACCCCGGCGCTGTGCTCCAGGTTCGGCCGCACGACGTCCTCGGCCAGCCGCCGGATCACCATCGGATCCGCGCTGCCGGAGAGCACGAGCGTCTCGACCGGCGTCGCGGACGGATCGAGCTTCATGAAGGAGGATTCCATGACCTGCTGCGGCATCTTGCGCCGCGCGTCGGTCACCCGATCGCGTACGTCCATGCTCGCGGACTTGGTGTCCGTGCCGATCTTGAAGAGGATGATGACGCTGGAGAACCCCTCGCGCGAGTACGACCGCACCGAGTCCACGCCGCCCAGGGAGTTTACGGCGTCCTCGATCGGTCGCGTGACGAACTGCTCGACCTCCTCGGGGCCCGCGCCCGGGTAGGGGGTGTTCACCGTGATGAGCGGGAACGACATGTCCGGGAAAAGCTCGACGCCAAGCCGGTTGAAGGCGACGAGGCCGAGCACCATGAGCGCGACCATCACCATCGTGGTGAAGACCGGGCGGCGGATCGCGATGTCGCTGATGTTCATGACGGGCCCACGGGGGCGACGGGGCCGGAGGAGCGCACGGTCACGGCGGCGCCGTCGCTCAAGTACGTGTTGCCGGTGACGACGACGGAAGCGCCGACGGGCAGGCCCTTGACCTCGATCCAGTCCCCGTCGTGCAATCCCGGGTTCACCACCGTTCGGTGCGCCACCGAGCCGGTCGGGGGCGACATGACCACGTAGACCACGTGGTCGCCGCTGTCGTCGACGATCGCGCGGGAGGAGACGGCGACCGCTCCGGAGACGCGCCCGAGCCGCAGCGTGGCGGTGGCAGACCCGTGCGCGAACAGGCCGGGCGCGTACGCGAGGCCGATGACGACGTCGGCCTTGTGCGAGGTCGGGTCGAGCGTGGGCGAGACGGTCTTGACGATGCCATCGGGCAGGTTGGCGACGGTGTCGCTCGCGATGCCGACGGCGTCACCCGGATGGAGGCTGGCGGCGACGCGCTCGTCGACGGCGAGGACGAGCTCCAGGGACGAGAGATCCGCGATGGCAAACGCCGGCATCCCCGGGTTGAGCTGCTGGCCGAGGTCCACGCTCCGCCGAACGACGACGCCTGCGAACGGCGCTCGCAGCGTCGCGTCCGCCAAGCGAGCGCGCGCCAGCCCCAACCCCGCCTGAGCTTGCGCGATCTGGGCGTCTGCGGCCGTGGATCGGCTCTTTGCCGCCACCATCTGCGCGTCCGTCACCCCGCCGACCTCCGCGACCGCCACCGCCCCGGCCAGATCCCGCGTCGCGCTGGTCCCACCGGCCTTCGCCGCCGCCAACCCCGCTTCTGCCTGTTGCACGCCGAGCGCCAGCTCCACCGCGTCAAGCTGGGCGAGCGGCTGGCCCTTCTCGACCTTGTCGCCAACGTCCGCGAGCACCGCCGTCACCCGGCCCGGCAGCTGCCCCACCACGTCGGCCTCGTGCAGGGCGCGCAACGAGCCCGCGACACGCACGTTTTCGACCAGATCCCGCGCGGTCGCCGCCTGAACTTCCACCGGCGTCGACGCTGTTGTAGCCACCGCCGCCTCCGCATCCGAGCGCCGCGTGAGGGCCCCGAAAATGCGCCAGGTCGTGACTCCGCAGAGCAGGGCGAGCAGGGCGATCCCGGCCAGGATGGCGACGAGGCGCTTCATGCCACACCGCCCTCGGCCCGGGCGCCATGAAGAAACGAGCGTAGAATCTCATGCGTCGGGTCCGCGACCATCGGAACGCCTCCCATGCATGCGACCTTGGCGTACCCGTGCAGCAGAGCGCCGAGGGCGATGACGTGGCTGGACCGCGCCCCCTTTCGCAGCTCGCCGGCCTCCTCGCCAAGCGCAACGATGGCATCGAGCGCCCCCAAAAACCGCTGGTGCATCGCCATCATCCGCGTGCCCGTCTCACTCCCCGGCGCCGGAAACTGACCCGGCAAGGTCATCAACGCCTCGAAGAGCGGCTGGCACTCGGCCTGGTGCGCGAGCGAGAGGCGCACAAAACGCGCCAACTGCTCGTCGAACGGCCGATCATCGGCGGTGACCGCCGCCATCTCCTCGAACATCCCGTCCGCGAACTCGCCGACGACCGCGAGGATGAGGTCCTCCTTGGAGCTGAAGTGCCGGTAGATCGAGCCCACCGCAAAGTCGGCCTGCTTCGCCACCTGCTCGACCGTCACGCCTTCGATGCCGCGATCGCCCACAATCTGCCGGGCTGCGTCGAGGATCTCCTGGCGGTGACGGAGGCGTTCGCGCTCGCGTCGGGGAACTTTGGGGTTCGGGTCAGTCATGGGGTTGCCGTTCGTGATGTGAATGTATATTCAGGAATCGTCACGTCAAGCCGTAGACGAGTCGTCTCGTCGCATTTCGGAGTCATCATGCTGTTACTGGCGTTGCTGTTCACAAATCCCCGCGCCAACGCCGAGGCGCCTGCCATCACGCTCAGCGATGCCGTCGAGCACGCGCGGCAGACCCCCGGTGTCGCCGCCGCCCAGAGCGCCGAGCAGGCCGCCGCTGCCGGCTACGCCCAGGCCTGGCCCGGTCGCCTCCCCAGCCTCTCCGTCTCCGGCAACGTCCTCGTCTACAACAAAGCGCAGGAGCTGACGCTGTTTACCAGCGACACCCCCATTGATTGCACCGGGATTCCCGACCCCTTCGGCACCCTCTGCGCGAGCTTCGGGCAGCCGATCATCGTGCGCGAGCAGGTCACGACCAGCCTGCAGGCGCAGCTTGCCGTGCCGATCACCGGCCAGTTCGCCGTGGATCGCCAGGTCGCCGCCGCGAAGGACGGGATGAACGCCGCACAAAGCTCAAGGGAGGCGAGCGTCGCCGACGCGGAGCTGGAGGCGAAGGACGCCTGGTTCGCCGCCGCACAGACCGAAGAACAGCTCGCGATCGCGTCCTCGCAGGTGGCGAGCATGACGGAGCGGGTGCACGTCGCGGAGACGGCGTTTTCAGCCGGGTCGCTCACACGCAACGATCTGCTGCTGGTGCGGATCGCGCTGGCTCAGGCGAAGGAGGCCGTGGCGCAGCTCGCAGGCTACCGGGATCTCGCGTACGCGCGCCTCGGGGTCGCCACTGGCACGGGCGGTGACCCGGTGCGCCCACAAGGTGCCACCGAGGACCCGCCAAAGCCCGTACCGGACGTCGCCGCCCTCACCGAACGCGCGCTCAAGAACCGGCCGGAGATCCTCGCGATGCGCGATCGCGTCGCCGCAGCGCGCGCTGCAGCCGCCGCGACATCGCTCGCCCGCATCCCGTCCATCTCCGGCATGGCCGTCTACCAGCACTCCACCGGTCAGGGCGCGTTCGGGTCGCCCGACACGGCCTACGCCGGCGCCAGCCTGAACTGGAACGTCTGGGCGTTTGGTCGCGCGGCCGCGGGCGTCACGGCAGCGAAGGCGCAGGCCGATCAGCTCGCGCACACGCTTGATGGCCTCGAAGCCGGCGTTCGAATGGACGTCCTCGCCCGCGTGCAGGCCCTCACCGTCGCGTCGTCGACCTGGACGCTCGCGGCGGACACCGTCACGCAAGCCACGGAGAACCTCGCGATCCAGGAGCGTCGCCAGCAGACGGGCACGGGCACGATGCAGGAGGTGCTCGACGCCAACCTGGCGCTCGTCCGCGCGCAATCCACACGGGCGAGCGCCTTGTTCGACGCCCGCCGCGCCGAAGCCGGCCTCACGCACGCGGTCGGCGGGGATCCGTGGGGGTAGCAGTCGGGATGCGCGCTGGTGCCTACTCCACCACGATCATCCCGTCGTAGCCGTCGTAGTTGAAGGTCGCGTCGCGGTTGTACCCGCCGAGCCCCGCGCTGCCGTCCCAGAACGCGCTCGACTCACCCCCGGCGACACCGTAGTTGTCGCCGCCCTCCAGCGTGCCGTCGGGCGCGTAGGACGAGCCGCCACCTCCCCCGCCACCGATGTAGGCCGAGATCCCCCCGCTCCCACCACCGTAATAGCCCGAGCCGCCGCCGCCGCTCTCACCAGCGGTGCCCGCTTGATCGAGCACGGCCTGGGAGCCGCCGCCGTACGGCGTGCCGCCGTAGCCGTAGCCACCCGCCTCCCCGTCCTCGCCAAACTCGGTGCCCACGCCCCCTGCCCCACCGGCGCTCGCGCTCCCGCCGCCACCGCCGTAGGCGTAGTACGTGGCCGGGGAGGGCCACGCAAAGGGATTGTAACGTGACATCGTACCGCCAGACTCCCCGTCGGCCCCACCCGCACCGCCTCCGTCCGCGTACCCGAAGCTGTAGCTCAGGTCCGGCGTGTAGTCGGCGCCCCCGCCGCCGCCGCCAGCCGCAAAGAGCAGGCTGCCGTCGGCCGCCCACCCGAACGATCCGCCGCCACCGCCGCCGTACCCAGGCCCGCCCTGTCCGGGCCCCAGCGTCAGCACGTCCCCGGGGCTCACGGCGACCGTCACCTTGATGTAGCCGCCGCCGCCGCCGTACGCGAAGTTCCCGTGCCCGCCGCCGCCGCCGCCGCCCCAGGCCTCGAACGTCAGCGAGGTGACGCCGTCCGGCACGGTGTAGGTCTGCTCGGCGCCCGTGTACGCGTAGGCCACCGGGCTGTCAACGGCGCCATCGCAGTTGTCGTCGACGCCGTTCACGGTCTCCACCGCCCCTGGGTACACCGAGCTGTCCGCGTCGTTGCAGTCGGTGCACGACGGGAACCCGTCGCCGTCGCCGTCGAAGCCCTCGTCGACGAGGCCGTCGCAGTCATTGTCGGCCGAGTCGCAGACCTCGGCGGCGCCCGGGTTGGTGCCCGCCTCCCCATCGTCGCAGTCCGTCGCGTCCGCCACGTAGCCGCTGGCCGGCGCGCACAGGACTGCCGGGGCGTCGACGTCGCCGTAGCCGTCTCCGTCCGAGTCGGCGTAGTAGGTCGTGCCGTCGACGGCGTTGTCGTCGACCGCCCCCGAGCAGTCGTTGTCGATGCCATCGCACACCTCGGACGCGCCGGGCGAGACGCTCGCGTCGCCATCGTCGCAGTCAACGCAAGCGCCATACCCGTCGCCGTCAGCGTCGAACCCCTCGTCGCTCACGCCGTCGCAGTCGTTGTCCACGCCGTCGCAGACCTCGGCCGCGGCCGGGTTGAGCCCAGCCTCGGCGTCGTCACAGTCCCCACAGAAGGGCGTGTAGCCGTCGCCGTCGGCGTCCTGATCATCGGGCGGCGTGGCCACGACGGTCACCGTCTGGGCGTACACCACCCCCGCGTCCGGACCCGAGGCGGTCGAGGCGGTGTCGAGCCCACCCTTGAGCGAGAGCCCCACGGCGTCCGCCGATGGCGCCGTGTCATACCAGAACGTGGTGGTCGCAGTGTCCCCCATCGTCAGCACGTAGTATGCGCCGCCCTCGAGCGGCAGGTTGATGACGCCTGAGTCGACCCAGCCCGCCGTCCGCGACGAGCGCACAGACGTCGCGTCGACCCAGGTGTACGGCCCGGTCGGCGACGTGGCCTTGTAGACGCCGAACACCGTACTGGTGGCGTTTGGCGTGACGTACATGCGGAACGAGGTGAGCGTGACGTCGTAGGCGGGCTGGTACACGTTGCCACGCAACCGGTAGGCTGCGGCGTCGGACAGCGTCGCCGCGCCGAAGGTCCCCGTGCCGGACGGGTCGGCCTCGGACAGGTCGATGACGCCGTCACAGTTGTTGTCGACGCCGTCACACACCTCGACAGCGCCGGGATTGACGGCGGCGTCTGTCTCGTCGCAGTCGCCCGCGACCGTGGCTGAGCCGGCTGGCTCGGCGCAGGCATCTACGCCCGTGCCATCGGCACCGTAGCCATCCCCGTCCGCGTCAGTGTAGTAGGTCGCGATTGGCAGGCCGTCGTCCACGCTGCCATTGCAGTCATCGTCGACCCCGTTGCACACCTCGGCGGCGCCGGGATTGACGGCGGCATCGGTGTCGTCGCAGTCGCCGCCGCCCGAGGCCACCGAAGGGTAGCCATCTCCATCCGCGTCTATCGGCGGGGCGGAGTCGGCTGAACCGCCGGAATCCCCCGACGAGTCCCCGGTGGTCGAGTCCGAGCCGGACGAGTCTGCGCTGGAGTCGGCGCCGGACGAGTCCGCGCTCGCGGAGTCCCCGGTCGTCGAGTCCGAGCCGGACGAGTCTCTGCCCGGCGAGTCCGCGCTGGAGTCTGCGTCGGACGAGTCCGCGCCCGACGAGTCCACGCTGGAGGAGTCAACAGACTGGGTATCTCTGCTCTGACCGGTGTCGGCGCTGCTGATGCACCCGGCGGCGAGGAGCGCTGGGGCGGCGAGGAGAACGGCGGCGAGAAAGCGGGCGACGACGGCGCGAGACATGGTTCGCTCAAGTGGGTGTACGAAACGTAACGCAACTATGCAGGTCCGAACAGGTGACTCTCGCCGACGCCGACCTAGCCCCGGTGCTCTCCGTGCGCTGGTGCGCTCCGTGGTGCCCTTCCCCGGCGAGCGGCAGAAGCAGAGTTTACCGCCAAGGAAGAACATCAAGGCGCGGAGTTCGCCAAGGAAGAGAAGAAGAAACTGCATTTCCTTGGCGCCTTGGCGGTTCAACCGCTTCGTCTTCGGAGGACGTCCCCTGTGACAATCCTCCTCCCGCGTTTCGTATCCGCGTGTGGTGAAATGCACGCTGCGAATCGGACCGAATCGGCGGGAAGACAGCCCGTGTCGGCCCGCCAGTGCTAACCCAAAATGTGCGCGAACCGGGTCGGAACCTGCCCCCGGACGCCCCTCGCGGCCTCCCGGGGTCTCCAAGCGCCCTTCCGAGCCGAGGGACGCCGTCGCGCGCGCAAGTTTGGTCCTGACCGCGGCTCAGGTCGGG
>CAIMSU010000293.1 GCA_903844155.1 uncultured Pseudomonadota bacterium | reverse complement strand
GTCCGATGTGCGAGAAGTGACGTCGTCCGTTTTCATATGCGGTTTGGCGTGAGCGTCCCCCCCGAAGCCGGGCCGCCCTATTGACACCCCGACGCTGCACGATAGACGCGCCCCGCACCGCCTTCCACACCTCGACGTCCTCGTCAACCGCATCGGAGACTCCCATGGCCCATCACAAAGACGCGATCAAGCGCATCCGCACCAGCGCCGAAGCGCGCACCCGCAACCGCGCAGGTCGCTCGCGCATGCGCACGCAGATCCGCTCCATCCGCGAGCAGATCGAGTCCAACGACGCCGCCGCGGCCACCGCGTCCCTGCCCGCCACGATGTCCGAGCTCCAGAAGCTCGCGCAGAAGGGCATCATCCACAAGAAGAACGCCGCACGCCGCATCTCCCGCCTCGCGAAGGCGATCAAGGCGATGGAAGCGAAGAAGTAGCTGGCGATCGCGACCGGGCCTACAGCTCGGTCAGGCGGACGACCCACGCCTCGAACACCCGCCGCTCGCCCGCCCGTGACGAATTCATGGCGCGGGCGACGCTGGCGATCTCATCGAGCATGGCCGAGGGGCTCACTGGGCGCTTTTGCACGAGCGCGCGGATGGCCTGCGCGGACCGCGGGTTCATGCGCAGGCCCATCTGCGCCTCCGGGATGCCGCGGCGCATGCCGTCCTGGATCGTGAGCACCTGGCGGAGCTGCCAGGCGATGCTGCCGAGGAGCTTGTGAGGGGCTTCGCCGTCTTCGAGCAGCCGGTGCAGGGCTTCGAGCGCGGCGGGCCGGTCGCGGGCGATGATGGCGTTGGTGATGCCCCAGGAGTCGGCGTCCGCGGTCGAGACGCAGACGTCGTCGACGACGGCGTTCGTGATTCGGCCGTTGGGGCCGACGAAGCCGGCGCATTTTTCGACGTTCGCGAGGAGGGCGGAGAGGTCGTCGCCCGAGAGCTGCTGCAGGGCGTTGAGGGCGGCGGGGTCGAGGGCGACGCCGAGCTGTGTGGCGCGGTCGCGGGCGAGGGCGCCGCGGTCGTTGGCGTCCACCTCCAGCTTGACGACGAGGCCGCACTTCTTGACGGCGTTGGCGATGCGAAGGCCACGGTCCGTACCGCCGACCGCGCCGGGGAATTTCTCGCCCGTGAGGACGAGGACGGTGCTGTCGACGGGCTTCTGGACGTATTCCAGGAGCGCGTCCAACAGGGCGACGTTCGCGTCCTCGACCTGCCGGATCACGCAGAGGCGCCGCCGCGACATCATCGGCGCGGTGCGGACGACGTCGGCAAAGCCCATGGGATCGGTGTCCCCGCCCGTTCCGGCCGTGAACGTTGCGTCGTTGAACGCGGCCACCGCCCCGCTGACGACCGCGCCACGAACCAGTGCCAGCGCCTGCCGCCGCAGGACGCCCTCACCGCCCACGAGCACGTAGACCGGGAGCGGCTCCTTGAGCGAGTCGGCGACGGGCTTGAGGGGGTCCATGGGAGCGTCTAACCAGCCGCCTCCTGTCGGCCCCCGGACTTGCCGAAGGGCCCGAGACGTGACAAAGGGGGCCGCGCCGGATCCGCTCGGGATGGCGGCGCTCGTTGCTACAAGCTCGCTGTCACGGATCGCTCGATGCAGAACCTGGATCTCTGGACCAAACTCCCCGCGGCGGCCAGCGTCGTCGCGCTCCTGGTCGCCGTGTTCTTCTACTTCCGCGTGAAGGCCCTCCCGGAGGGCAACGACACGATGAAGCGCATCGCCGGCTACATCCGCGAAGGCTCGATGGCGTTCCTCGCGCGCGAGTACAAGGTGCTCGCGGTGTACGCGGTCGTCGTGTTCTGCGCGTTGTCCGCAGCCATCTCGCCGATCGCCGGGCTCTGGTTCCTGCTTGGCGCGTTCCTTTCCCTGCTCGCCGGCTTCATCGGCATGAAAGCCGCAACGAACGGCAACGTTCGCACGGCGCAGGCGGCTTCCGGCGGCTCCAAGGCCGACGCGCTGCTCACCGCGCTCGACGGTGGCGCGGTCATGGGCCTGTGCGTCGCGGGGCTCTCGCTCCTGGGCCTCTCGGCGGTGTACTTCGTGAACGTCGGAACCGAGACGCTCGGCTCCAGCCTGCACGCCTTCGCCGTCGGCGCCTCGTCCATCGCGCTCTTTGCGCGCATCGGCGGCGGCATCTACACCAAGGCGGCGGACGTCGGCGCGGACATCGCCGGCAAGGTCATCGAGAACATCCCCGAAGACGACCCGCGCAACCCCGGTGTCATCGCCGACAATGTCGGTGACAACGTCGGCGACGTCGCCGGAATGGGCGCGGACATCTACGAGTCCCTCGTGGCCGCTGTCGTCGCCACGATGGCCATCGGGCTCACCGCCCCCCCAGACGCGATCAAGTCCCTCCTCACCACCGATGGCTCGGTGGCGGACGCCCGCACCATGGCGGTCGCCCTCCCGCTCATCCTCTCCGGCATCGGCCTTGTCGTCAGCATCATCGCCATCTTCGCCGCCCGCATGATGCGAAACAGCGCCCCCGCGGTCGTGCTGCGGCTCGCGATGGTGCTTCCGCCCGTCATCCTCGTCGGTGTGACGGCGGCGTTCCTGCCGCTCTTCAACGTCGCCCAGAACGTCACCGTCGCGCTTGCGGCCGGTGCGCTCGGCGGCGCAGCGATCGGGCTCATCACCGAGTACTACACGGGTAGCTTCAACCCCGTGAAGGCGGTCGCCGAGGCGGCCAAGACGGGCGCGGGCACCAACGTCATCCGCGGCATGGCCGTCGGCATGGAGTCGGTCGCGACGTGCCTTTTGCTCGTCGCGCTGGTCGCGTTCATCGCCAACGCGCAGATGGGCGCCCTCGGGCTGTACGGCATCGCGCTCGCAGCGGTCGGCATGCTCGGCGGCACCGCGATCGTCATGACGGTGGACGCCTACGGCCCCATCAGCGACAACGCCGGTGGCATCGCCGAGATGGCCGGGCTTGACCCCGCCGTCCGCGAGATCACGGACGAGCTCGACGCCGTCGGCAACACCACCGCGGCGATCGGCAAGGGCTTTGCCATCGGCTCGGCCACGCTGACGGTCATCGCGCTCTTCTCGGCGTACAGCCTGGAGGTCAGCGCCGCGCGGGAGCTCGCGCACAAGACCGCCATGGACCTCACCCTCACCAACCCGCAGATCCTCATCGGCCTGCTGATTGGCGCGGTCATGCCGTTCATCGTCGGCGCCAGCACGATGCTCGCCGTCGGAAAGGCCGCTGGATCCATCGTGATGGAGATCAAGCGCCAGTTCGACACCATCCCGGGCCTGCGCGAAGGCACCGCCGAGCCCAACCCCAAGGCCATCGTCGACATCGCCACCACCGCAGCCCTCTCGCAGATGATCCTGCCCGGCTGCGTCGCGGTCGTCGGGCCTGTCGTCGTCGGGTTCGTGCTCGGGCCCGCGGCTCTCGCAGGCACGCTCGCGGGCGCGCTCGCGGTTGGCGCCTCGATGTCGCTCTTCATGGCGAACGCCGGCGGAGCCTGGGACAACGCCAAGAAGTACATCGAGAAGGGCGGCCTCGGCGACGGGCATCGCAAGCGCTCCGACACGCACAAGTCCGCCGTCGTGGGTGACACGGTCGGCGACCCCTTCAAGGACACGTCCGGCCCGGGCGTCGCGATCCTCATCAAGGTGATGAGCGTCGTCTCGCTGCTCATTGCGCAGCTTGTCGCTGTGCATTCGCTGTTCGGGTAGCGCCGGCGCGTCCGCCGCCCCCGTCAGTTGTTCCCGCTCACCGTGACGGTGCCGTCGATGCTGCCGATCGCGTCCACGAGCGCGTTTGCGGCGGCGTCGGTGAGGAGGGGGTTGTTCGCGATCTCGACGTTGCCGGTGACGGTCGTGAGGGTGTCGAGGGAAGTGACGCTCGTCAGCGTGGCGTTGTACTCGATCCCGAGAGAGCCGCCGATCTCGCGCAGGCCGTCGAGGCCGTCGAGGGTCGTGAGAGCGTCGTTGTGGTCGACGAACAGCGCTCCGTCCACGGTCGTGAGGGCGCTGAGCGCGGCGAGGGAGGTGAGGGAGGCGTTCTGGGTCTCGCTGTATCCGCCGCCGATGGTCAGGGTGCCGGTCACCTCGGTCAGGTTTTCCAGGCCGGCGAGCGAGACGAGCGCCGCGTCGGCCTGGATGTAGGCGGTGCCGAGGGAGGTCAGGCTGTCGAGCCCGGACAGCGAGGTCAGGTCGGGATCGTCGTAGAGGACGAGCTCGCCAGCGTAGGTGAGGGACCCGAGGCCGGCGAGCGACGAGACAGGGTCGTCGTCGAGGAAGATTGTGCCTGATGTCGTGAGCGCGTCCAGGCCGTCCAGGGAGGCGAGCTGCTGATCGTTGTAGAGCGCGAGCGTGCCAGTGACTGTGGAGAGGCCTTGCAACGCCGCGATCGAGGTCAGGCTGGGATCGTGCTCCACCCACAGCGAGCCCTCGATGGCGGTCATCGGGGGGAAGCCGTCCAGCGACGTCAGCGCGTCGTCGTAGGTCAGGTAGATCGAGGCAACCGAGGTCAGATTCTCCAACCCAGACAAGGAATTCAGCGCGCTCGCCTCGGTGATGATCAGGCTCCCGCCGACCGTGGTGAGGTTGTGCAGCGCGGCGATGGACGTGAGCGCGTGGTCGCCGTAGCCCGTGTAGTCCGCCTCCCCGGTCCCGAAGTCACCCCCCACCGTGGTGAGGCCATCGAGCCCGTCCAGGGAGGTGAGCGCGTCGTTCGCCTCGAGGTAGGCGTTCCCATCGACCGTGTGCAGGCCGTCGAGCCCGACGAGCGAGGTCGCGCCAACGTCATCGATCCACAAGTCCCCCCCGATCGACCCGACGTTGTCGAGCCCGGCGAGGGACTGCAGGGCGTCGTCGTCTTCAAGATACAGGTTCCCCGGGATCGAGGTGATGCCCGCGAGCGCCGACATCGAGGTCAGCGCGGGGTCGTCGTACACCACGAGAGCCTGGACGGCGGTGAGGGCGTCGAGGCCGGTGAGCGCTGCCAAACTGCCGTTGTTCTCGATCTCCAACGCCCCGCCGACGGTAGCGAGGTGGTCGAGCCCCGCGAGCGACGTCAAGCCGACGTTGTCCTCGATGTCGAGAGCCCCGCCGACCGAACTGAGCGAGTCGAGGCCGGTGGGCGACGACAGGCCGGGGTTCCGCTCGATCGTGACGCCACCGGCGACCGTGCCGAGGGCGCCGAGCCCGGCGAGCGTGGTGAGGCCAGGGTTGGCGGTCACGAGGAGGTCGCCGCCGACCGTCCTCAGCCCATCCAGCCCCGAAAATGACGATACGCCCGTCTGTTCCACGGTGAACGCCCCGCCGACGGTCGTGAGCCCCTCCAACCCGGTGAGGGACGTCAGCACCGGTTCGTGGATGAGCACATCGCCGGTGACCGCGGTGACGCAGGAGAGGTCTGTGAGGCTGGTGAGCGCGCCCGCCGACAATGACAGGCTCCCGGTCACGGTCGTCGCACACCTGCCTGCGCAGAAGTTCGGGACGTCCGCGTCGACGACGTCGCCGTCCCAGACCGTCTCGTCGAGCAGGCCATCGCAGTTCTCGTCCACACCGTCGCACTGCTCGGCCGCGCCTGGATGCACGCTCGCATCGCCGTCGTCGCAATCCCTGCCCACCGTGGCCGTCCCGGCCCGCGCCGTGCAGTCCTCGACGGCGGTCCCGTCCACGCCGTACCCGTCACCATCCGCGTCCGTGTAGTAGGTCGCGGTCGGCAGGCCATCGTCGATGACGCCGTCGCAGTCGTCATCCATGCCGTTGCACACCTCGGTGACGCCGGGGTGGATCGCGGGGTCGGTGTCATCGCAGTCCCCGGCCGAGAGCACGCGTCCGGTCGGGACCGCGCAGTCGGAGACGCCCGTTCCATCCTCGCCAAACCCGTCGCCGTCCGCGTCCGTGTAGAAAACGCTGCTGGGCAGCCCATCGTCGACGACGCCGTTGCAATCGTCGTCTACGCCGTTGCAGGTCTCGCGCGCGCCGGGGTGGACGGCGGCGTCGGTGGGCGCGCAGTCGCGGGCGTCGGGCGTGCCGTCGCCGTCGGAGTCCGGGGCCGGCGCGGGGTTGCAGGCGAGGAGGAGGAGGAGCAAGGCGGGCCGGGGATCCCCGTAAGTTTAGCGCGGTCATCCGGCGGGGGGGACGGCGGATCGGCATATCAAAAGTGACGTCGTCACTTTTGATACGTGGGGAGGGTGCCGGGGAGCGGATGCACGCGCCCTGCGCCAAGATCGACGCGGACGGGCAGGACGATCATCGGCAGGCCGCGGCGTTGGAGGCGGGTCTGGACGAGAAAGGCGGTCTCGTTGTGGAGGAAGCGGGTCCAGAGATCGTCGGTTTCGAACATGAGTTTTCCGCCGACGAACAGGGCGTTCGGGTAGCGGCGCGCGAGGTCGACGGCGAGGGTCTCGGCCTCTGCGGCGACCTCTGTGCCGATCGCCAGCGCGCTGGTGGCCGCGAAGCCGCGGGCACGGGCGAAACGCTCGTAGCGAAGCAGGCTTTCGCGGCCTCGCGCGGTCATCGCGGCGATCTGGTCGGCACCCTTGAACGCCTCTGCATCAATGACGGCCACGCTCACGAACACGATGCCATCGAAGTGACCGGGGAACATGCGCGTCAACGTGAGGAGCGCGAGGCGGCCGAGGCCGGAGTACCCCCCGACGAACATGACAGCGACGGGACGAGCGGGGTCGGGGTCGCGGCCGCCGTGGTGCTCGACGACGCCGGGGACCTGTCCGTCGAGGAACTGATCGCCTTCGACCATCGCAACTTCGGCCTCGCGAAGGGCGGCGATCCCGCGTGGCATCGGCACCTTGTCGTCGAGTTCGCGCAAGGCGGCGTTCACCCGGCCGTAATGGGCGTGGATGCGGAAGCACAGGGCGACGACGAGGGCGGTCGCCACGACGGTCAGCCAGCCGCCCTCCGTGAACTTCTGGATCACGGTGATGACCAGGATCACCGCGCACATCGCCGAAGCGGCGGCGTGGGGGATGAACTCGTTGACCCAGCCCGTGGAGTTACGCCCTTTGTACGACCTCAGCGCCATCGCCGTCGTCGACAGCAGGAACGTGAGGAACACGTTGATCGCGTACATGACGACCAGTTTTGCGACGCTGCCCTCGGTGTAGACGAGCGCGCCGAGGCCGGCGAGCGCCATGAGGATGACACCGTTTCGCATCGTGAGCCGGTCGGAGAGCGCGGCGAAGCGGTGCGGCAGCCACGAGTCCACGGCAAGGTTCGCCATGACGCGCGGTCCGTCGATGAAGCCAGCCTGCGCGGCGATGAACAGCAGCGCCGCCTCGCTCGCCATCGACACGACCACAAAGCCCTTGCCGACGGCAAACCCCGCGATCGTCCAGCTTCCCGCGACCCGGTCCAGCAGCACCGCGTTCATCGTCTTGCCGTCCTCGGGTTCGACGTGCATCAGCAGGTACGCGACCATCAACCCCGAGGCCGTGAGCGCCAGGCTCGATCCCATCAGCGTCATCGTGCGTTTTGCCGTCTCCACGCGCGGCTCGCGCATCGTCGCCACGCCGTTGCTGACCGCCTCGATGCCCGTGTACGTCCCGCCACCAAGCGCGTAGGCCCGAAGCAGCAATTGCACGGTTCCGACCACACCAAGTGTCGCGACGGACCCGTCGATGCTCTGCTTCACGTCGTGCGCGACCGCGCCGGCCTCGGTCACGTGCCCGCCGAGCGCGACCGCGAGCAGGATCGCGTGGGTGACGAGAAAAAGCACGAACACCGGGTCGATCGCCGTTACCGACTCCTTCACGCCGCGCAGGTTCATCACCGCGAGCAGGCCGAGGCCCACGGCGCCCACGACGAGCTTCGTGCCGGCCCACTCCGTCGGCAGGAACGAGTAGAGCGCGTCGATGCCCGCGGCCACGGAGATCGTGATGGTGAGCACATAGTCGACGAGCAGCGCCGCCCCGCTCACCACGCCCGCGCGGGGCCCGAGGAGCTTGCTGGCAACGACGTAGCCGCCGCCACCCGTAGGAAAAGCCTCGATGATCCGGCTGTAGCTCGCACTGATGACGAGCACGGTAGTGACCATCGCCAGCGCGAGGAACACCGCCAGACCGCGGTGGTCGCCAAGCTGCCGGAACGCCTCCTCAGGCCCGTAGGCGCTGGACGAGAGCCCGTCTGCGCCGAGGCCAACCCAGGCGAGCAGGGCGACGAGGGAGAGGTGGTGGAAGGCGTCGGGATCGCGCACGTCCTTGGGCGGGCCGAGAACGAAACGACGGGCGGAGGCGTAGATGGACATGGCCCCGCGGGTATGGCCGGGGGTCTCAAGGCGGTCTCAAGGTCGAGGGGGTGGGGATCAAGGACGCATCAAGATTTGGCGCGTGGATGGTGCGCGCTGGTGAGGTGAGCGCGCGGATCGTGCCGCGGCTGACTACAAGAACGCGTGGATCCCCGTCGCTACGCCCTCGGCACCCGCCTCGCGCTCGCGGCGGTGCTGACCGGCGCAGCAACCGGAATTGCCGGCGCGGCCCGGGGCATGACGTCCGACGCCGACGTGGTGATGCTGTTGCTCCTCGCGGTCGTGTTCGCTGCGTACGCGCTCGGACGGGCGCCGGGGCTGCTCAGCGCTGCGCTCGGGGTTGCGGCGTACAACTTCTTCTTTGTCGCGCCGCTGTACACGTTCGCCGTCGCTGACCCGCGCAACCTGTTCACCTTCGCGATGCTGTTCGTCGTTGGCTGGACGGTGAGTGCGTTGGCCGAGCGGCTGCGACGGGAGGAGGCTGCGGCGCTGTCTCGTCGCACGGACGAGCTTCGGAGCGCGCTGCTGTCGAGCGTCTCGCACGATCTGCGCACGCCACTGGCGACGATCACGGGCGCCGCGAGCACGTTGCTGGACCCGCTCGTGCTGCTGGGGCCGGAGGCGCGGGCCGAGCTGCTCGGCTTCATTCGGGAGGAGGCGCAGCGGCTGGAAGGGCTCGTGTCGAACCTGCTGGAGATGTCGAGGTTGGCGGCGGGTCCGGTGGCGCTGAAGAAGGAGTGGGTGCCGGTCGAGGAGCTGGTCGGGACGGCGCTGCGACGGATGGATGGGGCGCTCAACGGGCGCCCGGTGACGACGGCGTTGCCGGCGACGTTGCTGCTCGTCGAGGGCGACCCGGTGTTGCTCGGGCAGGTGCTGGTGAACCTGCTGGAGAACGTCGCCCGACACACGCCGGCAGGGACGGCGGTGCGCATCGAGGCCGGAAAATCGGCGGAGGGGGTGCGGATCTCTGTCATCGACGCGGGCCCCGGTCTCCCGCCCAACGATCCCGCGACCTTGTTCGAGCCGTTCGAGCGGGGCGCTGACCCCAGGGGCCCGGGCACCGGTCTGGGCCTCGCGATCTGCCGGGGCATCGCGCGCGCGCACGGCGGCGACATGCATGCGGAGACCCTCGCGACGGGTGGCGCAGCCTTCTCGCTCGTCCTGCCTTGCGGCGTTCCTCCTACCTTTCCGGAGGATCACGCGTGAACCCCGCCCCCCTCGTCCTCATCGTCGAAGACGAAGTCCCCATGCGCCGCCTCCTCCGCGCCACGCTCGACGCGCACGGCTACCGCGTTGTCGAAGCCGGCACGCTCGCCGAGGGCCACGTCGCCGCCACCACGCACAACCCCGAGATCGTCGTCCTCGACCTCGGCCTGCCCGATGGCGACGGCCTCGCGTTGGTTCGCTCCCTCCGCACGTGGACGCGTGTGCCCATCGTGGTCGTCTCCGCCCGCGGCCGCGACGACGACAAGATCACGGCGTTGGACGCCGGTGCCGACGACTACGTCACCAAGCCGTTCTCCACGGGTGAGCTGCTCGCCCGGTTGCGCGTCGCCCTGCGCCACGCCGCCACACCCGCGGAGAGCGCGCCCGTCGTCGTCCTCGGCGCCCTGACCATCGATCTGGAGCGCCGAAGGGTCACGCGCTCAGAGGTGGAGATCCGCCTCACGCCAACGGAATTCCGACTGCTGGCCCTGCTCGCCCGCCACCCCGGGCGCGTTCTCACACATCGCCAGATCCTTCGCGAGGTCTGGGGCCCAAACGCCGTCGAGCACGCCCACTACGTGCGGGTCTACCTTGCCGAACTCCGCAAGAAGATCGAGCTGGATCCCGCGCGGCCGTGCTGGTTGCTCACTGAGGCGGGGATCGGGTACCGGTTGGGGGATGGGTTGGGTGGGTGAGGCGTGGGAGATCCGCCCGCACCACGGCGCAGGGCCGGTGCGGTTCGATATGACGTACGACCAGGTTGTGGCTGTTCCTGGCGAGCCGGATCAAGCCCTGTCCCGGTACTCACGCGGACCACCTTCCCCCAGGGTCCCGACCCGGCTTGCGGCCGCGCCCGGCACCGCGGTACGTTGCCGGGGTGCGCTCCACGTCGGCCCGCTCGCGTTCCTCCCGCTCAGGACCTCATGCCCAGACTCGTCGTCCGCAGCTTCGCCATCTCCCTCGACGGTTTCAGCGCCGCTCCGGGGCAACGCCAGCAGGCGCCGTTCGGCAAGAACGGTCTACGGCTGATGAACTGGGTGTTCGCGACTCGGGTGGTCAACAGCAAGTTTGGCCGGCCCGGTGGCGACGAGGGCCTCGACAATGACTTCATGGCGAAGGCGGACGAGAATATCGGCGCCAGCATCATGGGCCGGCACATGTTTGGTCCGCCGCCGGACGTCGCCGACAAACCGGCCTGGCGCGGGTGGTGGGGCGACAACCCCCCGTACCACCACCCGGTGTTCGTGCTGACGCATGAGCACAAGTCAGCTTTGGAGATGGAAGGCGGCACCAGCTTCACCTTCGTGAACGACGGGATCGAATCCGCCCTGGAACAGGCCTTTGCGGCGGCGAACGGCAAGGACGTCCGAATCGCGGGCGGAGCGGCGACGGTCCGTCAGTACCTCAAGGCGGGCCTCATCGACGAGCTGCACCTCGTACAGGTGCCCCTCCTGATGGGCCAGGGCGAGCGCATCTTCGAGGACCTCGGCGGTGTTGAGGAGCGGTACGAATGTGTGGAGTTCACGCCTTCCAAAGCGGTCAGCCACTTGCGGATTGTCAGGTCTGCGCGGTAGGCCTGCCCAAATGACGCGACAAAACCCGCGACGAATCACTCACACACAAACCGCCCCAGGCCACACACGTCGTCGACCGTGAGCGGGGACCAGGCCATGCCGAGATAGGGCACTTGCGCGGGATCCTGCAGGGACAAGGCGGTCTCTTCCCAGGCGTAGGGGACAGTCTCGCCGGTCCAGCCGGTCCAGGGCGAGGTGCCCTCTGCGTTGATGCCGTAGCCGTACCAGGCGCCGTTGGCCTGATCGAGGCCATAGTCGGTCATCATGGCCTGCACGCCACCGACGTCCTGGGAGGACCCGATGCCGTTGACGAAGGCGCGACTGTTGGCTGCAAAGCTGGGGTTGCAGGGGGCGCCCCCGCAGACGTCGTCGAGGAGCGCGCGGGTGTCGTCGTCGAGGGGGTGCCAGGCGGCCTGGTAGTACGAGTAGGACGGGATGGGGAGGACGGCTCCCGCACGTTCAAGCTGGGGTTCTGCCGCCCAGTAGGAGAGGACGTCGATGCCCCGTGGCGCGACGCCGTTGTGGTCCAGGTACGCCTTCCATACCCAGGGCGTCCAGCCGTACATGTCGACGACACCACCGGCGATCACCACCAGGTTCTCCGGGGGTTTTCCGAGGTCCACCCAGGCCTGCCGGACGTTGGCGACAGTGGTGTCGGGCACGCCCCACTCCCACTGTTTCAGGTTGGCGACGTCTGCGTCCATGGCTTTCACCACGAGGCCAGCGCCGACCGCCTCGGCGTACAGCGCGGTGCCCGGATTATTGGCGTGGCTCCGGGTGAGTGACGTGTGCAGGTAGACCGGTGGCCCGGCGCCGGTGTAGACCTCGTTCACGACGTCCGAGCAGTAACTGTCGGTGCAGTACGCCCAGTTGTCGTCGGGCTGCACGATGACGACGTGGTCGGCCTGGGCGAGGGCGCGCAGGTAGGCCGGGGGGAGCGTGGCTTGGGGGGTGCCCGGGGTGCCGGCTGCGAGCTTGTTCCAGAGCCACAGGCCGTCGTAGTCGCTGTCCTGGCCGACGATGAGCGTGGACCGGGTCGCGGCGCTCTGGACCTGCGACCAGTCGGCCGCGAACGTCATGAATTGGAGCGGCAGCAGGCGCGCGTGGAGGGCCTCGGCGACATAGAGACCAAAGCGGTGGACGCTGGTGAGGACGAGCGTGTTCGTGCCGAGGAGGCCTTGATCGGGGGCGCCGGCCTGCGCGAGGGCGCCGTACAGGTCGTCGACGACAAAATCAGCGACCTCGTCGACGTAGGTGCCGTCGGACATGCGGGTGGGCGTGATGAGGGCGCCGCGGGAGTCGCTGGTCGCGGCGATGCCGAGGCCACCGAGGGCCGAGGCGACGCGCGCGGCGACGATGCCGCCGTCCTTGTCCGTCGTGACGGGGTGGATGAACAGGGCGCCGTCGAGGGTGGCCGAGTGCTCGATCGACCAGCCGCCGGCGAGGCCTTCGGAGGAGGCGGAGGCGGTGTCGACGGACGAGTCCGCGGCGCTGTCGGTCCCAGAGTCGGTCGCCGTGTCACGGGATGAGTCCGAGGCGGAGTCGGCCGGGGAGTCGCGGGTGGGGTCGGCGGAGTCCACGGTCGTCGGGGCGGGCGAGTCGTGGCCGGCGCAGGCTGCGAGCACGAGCAGCAGCGCGAGTGCAGGTGGCGCGGGGGACACGGGCGCTCCGGGGCGGACGAGCGTAACCGCGGGGCGGAGCGGGGACGCGGTCGAGGGGCCAATCCGTGCTACCTTCCGGACGATGTCGCTCGTCGCCGTGAACTGCCCATCCTGCGCGGGGACGCTCCCACGCCACGCGCGATGGATCACGGTTGTATGCCCGTTCTGCGGGTCGACGGTCACCAACGAGCAGCGACTGGTGCGGGCGGCGGACTACCGGTCGACGAAGGCAGCGTACGAGGCCGAGGGGCTCTCCGGCGCCGTGGGTCCGCTGACCGTGGGCGACGCGGCGTTCCGGGTCATCGGCCCGCTGGGGACCGGCGAGGATCACGATGTTGTGCAGGCCCAGCGGGCGCGAAGGCTGACGGAGACGGTGGTGGTCAAGGTGCTGCGCGACGGTGGCGACATTGCCCGGCAGGTGACGGAGTGGCAGGCGCTGACGGCGCTCTCGCGGAGCGATGCACAGGGCGCACCGGAGTTTTTTCGACGCTTGCCCCAGCCGGTGCTGCGAGGGAGGCTGGCGCCGGGCGACGGCCGCTGGGTGACCATGTACCGGTACCCCAGCGGGTTCGTCCACACGTTCGACGACGTCAAAGCTGCGTATCCACTGGGCGTCGGGCCGCGACACGCGGTCTGGCTGTGGCGTCGAATCCTGGAGTCGCTCGGTTGGGTCCACGCCGCCGGTTGGACGCATGGAAACATCGAGCCGGGGCACCTGCTCGTCCACGCGCCGGACCATGGCGTGCGCGTGGTTGGGTGGACCCGGGCCGCCGCGCTGACCCCGCGCGGCGCCGCAGACGACCTCGCCCGCACCGCGGACGCCGTCCGCCACGTGCTTGTCAGCGCAGCGCCCGCTCCGCTTCAGGCGCTCCTCGACGATCCCGGCACCGTCGACCCCTTCGTCCTCTCCCGTCGCGTGTCCGCAGCCGCCCGCGATCTGTATGGTCCCCCTTCCTTCGTCCCGTTCCACATGCCGGGTTGGCCGGCACTTTCTCCGGAGTCGTCCTATGGGTAATGGCATGTACAGCCACGAGGCGCACGCTGCGCTCACCAACGCCCGCGCCCGAGCGCCGCGCGAGGAGGTGTTCCGGCAATCCTCGTGTCACCCCCTGATGAATCCGCACGGGGTCCGCCTCCGTGAGTGCCGGGACTCCGTCGACCACCCCAATTCCCTGGGCATCGCCTTCGCGCTGGATGTGACTGGTTCGATGGGCGACATCCCCGAGCAGCTTGCGCGCCAGGAGCTCCCAAAGTTCATGAAGGCGCTCACGCAGTGCGGCGTGGTCGACCCGCAGGTGATGTTCGTCGCGGTGGGGGACGCGAACAGCGACAATGCGCCGTTGCAAGTCGGGCAGTTCGAGAGCACCGCCGAGCTGATGGACAAGTGGTTGACGTCGAGCTTCATCGAGCGCGGCGGCGGTGGCAGCGGCGAGGAGTCATATGAGCTGGCCCTGTACTTCCTGGCCGAGCACACCGCCATGGATTGCTGGGAGAAGCGGCACAAGCGCGGCTACGCGTTCCTGACGGGCGATGAGCTCTCCTACAACTCCGTCGCCCGCGGACACCTCGAACGGATCTTTGGCGACCGGGCGGACGAGGACATCCCGACCGACGCTGTCGTCGCAGCGGTGCAGGTGTCGTTCGAGCCGTTCTTTTTGATCCCGGACCTCGCTCGGGCGCAGCGCTGCGAGCGGCACTGGCGCGATCTGCTCGGTGACCACGTGATCGTGATGGAAGATGCAAGCGATACATGTATCGTTGCGGCCGGGGCGGTGGCGCTGGGAGAGGGTCTGGTGAAGGACATCGCCGCGCTCGGTCCCGTCCTCTTGAGCGCTGGTGCGTCGCCCGAGCGGCTGCCTGCGGTGATGCGCGCGTTGACGCCCTATGCGGCGTCGTTGCGGCGCGACGGGGCGCCCGATCCGAAGCCGCCGAAGGCGCATCCGGGGCCGAACCCTGGGGATGGCGGGGGGAGCTGGTGGAAGCGGTTGCTTGGGACCTGACGGACCCAGGCCCGCGAGCGATCATCGTCGTTGATCTTGCGTTTGGCGACGCTGGCAAGGGTGCGCTGACAGACGCGCTGGTGCGACGGTATCGGGCCCGTACCATCGTCCGCTACAACGGCGGCGCGCAAGCGGGGCACAACGTCGTGACCGGGGACGGGCGACACCACTGCTTTTCGCAGGTTGGAGCGGGTGCGTTTGTTGACGGCGTGCGGACGTTGCTTGGCCCGGCGGTCATCGTGCATCCGACAGCGCTCGGGGTGGAGGCGCGACACCTCGCGGACGTGGGCGTGCCGGACGCGCTCGACCGGATGCAGGTTCACGAGGATGCGCTGGTCATCACGCCGTTTCACCAGGCGGCCAATCGTGCGCGGGAGCGGGCGAGGGGGTCGGGGCGGCACGGGAGCTGTGGGGTGGGTGTGGGGGAGACGGCGAGGGACGCGCTCGAGCATCCGGAGGGAGCGCTGAGGGTGCGGGATCTGCGAGCCGGAGGGGATGGAAAGACGCGGCGACGGCTGGGGGATCTTCGCGAGCGACTGGGCGAGGGGGTGCGGGGGCCGGAGGGCGACGTGTTTGGGGATCCGGGCCTCGCGGACCGCTGGCTGCAGGCGGCGAGGGCGGTGATCGAGCAGGTCGAGGTTGTGGGCGACGACGAGGTCGCTGCCGTGCTGAACCAGCCTGGGACGACAGTTTTCGAGGGCGCCCAGGGTGTGCTGCTGGACGAGTGGCACGGCTTCCATCCCCACACGACCTGGAGCACGTGCACCAGCAGACACGCGGTGAGCATGCTGACGAAAGCGGGCTTTTCCGGCCCGTCGCTCGGCGTCGGTGTCCTCCGGAGCTACGCCGTCCGCCACGGTGCCGGCCCTCTCCCAACCGAAGATGCGGCGCTCACGCTCCCCGAGCCCCACAACACCACCGACCCCTGGCAAGGTCGCGTCCGTCACGGCTGGTTCGACCTTCCCCTGCTCCGCTACGCCCTCGACGTCTGTCGCCTCGATCCCGCCGGCGCCATCGACGTCCTCGCGCTTACGCACCTCGACGCCATCCGTGACCCGTGGAGAGTTTGCGTCGCCTACGACAACGCGTTGGCACTCTCACACGTCATCGATTCGCCCGACCTCGACCGGCAGTCGCGCCGGACGCAGGCGCTTGCCGCGGTGCAACCCATCTACGAGAATGTAGACAGCGACGCGTTTCTCGACCTGGTCGCCCGACGCACGGGCCTGGAGGTCGCGGTGCGAGGGTTTGGGCCAACGGCGGCGGACATGCGATTTTCGGGAATGCTCGGCTAGGCGCTCACATCCCCCGCCAGACTTCAACACCGAGCAAAGCCGAAAAGTCCATGTTCAGCCGAAACGCCGCGATCACAGGCGCGACCGTTGGCAACCCAAGATCCCGCGCGATCGTGTGGCTGGCGTGCGACGGAAACGCGATCTCATACCCCCCCGCCATCAGCTTCGCGTTGGCGAGGTTCTCGATGTGGAACCGGCTCTCGACCAGCGATTGGTAGCACGCCTTCCCAGGCTGGGCAGCGTCGCGGAATTGCTTGAGGTTGACGACCAATGGCTCGGGGACACCGAACAGCTCGTCGATGACGTGGCCGGTCGCCCCGAGGATCGCGCTCGCGTCGGCGAGCAGGGTCCCAAGCAACCCCGGCGCCGTCACCTGGGTGGCGCTCACGATCGCCCCCTCGCTACCCTGCGTTGCGCTCGACAGCGGATTGAAGGTGGTCGCGAACGCCGTCCAGGCGGTCGGCGCAATGGCCACCCGGCCAACCTCCTTCGCAAACCCCCACACCTCGCGCCCCGTCACCATCGCGATCGACGTATCGACCACGATGTACGGCATCCAGAACAACACTTTCCCCGCCGACTTCAGCGCAATCCACACCGCGCACTCCCGGTCCGGCAGCCAGCCGACCTCCGCCCCGCCACTGGTCATCTTCGCGTCCATGAACGAGACCATCACGTCCCCGCTCAAGACGACATACCGGTTCGGGTCACTTGTCCCTCGGCCCGCTGGCCCGTTCAGGTAGGTGTCGACGAGCTTTTGCGCCTCCGCCTCGTCACCCTTCACGACGAACACAGCCATCTCCGCGGCCTTCATCACCCCCGGCGCCGGCATCGCCTGCTCCCCGCGCCCGATCCGCGACCGGTACTCCAGCCCAACCGCCGCCGCGCCGATGCCCGCGAGGTGTGCGGGAGGCCTGGACATCCAGAACTCCCCAGGGATCTCCTCGGTTCCGCCGTACAGCGCCCGTGCCGCCTGGCGCCCACCCATGAACGCTGCCTCGACCGCCGCCGAGTTCAGCCCGTTCCGTACCCAATCCCCCGCGCACACCATGTTGTCGAACCCGCAATTACCAGCGTAGAAGCGCCGCACCGTCGAATTCGCCGGGGAAGCGTGGGTGACCTCGCTTGGGTCCACGTTCACGCGCACGTACTGGTGGTCGATGCGCCGCTGCGCGACCACGCCGGCGGGTGCGTGCAGGGTGTCCCAGCGAAAAACCTTGCCGGGCGCGTAGGTTTTCGGCCAGAGTCCGTAGGCATCGGTCTCCAGGAAGGCGATCGCCGCGTTGCGCCCGAGCGCGTGGGCCTCGGCAGGCGTCGTGACCGCCGTTTGCGGACGCAAGTGCAGGTCGGTCTCGATGACGCCACACAGGTAGTGCACGGACTTCGGGGCGTCAGCGGCTGACCATCCCTCACAATGCAGGGAGTCGGACATGTCCGTCCAGACGTCGAAGGGCACAGGTCCCGCGTCCAACGCCGGCGCTCGGCTCCACCCAAGGTCGAGGATGGTCTCGTCCATCCAGAGCTGCATCGCCACGTTCGGCACTCCGGGCATCGCCGCGATCATCTCGCCCCATGCTGGCTGGACGGCGACCAGCGGTGCCGCGAGATCCCGCAGCGCAGTCACCGGGATCGCGAGGACGATCCGGTCAAAGTCCGCGCCGGCGTTCAATGTCTCGGTTCCGACCGAGGCGGGCTCCCACCAGGACTCAAAATCAGGCACCGTCCCCGGTTTTCCGCCGACGATCTGCGCCCAGTCGGGCTCGGCGTGCCACCCCTTCATCGTCGTTCCCGGGATCGGGTGGAGGGGCAGGTACTCGGCGCTGACCAGGTCGACCTGCCGCGACATCGTCACGCGCGCGACGTTGCGGCCGGCGGGGTCCGGATCGATCCGGGTGACGCGATGGAAGAACTCGAAGTGTACGCCGCGGGCCTTGAGGACCTCGTAGATGGGCGCAATGATCAGCTCGCCGAACCCGGCGACGGGCAGGTAGAGCACCTCACCCTTGTAGGTGATGCCGATGCGGAGCATGGCGCGCAGGGCAACACCAGCCGCGTAGCTCGGCTTTTTACGGTCTCCATCCGTGTATTCGAACATGCACTCGTACACCGCCCGCACGAAGGCGGAGTCCAGGCTGGACTGCCGACAGCCATGCGCGCGCAGCCAGTCGGTGAACTCGTACTGGTCGAGCACATCGAGGTCCTGCGTTGCGAGCGCCTTGTCGCGCGGGTCGAGCAGTCCCTGGAGCACGGCAAAGCCGATGTCCAGGGCTGCGACGGCCTTGGCGACCCCCGGGATCCCGCCTACGAGCAGGGTCAGCACGTGGGCGAAGCGGTTGGCGAGCGTGTCGACGAGCGTGAGCGGGCCTCGCGCGGCCTGATCGAGCAGGAAGTCGGCGATCTTCGCGACGGGGAGCGTGTGGAGGACGGCTGCTTCGGCGCGCAGGTACATCTCTGCGTCAAAGAGCAGCGTTGCCGTGAGAGGGTCCGGGTGCGAGGCGCGGGCGGTGCGGATCAGCTCCCGGAGCATGTCGTGGAGGGTTTGTAGCACAAAGCCGACGACGTCGTGCGGGGTGCGGATGGGCGTGCCGTCGCCGGGGACGCCGGGGAGCGGCGGGAAGACCACGTCCCAGCGGTCGGGGTCCGCGGAGGTGCCCTTGCCGAGCACCGTGTAGGGTCGGGCGAAAAAGGCGTCGTGGATGCTCGGGTAGGGCGGGGAGGGGTGCGCCTTGTAGACCCGGTCCATCACGCCAAAGGCGTTCTCGTAGCAGCCGAACCAGACGTGGAGCCCGTGCTCCTCGTTGCGGTTGCCGACGGCCGGGTTGCGGCTCGACGCGCATTTTCCGCCAAGGCGCCCGCCCTGAACGTAGACCGTCACGTCAAACTGGCCGGCCCGCGCCGGGTCCGTGAGCTCCAACGCCGTCGCAAGGCCGCCCGGCCCACCACCGAGGATCGCCACTTTCAGTGCCATGCAGGCCTCCGGGTCCGGAAGGTAGCACGCCCGGTCTGGTAGGATGGCCGCCCGTGCCCCCTGTTCACCCTTCGCTGACCGCTCCGTCGTCCCCACGACGAACCCTCGGCTTCCCGTTCCCCTCGGAGGCAGGCGTGGAGGCGGCGATCACGTTCGTCCCGCGCTGGCTCGCTCGACGGCTGGCGGCTGGCGAGGTGGTCGACCTGCCACGCGCCTGGACGGCCAGCGGCGCCACGCTGTTCATCGATCTCGTTGGATTCACGGCGCTCACGGACCAGTACGCGAGCGCCGGTCCCGAAGGTGCGGAGCAGCTCCGCTCCGTGCTCGACGCGCACTTCGGGGGCATCCTCGAGGAGGTCGACGCCTGGGGCGGTGACGCCGCAGCGTTCGCGGGCGACGCCGTCCTGGTCGCGTTCTTCGACAGCGACTATCTCGGGCGGACCGGGGCGTTGGAGGCCGCGATCGCGTGCGCCCGAGCGGTTCAGGCCCGCCCGCCGACCGGCCTGAAGCAGCGCATGTCCATCGGCGCCGGCGAGCTGACGATGTGGGCGCTGGCCGGCGAGGGGGAGCGCGGGATCCACGTGCTCGGAGGCGCAGCCGTCGCCCAATTGCAGCTTCCCCACAGCGCGGCGCAGCCAGGCGAGATCGTGCTTTCTGCGGCTGCAAGCGGGCTCGTCACCCTGCTTGGCGCGAAGCGGGCCGGCGGCACCTTCGCGCTGATGGACGAGCTGCCTCGTCCCCGCCCCGGCCTTCGCGTCCCGACGCCGGCGACCCTCGACGCCCTCACGCTGCGCGCCTGGTTGCCGCGCGTGATCGTCGAGCGTGGCAACGCCGGTCAGGCCGCCTGGGTGGACGAGTTCCGCACCGCGACCATCTGCTTCGTCACGCTCCCCGTCGGCTCGGGCGGCGCCATCGACCCCTCCGTCCTGCAGGCGGAGGTGAGCCGTCGCGTGGACATCCTCGCGCACTTTGAGGGCGACTGCCTCGGCGTGGTGATGGACGAGAAGGGGGCGACGCTGATCGGCGCGTTCGGCCTCCCGGGGCGGGCGCACGGCGACGACGCAGCGCGTGCAGTGCGAGCGGTGGCGACGATGCAGGCGGAGTGCCCATCGTCGACGGGCGTGGCGACGGGGCGGTTGTTCGTGGGGCTGCTCGGGGCGCCCCAGCGACGGGACTATGGTGGGCTGGGGCCGACGATGAACCTGGCCGCCCGGTTGATGGGAAAGGCCGACGACGGCGTGCTCGTGGACGAGATCACGCGACGGGCCGCGGAGCCGCGCGTCGCGTTTGAGGCGCTGGGGACGGTGCGGGTGAAGGGGGTGCCGGAGCCGATCGCGGTGTACGCGCCGTGCGCCGAGGCGGTCCGTGGGCCGGTCATCGCGGCGGCGCCGATGCTTGGACGGGCGGCAGAGCGGGGCGACCTGCTCGCGCGCATGGAGCGTGGAACGCTGCGCTCCGTCGTCATCGGCGAGCCGGGGATCGGAAAATCCTCGCTGTTGACGAGCGTCATGACCGAGGCACGGGCGCGCGGGGTCCGGGTCCTCTACGGCGAGGGTGGCGCCATCGAGCGGTTCACGCCGTGGCATGCCTGGAAGGCCATACTTTCGGCGTTGGTGGCGGGGAGGTCGGCGGAGGCGGTGCTCTCCAGCCTCGGCGATCCGGATCTTGCGGCTCGCGCCTCGCTGCTGGATGGCCTGTGGCCCCTGACCGTGCCGACGAACGCGGTGGTCGAGCAGATGGAGTCGGCGGCACGAGCAGCAGCGATCCGGGCCATCGTCGTCCAGCTCCTGGTCAGCGCGCTCGCCGCCCCGGTTCGCGCATCGCTCGCGCCCTTGCACGGAGGTGGTCGCGCCCGCGTCCTGCTCGTCCTCGACGATGTCCATTGGCTCGACACGGCCTCGGTCTCGGTCGCACGTGAGGTGCTTGCCCGGGTGCCTGGCCTGAACGTCCTGCTCGGCACCCGCCCGCTCGGCGCCGGCGCCCCGCCCGAGCTGACACGGCTCGTGGACGGCGAGGGCCTCGACCGCGTTGCCCTTGGCGCCATGAGCGAGCCCGAGGTCGTGGAGCTCGTCGGCCGGACGTTGGGTGTGGCGCTGGTGCCTTCGGGGCTCGGCGCTTTCATCTACAACCGGTCCGGCGGGCACCCGTTCTACAGTGAGCAGCTCGCGCTGGCGCTGCGCGACGCTGGCGTGGTGACGGTCGAGGACCACGGCACCGGCGCGGTGTGCGAGTTTGACGGCGCAGGGGCTGTCAGCACGCTCCCGGCGACGGTCGAGGGCGTGGTGACGGCCCGCATCGACGCGCTCGCGCCTGGCGCGCAGCTCACGGCCAAGGTCGCGAGCGTGATCGGGCGCGTGTTCCCCGAAGGCTCCGTCCAGGCGATCTACCCGGTGCAGGGCGAGGCGGCGGAGCTGCCCCAGTGGCTCGGCCAGCTTGCCGCGCAGGAATTGATCCTGCCGGAGGCTGGCACGCTCTGGGGATTCAAACACGCCATCACGCAGGAGGTGGCCTACAACCTGCTGTTGTTCGCCCAGCGGCGGGAGCTGCACCGGCGCGCCGCCGAATACTATGGCACAACGCCGGACGGCCAATGGCCGACGCTGGCCTGGCACTGGGAGCACGCTGGGGCCTCCGCCGAGGCGCTGGACGCGCTGGAGCACGCGGCCGTCGACGCGTTCCGCGAGCACGCCAACACCGAAGGCATCGCGTTCCTCGACCGCGCGCGGGCGCTGGTGGCGAACCCGGATGGCGTCGAGACGGCTCCGGACGGGCCGATGGGCGGCGGTGACGGGGGGGCGGGCGGCACCACTGCCCGCAAGAAGCCGTTCCTGCTCCGGGCGCAGCGTGCGCGGTGGCTCCCGGCGCTCGCGGGCGTGAGCATGGACCGCCTGGCGCTCTGGGAGACGCTCTCGGGCACGGCGCGGCTCAAGCTGGCCGCGTACCCCCAGGCCCGCGATCACTTTCGACGGGCGCTCGATCGGCTCGGCACGCCCGTCCCCGCCACCACGCTCGGCGTCGGCCTGGATCTCCTGGTCGGCTGCCTGCAGTTGACGCGCCGCCTCATCTTTGGGGTGCGTCGCCCAGAGGACTCGGACCAGCGTTCGCGCCTGCGTGCGGCAGCCGAAGCGCATCAGGGACTCGCGGAGGTTGCCTACTTCTCGCTGGATCTACCGGGGCTCCTCCACGCGGACGTGCACGCGATCAACGCGGCGGAACGTGCAGGGGAGCCGCGCGAGATCGCCATTGCATGCGCGAGCGGGGCGATCGGCGCGGGGATCGGCGGGCTCTACCGGCTCGGCTGGCGGTGGAACGCGCAGGCCCTCGCAGCCGCGCGTGAGACCGGCCATCTCCCCACCATCGCCTACGTGAACCTGCTCAGCTCGGTGTTCACGAACACGGTCGGGGCGTGCACCGTGGCAGCCGGCACGAACGCGGAGGCGACAGCGCTCTTTTTGCAGCTTGGCGATGCGTTTCGTGCGTCGAGCAGCCTGTGCGGGGAGGCGTTCGGGGCGATCGCGGCCGGGGATGTCCTGGCCGCGAGGCGCTTTGTGGGCCGAGCGCGGGTGCTCGCGCCGCGCGAGGGGGCGCTGCAGGTCATGGTGTGGTGCGCGGTCGTGGACGTGTTGCTGGCGTTGCTGGCGGGAGAAGGCGTGGCGCGGGCCGTGGCCGACGTGGAGGCGCGACTCGCGCAGGATCCGCATCACGCCGAGCGGATCCTCGCGCTCGGCGCGCTCGCGGGGGGGCGACGCGCGCTTGGCGACGCGGCCGGCGCGCTGGCTCCCGCGCGGGACGTGGTGCGGCTGGCGTCAGTCTCCCCGCCGACCAATTGGTTCGCCCTCTGGCCGCTCGCGGAGGCCGTGGAGACGATCCGGCTCGCGGGGCAGGCCGGCACGGCGACGGCCGCGGAGGTGCGCGCGGCGACGAAGGCGCTGCGGACGTTCGCGGGGATGTGCGCGCTCGCGGGGCCACGCGCAGACCTTGCCGAAGCCGCGGGGATGCGCGAGGGGGCCGCGCGGCGTCGACGGGAGCGGGCACTCGGCCGCGCCCGGGAGCTGGGGTTGCCGTGGGACGTCGCGCTGTGCGAGGTGGCGCTGAGAATGCCCGCGGGGGAGGCGGGGATCGCGCGGCTCCAGGAGGCGGCGAGGGGTGCGATTGGGGCGGGGGTGTGAGCCGCCGATCGCGCGCCGGGCCTACGCGGCGTTCCGCATGCGCTTTGGAACTGTGAGGGGCCGAGCGAGCCGCCCAAAGGATGCCGGAAGACCCGCGCCGATCCGCCCCTTGCGGCCCTCAGACCGGAAACATCGACGGCATTCGGCGTTCAATCGGCGCACCCCAGGGAAGCGTGTGCGTGGACCGCATGAGCTGCAGCAGGTCGGGCATCGGGCGGGGCTTGGAGAACAGGTAGCCCTGCGCGAGGCGACCGCCCATGGCCCGGAAGACGTCGCGCTGGCGGGCGCTCTCCACCCCCTCCATCACGACGCCGTGGCCAAGCGTCGTGGCCAGGCCGACGATGGCGCGGATGAGCTTGAGGCCGTGACCGTCGTCGTCGAGCTTTCGGGCGAAGGAGTGGTCGATCTTCAGGGCGTCGAACGGGAGCTCGTTCAGGTAGGCGAGGGACGAGTAGCCGGTGCCGAAGTCGTCGAGGAAGAGGCCAAAGCCGTAGTTCTCACAAGCGATCACGGTCTCGCGGGCGCGGAGGCTCTGGATCAGGATGCCCTCGGTCATCTCCAAGTGGAAGCGCTCGGGCGCGATGTTGGCGCTGTGGACCGCCTGCTGCGCCTCTTCGAGAAAGCCCGTTGCGTCGAGCTGCAGGCCCGACACGTTCACGCTCATGAAGCGCGATTGGCCGTCCGCCAGCGTGTCGTCGATGTGCTTGAGCGCGCGCGCGCCTTCCTGCATGACCCAGGTGCCGATGGGCACGATGAGCCCGCTCTCCTCGGCCAACGGGATGAATTCCGCGGGCGAGACCAGCCCACGCGTGGGGTGCCGCCAGCGAACCAGCCCCTCGAACCCGGCGACCGTGTGCGACTCCAGATCCACGATCGGCTGGTACCACAACTCCAGCTCCTGCCGATCCACGGCCCACGCGAGCTCACCCTCCAGCCGCATGCGCTCCATCGTCGGGTTGGGCTGCTGCTCCAGCGGCAGCGCAAAATCATGGATCTCCCGGCGCAGGTGCCGGATGACCTGGCGGATCAGCAGCGAGACGACCGGGTCTGCCTTGGCGATGCGCTCGGCGAGCTGGCCGTCCGTGACTTGCGAGAGCTCCGTCAGCTCGATGGCCGTGGCGGTGGCGGTTCGCGGCCCACCGTCGATGATCGCGAGCTCGCCCACCATCTCGCCGGGGCCGAGCACGCCGATCTCCTTCTCCTCGCCGTGCCGAACGGCGGTGATCCGGACCTTGCCGTGGACGATGATGAACCCGTCCTTGCCGTCTTCTCCCTGCCGGAAAAGGCATTCGCCCGCTGCGAGGATGACACGATTCGCCATGTGCTGCAGAGTATGTCGCAGCGTCCAGCCACGCCAGCGGATGACGGACGGCATACGCCCCGTGGCATCAGCACGCGCCGACCCTCGCACCCCGGACTCCCATGTACAAGCTCGATGCCACGCTCGCCGCCGCGATCATCGCGCGCGAGGACGCCCTGCACACCCTTGGCGATCACCCGATCGCGGATGTGCTCGCGTGCATCGACAACATCGACGACATCGAGGACGACCAGGAGGCGTTCAACGCGCTGATGGGCGCGATGTTCGAGCTGCGGCCGAAGGGGTTCGTCTGACCGACCTGCGGTCCTCTCAGCACCCGTCGTTGGCGAGCCCGGGCGTGCCGAGATCGCCGCTGCCGTAGTGGGAGTGGGCGGCGCACCAGTTCGCGCCGCTGTCGTTGGCGGTCGCGTCCAGGCGGCGCGGGTCAAGATCCATCGCGGCGCCAGCGGTGCTTGGGAAGTTCGGCCCGCCGTCCCAGTCGACCTCGTCGATGATCGTGGCGCCGTTCCAGAGCTGCAGCTCGTCGGCCGAGTTGGCGAGGTCCATGCCGGTGTAGTCGTAGTTGGCGATGACGCCGCCATTGGTCGACGGGTCCCCGTTGCGGGCGAAGACGAGGTAGCTGCCGGCGTCGACGGGGAGCGTGCTGCTGACGGTGAAGCTGTCGCTGTCGTGGTCGGTCACGACGAGGCCGTCGAGGTCGAGTGAGTCGCTGGTCGCGTTGTAGATCTCGAACCACTCGCCGTAGGTGTCGCCGACGGCGTTGGGGTTCTGCATCACCTCGGTGATGACGAGATCGCCGGGGAGGAGGCTGGAGACGGCGCGAGGGCCGCGGGAGTTGGTGTCGGTGTCGGTGTTCGTGTCGGTGTCGGTGTCCGAATCGGTGTCGGTATCGGTATCGGTGTCGGTGTCGGTGTCGGTATCCGTGTCCGAATCGGTGTCGGTGTCGGTATCGGCCGCCGTGTCCGCCGTGATGCCTGCGACGGCGGTGTCGCCGGCCGGGGTGTAGCGCAGGAGGCCGAAGCTGTTGCATCCCCCGAGGAGGGCGAGCGACAGAGCCGGAAGGAGGCGGATCACGTGGGTTGCATAGCCGGGTTTCGCGCGGGAGGCGTCGGCAGGCCCTGGGCCGGCAGCGCCGTTTCTTGATACTCGCCCGCGTGTCCCCTGATCGTCACAACGGGCCGACGACGTCGCGGCGATGGGGAGGCCCCGGGCTCGCGCTGGTCGCGCTTGTTGGCACGGATGCCGCGGCCTCGGACGCCTCGACCCGGTACACCGTCGAGTTCGGGCATACGATCGCGGTAGCCTGGACAGATTTTGACCGGGCGCCGGAGTCCTTCGCCTTCAGCCTGGATCCCAGCGCCAGCGCCGACGCCATCGCCGAGTTCGGGTACTCCACGGCGGACCTTCAATCCCTCACGAACGCCTGCTCCTTTGAACGGTGCGCCCAGGCCGACCTCAACGCCCGCGAGGACGCGTACTACCGAGACCACGGCCTCGTTCCCACCCGCGCGGGCAACAGCGTGACGCTCGCGGTCGACATCCCCGCCGAGGTCCATCGCAACGCCGCCCGCGTCCGCCCGCTCGCCATCGAGCTGAGCCGGCTGACGAAGGCGAACGGCTGGGGCGCCGATCAGCAGCTCGGCGCGATGATCGCGCTCACCCAGACCGCCATCCCCTACAAGCGCCCACCCGCCGAGGACGGAGGACGTCAGATCCTCGGCTTCTACCCAGCACCCCGCGCGCTGGAGGTCGGGAGCGGCGACTGCGACACCAAGTCCGCGCTCATCGCCGCCGTGATGAGCAACTTCTCGGCCTCCCACATGGTCGGCGTCCACGTGCCGGGGCACTACCTCGTCGGCATCGACCGCATCCCCCAGCCCGGTCAGGCCTTCATCCAGTACCGGGGCGAGCCCTACGTGCTCATCGAGGCGGCGGGCCCAGCGCTGCTTCCGCCCGGCACCATCGCCCCGAACACCCAGGCCGCGCTCGACAGCATGGCGGGCGTACGCATCGATCCGCTGTTTTGAGCCGCCTCCCACCGTCCAGGACCCGCCAATGAGCCCCGTCTACGTCGCCCTCTCCCTGTTCGAGTTCGTCCTCACGGCAACAATGTCCCTGCTGGTGATCTACGTCCACTACCGGATGTACATCATCACCAACTCCGACTACGACGCCGTTGAGGAGCTCAAGAAGGGCAACGTCGCTGTGGCGGTGTTGCTCGGCGCGATGCTGGTCGGCGGCGGCTTGATCGTAAAGGAGGGGATCTACCCGGTGGTGAACCTGGTCCGGCTCAAGCTCACGTCGCCCGCGCTCGCGATCGACGCGCCGGAGATCGCGGCGATCGCGGCCGGGCACGTCCTGCTGGTGTTCCTCGTGGCTGTGTTCACCCTCTCGCTGGGCCTGCGGTTCTGGGGGCGATTGGCACGTGGGGCGTTCGTGTGGGGCGAGGAGCTCAAGCGGGGCAACGTGGCGGTCGGAATCGTGCTTGCGGGCGTGGTGCTGGTCTTCTCCAACTTCATGGCCGAGGGCGTCTCGCACCTCACGAAGTCGCTCATCCCGCAGCCGTCGCTCGGGGAGGTGCAGGTGATGGAGTAGCCTGACCGGCGAAACGTCCCGATGGCCCGGAAGAGCGCACCCGGCCGGGGTTTTCGAGGCGGCACCGCGGTACTCCGTGGTGCCGACGAAGACAACCCACTTTATTCGGGTACTCCCGAATAAAGTTAGGCCGGCGGGCGGCGCCCCGCGCCGCCAAGCAAGCAAGCAGAGCTGAACGGGATCGGTCGCGCAACGTCCCGAAAGACCCAAACTCACGCCCCCCCGATCCGCCGGTACAAATCCGGCTTGTCCACCGCCTTCAACAGCGCCTCGTTCGCCTCGACCTTCTTCGTCAGCACCAGCCTCGCCAGCTCCTCGTTCAGGACCTGGTTGCCGGCCGCCCGCGCTGTCGACATCGACGTCGGGATCTGGTTGGTCTTTCCTTCCCGGATCAGGTTGGCGATGGCGAGGCTTGAGACCAGCACCTCCAACGCCGCGATTCGGCCGCCGCCGATCTTCCGGCAGAGCGTCTGGGCGATGACCCCGCGCAGGACGTCTGCGAGCGTTGCCCGCACCTGCGTCTGCTGTTCGGCGCGGAACAGGTTCACGATGCGATCCACCGTGCTCATCGCCGTGGATGTGTGCAGCGTGCCGAACACGAGGTGGCCCGTATTCGCGGTCTCCAACGCCAGGTTCACGGTCTCCAGATCGCGCATCTCGCCGACGAGCACGATGTCCGGGTCCTCGCGCAACGCCGCCTTGAGCGCGCGAGCGAAGCTGGTCGTGTGCGCGCCGACCTCGCGCTGGTTCACCAGCGACATGCGGCTCTCGTGCACGAACTCGATGGGGTCCTCGAGCGTGATGATGTGCGCCTTCTTGTTCTTGTTGATGAAGTCGATCATCGCCGCGAGCGTGGTCGATTTGCCGCTGCCCGTCGGCCCCGTCACGAGCACGAGGCCCTTCGGGTGCTCGCACATGGCCTTGGCCGCCGGCGGGAGGCCGAGCTGCTCAAAAGAGAGGATCTTGTCCGGGATCTGGCGGAGGACGGCGCCGGCGCCGTGGTGGTCCCGGAACACGTTGGTGCGGAAGCGCGCGGTGCCGGGCAGGGCGTAGGCAAAATCGGTGTCGTTGTCGCGGGCGTACTCCTCCCGGTTGCGGTCGAGCATGAGCGGTTCGAGCAGCTCCCGAACCTCCTCGGCGCTGAGCGGCATGGTGTCCGAGAGCTCGTGGATCTCGCCGTCGATGCGCCAGCGGGGGCGTTGGCCGCCCGAAAGATGGAGGTCGGAGGCGCCTTCAGCGACCATGCGCTTGAGGAGCGCGTCGAGGCGAGGGGACCGGGACTCCACAGGCGCCGCCGCGGAAGCGGGGACCATCGACGTGCGCGCTGCGGCTTCGACCAGCATTTTGGTCGTCCCGATCCGGCCCAGCGTGGTCGCGCCTGGCGCTGTCGCCGGCGCTGGCGTCACCCCCGGCACCATCGACGCCCTCGCCCCGGCGGCCCCAGACCAGCCCTCCACGCTCGCGTGCACACCGAGCACGCGCTCGAGCAAGGAGCGCTGGATCCGGACGGTCTGCAGCTCCATCCCAGGCGCGTTCAGACGGATCGCCGCCAGCGCGGTCGGGCTCGGATCGTCGACAAAGCCCATCGTCAGTACATTTCCGGTGACCTCCATCGGCAGCATCTGGAAGCGCTGGAGGATCTCGACGGGCAGCATCTCCATCGCGATCTCGTCCGGCTCCTGGTCGTCGGTGAGCGGCAGGCGCGCGGGGAGGTTGCTCGAACCCACCCGCTCGGCGAGCACGCGGCACAGTCCAAGCCCGAACGCGGGGATCCGCTGGATCATCGCTGAGAAGATCTTCGCGTCGAACCGGACGGCGTCGCTGGGTCGGGTGGCGACCGCGGAGGCCCCGCGTGGGTGCTCCAGGAGCAGGCCGATCTCGCCGATCGTGGTGACCGGCGGGAGCGCGGCGACCTCCTGCGGCTCCCCGTCCCCGGTGGCTACGCGCACCGACACGGCGCCGGTCAGCAGGACGAAGAACGAATCGCTCGGCGCGCCCTGCTCCATCAGCGTTTCACCGTCCTCGAACAGGCAATAAGTCGCGTGCGACGCGACCTGCGAGAGCTGGTCCGGGGTGAGGCCGCGGAACATAGGCGCGGTCGCGAGGCTGGCGAGGGTGCGACGAAGGGTTTCGCCTTCCAACGGTACGGTTTTCATGGGCACGGCTATCAAACTTCCGGTAGCCACGCCCATGTATGAAAACCGACGACGTCACTTTTCGCACATCCACGATGTACGAAAAGTGACGTCGTCGGTTTTGATGGATTTTGGGGGGCTACTCGCCATACCCCGCGAAAACCGCCGCATACGCCCAGTCTCCAACGCTCGTCGACCCGTTGCAGGTGCTCGACGCCCAGGTGGTGTCCGTGGCGCACGGGTGGTCGCGGTTGATTGACCAGTAGCCGATCATCCCAACGCCGTGGTCATCGGCGAAGGTTCGGGTCTGCTCGGCGTCCGAAACGGCGAAAACCTCGCTGCTCGTGTCGTTCTGGCCGATCATCGGCGTCGTGCCGATACGCGCCCACAGCTCGCTCTCCGAGAGCGTCGGCCAGATCGCCGCCAGCTGGCCATGCAGCGCCTCGATGGCGTCGATGCCGTAGGTGCCCATCTGACCGTCGGGGCTCGGCGCGGTCCCGTCGCCGTAGTCCATCGTCATCACGTTCACGCCGTCCAGCTCCACGCCGTTGTCGACCGCGCTCTGCACCACGGCCACGCAGTCGGCCGTCAACCCGCTTGGGAGGACCGGCAGCGTGTACCAGACGTGCAGTGGTCGCCCCTCACTCATAGCCCAGGCCTGCAACGCCGCGATCGCCTGGCCGCGCCGCTCGACCGAGGCCGAGTCGCTCTCCCACGACCCCTCGATGTCAAAATCGATCCGGGTGAGGTCAAGCTGAGTGATGACCCGCTGGTATTGCGCGACGACCTCGTCGACCGACCCGCACGCCGCCTCGATCGGCGTCCCGGCCGCACCCCCGAACGAGACCATCACGTCGCCCCCTCGCGCGCGCAACGCGGCGACCTGATCGTAGAGGGTGTACTCGCCGCTGGAGTCCCAGGCGCTCGGCCCCTCCTCGATGGTGTAGTAGCTCCCCCACGAGGCATCGCAGGCAGTCGCAGAGGTCGCCACGATGAACGCGAGCGTGTAGTGGTCCACGCCGTTTTCATCCGGGATCTCGCCGACTTTCACGGTCGGGTAGCCGGTCGCGTCCACGTAGGGCGCGGCGAACACGCCTGGCCAGCCGTCGTCTGCGGTCGTCGCGGTGCCGGTGTCGCCGCCGCTGTCGGGCGTTCCGGTGTCGTGAGTGGCGCTGTCCGTGGCGCTGTCCGTGGCGCTGTCGCCGGTCCCGCTGTCGAGGCCGTTGTGGTCCGTGTCCACGGCCGTGTCTCCGCCGGTGGTGGACGAAGCGTGACAAACCCCCTTGCTATCAAGCAATTCGTCGGGGGCACAGGGGAACGAGGTGCAGGCGAGGAGCGCGAGTGAGGTGAGCATCTGCGAGTGTGACCCGAGACTGTCGGCGGGGCAAGTGGCAGGCCCAGGCTGGGCGCGGGTCCTTCGGGATCCTCTGGGCGGCTCGCTCCCACCGGACGGCATACGAAAACGGACGACGTCCGTTTTCATACGCCGTCCTCGCCGATCCAGATTGCATGTGGGACGCCGCTCAAGCCCGCCGCCGCTTGATAAACGCCCTCGTGTCCCGCCTCGCCCTCCGCCTCACCCCCATCGTCGCGCTCCTCGCCTGCCGCGCCGACCCGGGCGTGGTGGCCACCCTCGACCCGACCATCACCACGGTCATCCACGTGACGTGGACCACCGCGGATCCGACCACGGACCAGGTGCAGTTCGGCGTCGACCCAACCTACGGCACGGTCACGCCGTTGGAGGCGACCCCAACCACGACCCACTCGGCGACGCTCTACGGCATCCCGCCCGAGACGGTCTGCCACTTCGCGGTCCAGTCCGGCGCGACCACCTCGGCCGACCAGACGATCACCACCGGCAGGCTCCCAAACGGCGTCCCGAGCTTTGTCACCGATACACCCGTCACCGATCCGAACGTCGGCCCGTTCCTGCTCACCAGCACCGTGAACCTGCCGGCGGACAAGAGCACGGTGGTCATCCTGGACCTCACTGGCGCCCCCGTGTGGTACGGGCAGGCCGGCGCCGGCGTGACCAGCGTGCGGTTGCGCTCCGACGGCGGCGGCGTCTACTTCGTCACCAACTCCATCGACGATCGCGGGGCCAACGCGATCGTGAGCATGGACTTCGACGGGACGACCACCTCGGTCTCCGTCCCGGAGGCCCACCACGACGTGATCGAGGGCCCGGACGGCGGCTGGGTCACCTTCCAGACCGTCTACCAGGTCATCAACGGTGTGAACGTGGCCGGCGACGATCTGGTGGAGGTGGCGGCGGATGGCACGACGCGCGTCGTCTGGGACGCGTTTCAGAACCTCGACGTCGTCGAGAACGCCGGCTGGAACGAGAGCCAGATCGCGGGCGCAGCGGACTGGACGCACGCGAACGGGCTCGTCTATGATCCGTCCGATGACAGCTACGTGATCTCGCTCTACTTCACCGAGCAGGTGATCAAGATCGACCGCGCCACCGGGGCCATGGACTGGATCCTCGGCGGGACCGACAGCAATTTCACGTTCGCGACCGGCGAGGAATTCGGCCCGCAGCACGCTCCGGAGCTCACGCCCGACGGCATCCGGCTGTTCGACAACCGCTCCTTCACCTACGGCTCGCGGATGACCGAGTACGCGCTGGACCAGACCGCAGGGACGGCGTCCCTCACGTGGTCCTGGCAATTCCCGGACAACGCCTGGACCCCGGTCCTCGGTGACGTGCACCGCTTTCCCGATGGCAGCGCGCTCGGCGCCTGGGGCCTCGCCGGTCGCATCGTCGCCCTGGGGCCCGACGACACGATCGACGGCGAGCTGGTCGTCGGCGACTCCCTCACCGTCGGTCAGGTGTCGATGGTCCCCACCTTCTACCCAGGCGGCTGACCATGCCCCGCGTTGCCCTCATCCTCGGCCTTGCTCTCCCGGTTTGTCTCAGCGCCTGCCAGCGCCTGCCCGACCCGAACGCCCTGCAGTGCACCGCGGCCTTGAACACCAACATCTCCCTCGTCATCGGCCTCGACTGGACCCCGAACGCGCCCGGAACGTCGTGGGCCGAGTTCGGCGAGTCGACCGCCTATGGGCAGACCACCCCCACGCTCCAAGCGGGCGCCGACGGCGACCCTGTTCACATGGACCTCGTCGGAAATGCGCCTTCCACCGAGATCTACTGGCACGCCGTCACCGAGACCGCCGACGGCACGCTCGAGTGCACCGGCAGCACGAAGACCGGCCCGCTGCCCGGCGACCTGACCACCTTTGACGTCACCACGAACACCCTCGCCACGCAGGCTCCGGGGGAGGCGGCGGATCCGGGCAACGGCCAGCCCTACATCATCGGCGGGTTCTACCAGTTCGGGGGCAGCACGCCGCAGCTCATCGCGATGCGCCGGGACGGCACGATCGTGTGGTACGCCAAGGGCGACAGTCCGGGCACGTCGCTGGACCTTCACTACGCGCGCGACGGGCGCGGGATCGTCTACAACAACTTCGGGCCCGGCGGGTTTGGCGGCCCGGACGCCAAGGTCGAGGAGATCTCGCTCGCGGGCGACACGCTCCAGACCTGGGCCACGCCCGGCGCGCACCACATGTTCACCGAGCTGCCGGACCGCACGATCACCTACCAGCTTGTCGACACCCGCTCGTACACCGACCCCAGCACCGGCTCCACCGACCTGTGGACCGGCGACGATCTGGCCGAAGTGACGGCAGACGGCACGAACAACACGGTCTTCTCTGTCTGGGACTGGATCACCCCGACCTTCAACGCCCACATGAGCCCGACCGACCCCTACCCGGGCTACGACTGGACGCAGGGAAACCTCGTCCGCTACGACGACCGCGAGGACCAGACCTACGGCCACTACCTGCTCTCCCTCGCCAACGCCGCAGACTTGATCGACATCGACCGCGGCGACATGTCCGTCATCGACGTCTACGGCCTGGACGGCATCGTCGCGGACCCCGTGTTCGACTACCAGCACGGCGCGAACCGCCTCGACAACGGCAACCTGCTCATGTTCATGACGGACACCACGGGCTCCGGCGCGATCGAATATTCGCTGGCGGACGGCACCCCGCGCGAGATCTGGCGCCACGGCTTTGCCGAGAAGGCCGTCGCGCTTGGCCAGGCCGACCGGCTCCCAAACGGCGACACCTACATCAACTACGGCGCCCTGCTCAAGCTTGAGGAGGTCACGCCCGCGGGCGACGTCGTTTGGGCGGCAACGCCGGTTTTCGGCGGGGTCACGTCGTTCCCGGGTCAATTCATGTGGACGAGCAACTTGTACACGGGGGAGCCGTAGGCCCCGTCAATAAGCCGCGTGAAACCCCGTCTCCCCATCGCCGTCCACCGCCCCGCCGTGCTCATCGGGCGTCTGGTCCCAGTCATACCCGAAGCTTGAGTTGTCGACGGGCAGGCGCACGGTGTCGTCCGCAGGCCACTGATAGTCGTCGGCATCCCCGCCGCCGTCGATGAAGATGCCGTTCGAATCCGCGTCGTTCTCGCGCACCTCGCACTCGCCCGAGTGGTTGCCGAGGCCGGTGGAGTAGGTTGAGACGACTGTGTACGTGTCGGACCCGCCGTTGTCGACGTACACGCCACGGCCCTGGCAATTGCTGGCACCCAACGCCAGCCCTGGGACGACAACGGTGTCGTTCCCGGACTCGTCGATCATCACGCCAACGGAGTAGTCGTGGCCGGCGCCGAGCATCATGTAGTCGGGCGTGAACAGCGTGCCGTGCTGGTCGTCCCCGGCGCCGTCCACCAGGATGCCGAGCGCAAAGTGTGCGGCGCCACCCTCGCCGTAGTACAGCATGTCGTAGGTGTCGTTGCCGGAGGCGTCCGCCAAAAGGCCGGTTCCCTCCCAGTATCCGCTGCCCTCGGCGAACACGCCGGCGGTGTACACGTCGTCCCCGCCACCATCCCGCAGCATCCCAAGCCCGCCGGCCATGTAGACCTGGTCGTTGTCGTCGCGCAACCCAAACCCTGCGCCTTGCGTGAACGAGGAGTTGCCCTCGCCGTTGGGGAGCTGCGGCGACGCATACAGGGTCAAACCGCCATAGTTGTTGCCCGGGTCCGACCAGTAGACGTCGTTGCCAGCGCCCTCATCCGCGAGCAGGCCACCGCCGGTGGAGTAGCCGAACCCCTGCGAGAACGCCCAGGCGTTGTAGGTGTCATTCCCGCCGCCGTCCAACAGGAGCCCGATCCCAAAGACAGACGCGCCTTGTACGCCAGCCTCTCCCGAGTAGACGTCGTCGCCAGCATCGTCGTAGAGCACGCCAACCCCGAACGACCCGTAGCCCTGACTCATGCGCAGCGACGTGTAGGTGTCATTGCCGCCACCCAGGTCGAACAGCATGCCAATCCCAAGTCGACCCGATCCCTGCCGCGCATTCTCTGAGGCAGAGATGTAGTACCCGCTGACCTTTTGTCGCCCGTCCGCGTCCGAAGGCAGCGCCCCGGCCGGGTCCTGCGCGCTGCCGACGGCGTCGTAGCCATAGACATCGTTGCCCGCGAGGTCGATGGCGATGGACACGGGGTTGTAGAAGCTGTTCGTCGCCCCGGAGCTGCTGTTCCAGGTGTCGTTGCCGCCGAGATCGATCTGCAGGAGCGTGTCGCCATCGCTGTCATCGTGGGTGTCGTCCGTAGAAGGCGAGATGCGGACGGCGCCGGCGGCGGTGTGGAAGGTCCACTCCGCGCTCACGCCCCTGGAATCTGCGAAGCGCTTCAGGTCAGCGTCCTCGACCGCGAAGGCGATGGCGCGCGCGGCGATCGCGAAGGCCTGACGTGGGCCGGTGTCGGACTTGAACCACTTGCTGAACCACTTCATCTCGGCGGTGCTCGTGTAGTCGGGCGAGATGGACGGCGCCTGCAGGACCATGCCGGAGCCGTAATTGTAGAGGTGTTTTGGGAGCTTGGAGTCCTGTGCGGTGACCTCTGCGTCGATGGTCGCGCGCACGGCGATGGCGTCCGCGATCGCCGAGATGATTGGCGCGATCGCGTTGGTCAGATCGGGGTCCATGCTTGTCAGGGTGTCGGCCGACGAGGTCGGGTCCTCGACGGGTGAGGGGAGCTTGAGGAGCGCGTCGGCCAGCGCGATGCCCTTCTGGGGCGGGTCGCCGCTGAAGGTGACGTCCAGGTGCGAACCGTAGGCGACAATGGCGGAGGAGACGGGGTGCTTCGCGGCCATCGCCGTGTCGACGTCCGCCTGCATCTGCCCGGCAAAGCAGGGGACCTGCTCCATGTCGTGGTGGACCGTGGTGTACCAGGAGAACACGTACTTGTTGAGGACGGCGTCGCCCCACGCGCTCCACTGGGCGTCCGTGAAGCCGAAATCGGTCCGGGCGATGCCGGCGTTCTCCATCGCGGAGTCAAGCAGCGGCGCGGTGCCGCCGGGCGTGCACGCCACGGCAGCGGCGCCATCATCCCACACGGCGGCCGCGGGCGTGCCGGTGTCGTCCGAGGCGGAGTCGCCCGAGACGGAGTGGCCAGTGCAGGCGGAGAGGCTCAGGAGCAGGATGACGGCGGGACTGTGTCGCATCCCCGCAGCTTATCTGGATTCCCTACTCCACGCTGAACGCCCCGCTTGCGGTCGCGCCGCGGTCGTCGAACGTGACGACGTAGCTGTAGTCGCCGAGGCCCTGTCGGCCGATGTCGACGCCCTCCTCCAGCGACCCGCCGGCCGTCACGGTACGCACCGTGGCTGTGCCGTCGCAGGACATCGCCACGCCCTCGCCCATGCCCGACGAGGTCGTGATGGTGATCGAGCTCAACATCGTGTTGCTGCAGCGCGTCCGAAAAGTGACGTCCGAGGCGCAGGTGTTGGACACGATGCCGTAGATGGAGAGGTCGTCCGTGCGGGCCCAGACCGTGCCGACGGTGCCGGCCGAGTTCCGCACTTCGGCGGACCAGGTCAGGTCGCGGTCGGTGCAGCCCGTGGTGCTGGTGTCGCCGCCGCCGGAGTCGCTGTGTCCGGAGTCGCTGCCGGTGTCGCCGTGCCCCGAGTCGCCGTGGCCCGTGTCGCCGTGCCCGCTGTCGGTGTCCGTGTCGCGGCCGGTGTCGCCGTGGCCGGAGTCGCTGTTGGTGTCGGTGTCGGTGTCGGAGTCGGTGTCCGTGTCGGAGTCCGTGTCCGTGTCCGTGTCGCCGGTGCTGGTGTCGGCCGAGTCGGAGGTGTGGTGCGAGCGGCAGCCGGTGAGGGAGGAGAGGGCGTAGAGGGCGAGGATGTGCATGGCGGAATCCGGGGTGTGAGGTGCGTGTAGGGGCAAGCGCCCGCCTGTTGAGCAATTTTCGTGCCGGACGGGGCAACGCCGAGAGTTTAGCCGGGCGAGGGCGAGAGTGCGATCCGCGAGGCGCGGTCGCGCGAAGGGAGCCCAGTGTACGAAAAGTGACGTCGTCCGTTTTCGCAGGCTGGCCCGGACGGCGTGCGTGGACGGCGACGGGCGGAGTCCTTACGATCAGCGGGTGTCCATCGTGGTGAACGACCCCGCTCCCACGCCGGCCGCCGGGGGCGTGGACGCACCTGCCGCGCGCGTTCTGCTCGGAGCGCTGCGTGACAGCCTCGAGACCGTCATCCGCGGCAAGCGCGAGGTGCTCGATCTGGTGCTCGCCGCCTGCGCGGCCGGGGGGCACGTGCTCCTCGAGGACATCCCCGGGACTGGCAAGACGACGCTGGCGCGGTCGCTCGCGCAGGCCATCGGGTGCGACTTCAAGCGCATCCAGTTCACGCCCGATCTGCTGCCCGGCGACATCATCGGCAGCAGCGTGTTCCACCAGCAGACCGGGCGATTCCGGTTCCGGCGCGGGCCGATCTTCACCAACGTGCTCATCGCCGACGAGATCAACCGGGCCTCGCCACGCACGCAGTCGGCGCTGCTGGAGGCGCTAGCGGAGCAGCAGGTGTCGGTCGAGGGGCGAACGCGGGCGTTGAACGCGCCGTTCCTGTGCATCGCCACGCAGAACCCGGTGGATCTGCACGGGACGTACCCGCTGCCCGAGGCCTCGCTGGACCGGTTCGCTGTGAAGCTCTCGCTTGGGTACGCGCCGGAGGAGGACGAGCGGGCGCTGGTGCAGCGCGGGTCGGCGCCCGGGGCGTTGGCGGCGGTGGCGACGCCGGAGCAGATCGTCGACCTGCAACGCGCGGTTTCCCGGGTCGCGCTCGGGGAGAGCGTCGCCGACTACATCGTGAGGCTGATCCGGGCCACACGGCAACATCCGAGCGTGCGAACGGGCGTCTCGACCCGCGGCGCCCAGCACCTCGCCCGGCTGTCCCGCGCCCGGGCGTTGGCGCGGGGGCGGGACTTTGTCGTCCCTGACGATGTCCTCGGCCTCGCCGTCCCCGTCCTCGCCCACCGCCTGATGCTCGACACGCGGGCGCGGTACGCCGGGGCTGACCGGGTCGCCATCGTCCGCGAGATCGCCGCAGCGGTCGCGCTGCCCCGGTGAGCCGGCGACGCCGCTGGTCCTTCCGGATGGAGGCGATCGACCACGGTTTTCTGCGACGGCTGGACGATCGCTATCGTGGCGGGTTGACGCCGGCCGGGCGCGCTGTCCTCTGGGGTGGCGTTGGCACGACGACGATGCTGCTTGGCGGCCTCTCGACGAACCTCGCCTACATCTTCGCTTTCTACGGCGCGCTGCTGGCCGGGGCGTGGGGCTCGGCGCTCGGCTCCCCGCTCAAGGTCGTCGCCCGGCGCCGTCTCCCACCCCCGGCCTCGGCGGGCGAGGTGTGGGCCTACGACGTGACCGTTGAGAACCGCTCCGACGTCGTGCTGACGAACCTGCTCGTGGAGGAACGGGCGTTGCCAGCGGAGCTTCGCCCGGTCGACGAGCCCCCCGTCATCGCCCGGCTGGAGCCCGGCGCGGAAGCGACCGTGCGCCTGCGGCTGCGCTGCCGACGCCGGGGGGGCTACATGCTCGGCGCGTTGCAGATCAGCTCCTCAGCGCCTTCTGGGCTGTTGAAGTCCGGCGTGCGCCTCGCCATCGTCGACCGCGTGATGGTCTACCCGAGCTTCAAGCCGCTGGAGCACGCAGACGTCCCCGTCGGCCGCACCCACCAGCCCGGCGGCGTGCCGCTGGCCTCCAAGGTCAGCGAGTCCACCGAGCTGCACGGGCTACGACCCTGGCGCGACGGTGACCGGATGCGCGACGTGAATTGGGCCGCGTACGCCCGAACCGGGCACCTCGTCGTCCGCGAGTTCCAGGAGGAGTACTTCGCACGTCTCGCCCTCGTCGTCGACATCGCAGCGCCCCGCGCGAGCGACGAACCCGAGGTCGAACGCGCCATCTCCCTCGGCGCGGCCATCACCGACGCCCTGGCCCGACAGGACTTCCTGATCGACATCTTCGCCGCCGGGAATTCCGTGCACCGCTTCTCGGCCGGCCGCGCGGGCGACGCGATGGATCACGTCCTGGAGCTCCTCGCCGCGCTCGACTCGGGCTCCACGCTCGACACCGCCGCGCTCCTCGCCGCGCTCGAGCCCGACGCGCCCCGATTGTCGGGGGTGTACTTCGTGTTCACCGGCTGGGACAAGCCGCGTGCTGCCCTCGTGCGCGCCGTGAAGGAGCTTGGGGTCACCGTCCGCGTGATCTGCACCAACACCATGGCGACTGCTACGGCAGAGGTCGATCTGCTCGCTGGCGACGAGCTCCTCGTGCTGCCATGACCGAAGGCAGCCCCGCGGATGCGTGGACAGCGCGGATCCCGGTGGCCGCGGCGCTCCTGCTGCATGGCGTGGAGGCGAAGCGGTGGATGATCGCGGTGCCTGCTGCAATTGCGGTGCTGGCGGGCGTGCGGGTGGGCCCGTGGCGGCTGACGGAGGGGCGGGCCTGGGCCGCGGCGCTGGCGGGCGCGGGCGTCGGCGCGCTCATCGGGACCGTCGTGTCGATGCCGACGGGCGCGTTTCCGGTGGTGCCGTACTCGGCGGTCTGCGGGGCGGGCGTGGTTCTGGCGGTCTACCTCACGTACGCGCACGCGTGGATCTACGCCTGGATCGCCGCGTTTCTCGTCGCCATCCTCGGGGCGCAAGGGGAGCTGGACGTGCGGACGGTCCCCGTCGAGGTCGTCACGGCTGTGGTGACCCTGGCCTGTTTCCTGTACCGATCGGGTGTCGCGATATCGGCGCGGGCCGTGGGTTTCTTCGGGTCGGTCGTGGTTGGCACGCTGCTCGGCGGGGTCGCTGTCGCAGCGGCGCAGGGAGCCGTCGCACGCGCGTCCGAAGGCTGGCTCACCGGGGAGATCTTCGCGAGCGGCTTCGGGTTTTCGGGCAGCCTCTCCCTCTCGCCCACCTCGTCCGTCAGCGCCAGCGACCGCGTTGTCATCGAGGTGACCGGCCGCGCCCCGGATCGGCTGCGGCTCGGTGTCCTCGACGTGTTCGACGGCGATTCGTGGACGCGGTCCCCAGCAACATCGACCCCCGGAACCCCGGCCGCTCCGGGGCAATCCGGCGACCCCGCCCAGCAGCGCCGCATCAGCGTCGGCGCCCACCAGACCCTGCGACCGTTCATCCCCGCGCCGCGCGGCGTCCAGACCCTCGACGGCGTACCGGCCGCCCTCGACCCGGCCGGACTCCTCCCCGGGACCCTCGCCTGGGGCGAGCAGCGGGACATCGGCTGGACGGACGACCCCCCCGACGATCCGCCCGGCGCCGACGCCACCACCCTCCCCGAGCCCCTCCGCGCCCAGCTCCTCCCGCTCACCGCGCCCCTCGTCCCGCCCGGCGCCGACGCTGCCGCCATCGCCTCCGCCTTTGAGCTCTACCTCTCGACAAAGTTCAAGTACTCGCTCACCGCGAAGCTCGCCGGCGACGCGCCCCCGCTTGTCATCCTGCTGCGCGATCATCGGCCTGCATACTGCATCTACTTCGCCTCCGCGATGGCCGCGATGCTGCGGGTCGAGGGCATCCCGTCGCGCCTGGTGACCGGCTACCTCGTCGAGCCGCCCAACGACCTCTCCGGCCGCGCCCTCGCGCGCGAGCGTGACGCGCACGCGTGGGTCGAGGCGTGGATCCCCGCGAAAAAGGCGTGGATCACCTACGACCCCACGCCCGACCGCGAGGCCGAGCCCGAGCCCTCCGATCTGGACGTGCTTCGGCGGGCGATCGCCGAGTGGCTGGAGTGGCAGGCGTTCCGGTTCGCGGCCCAGCCCGTGGAATTCCTCAAGGGCGTCCTGCTCTCCAGCCAGACCGGCGCGGGGCTGGGCCTCGCAGTGGCCTACGCCGTCGTCCAACGCTGGCGCCAGCGAGACGCACAGGGCGACGCACCCGATCAGCGTGCCGCAGACCCGCGGCTCGGCCCGATCTACCTGCGCTATCGGCGGGCGCTGCGGAGGGCGGGCGTGTCAGTCGGGCGCGGTGACAGCGAGGAGGCCGTGCTCGTCGCGCTGGAGAAGGCGCGCGGGCCGGCGGCGCGGGCGGCTGCCGAGCGGTTCATCGAGTGCTACCAGCGGGCGCGGTTTCGGGGGGACGTCGTGGACGTGGAGGCGGAGCTGGCGGCGGTCGAGCGGGGGGTGAGGGGCGGACCGACGCACCGGTGAGCGCGCAGACAGGCCTCAAAAGTCGGGTTCGCAGCCGAGACCGGGGTCAAAAGTCGCTGCCCGGGCCGCGCACGCCGGGGTGCTGGCTGAGCGTCCGCGCTGGATTCGAAAAAAGGCAGGTTCATCCGTTTCCGCCCGAGCGCGCGGTCACGGGTCGGTTGCCCGCACCCGTCGCCAACCTGCCAAACACGTCGCGCGGCCGGTCGCCTGCGACTTGTGACCCCGGTCTGGATCGTTGCAGCGACATCTGGGGCATGTCTGCCGCCGGGGTCCCGCACAGAGGTCCGGGGGGCGGGACGAGCAGGCGATGATCCAGAGGCCGCTCCGCCGTGTTGCGGCTGGGAGCACCGGGAATTGCCAACCTGATCTACTGCGTCCGATTTTCGGCGCGGTACGCGCTGAAATCGGAGGTAGCAGATCAGCGACATGGAACGGCTCCACCTCAAGGCCGGCAGCCTTCCGCAACACGCTGTTCCGCCCACTACACACGACCACAAGCTCGGCAGCGACTACGTCCTCAACGCTGCCGCGGCGGACCTTCACGCCCCTGAGGCGGCCGCCGTCCTTCTCCAGATCGTACGCGGCCGTCCCGAAGTCGAGCCGGTAGTGCGGATATGCAGAGCAAAGCTCGTGAAGCAGCTCAAGCATGCCCTCCTGGGAGATGACGGTGCCGCGGACGTTGCTGCCGGGGACGCCGACCTCTCGCGTCGCGCCGACAAACATGCGCCGTTGGACGTCCGCGGTGGTCAGGCCCCGCTCCCGCAGGGTCCCGAGGATCCCCAGTCGGTCGAGCGGGGCGAGCACCGAGGCGTGGATCAACTCGCCGCGGAACTCGCGCCGAAAGTCCGGGTGGCGCTCGAGGACCCGGACAGGCACGCCGTGGGAGACGAGCTGATAGGCGAGGATCATCCCCGCAGGGCCGGCGCCGACGATCAGGACTTCAGGGGGAGGAGGGGCAGCGGGAACGGGACACCTATAGGCCCGGGGGAAAAGTGACCGGGACGATCGCCCATAAGCTCCGCCCTTGGTTCGTGCGGAAGCCGAAGAGCACTCCCCCCGTTCGGCCGCGGTGGGCGAATCCGGAGGTACGCGCGCCAGCCGTCTCACTCCGGGATCACCCGCAGACTCCGCCCATCCTTCAGCCGAACCGCGCGCATGTGCCGGCGATCCAGGCTTATTGCCAGGTCCATCCCCAGGCGCTCGTGGTCTTGATCGTCGGCGTCCACCGCCGCGTAGAGGGGCCCGGCGTCAACGATTGCGATCAACGGTCCACTGGCGGTCGCCCCCCTCACTCCACCGCGATGACCTCCCACGCGCTCACCGCCTGCGTCCTGCCCTTGACGATCAGCTCCCCGCGCGGCTCAGCGCGCACGCCCGGCCCGGCGGCGTAGACCGCCTGCTCCGTCGCCAGCACAGCGCCCGGCGCGCACTTGCCCTCGATCCGGCTCGCGACGTTGACCGTGTCGCCGATGACCGTGTACTCCATTCGCTGCGCCGAACCAAGGTTTCCGGCGACTGGCTCGCCATGCGAGACGCCGATCCGGATCTCAAACGCGTCCTCGCGTGGCCGCCTGTCCATCGCGTTCAGCGCGCGCACTTGCGCCTGCATCGCCAGCCCGCACTTGAGCGCCCGTCGCGCCGGCTCTTCCAGGCCTTCGCCCTCCAGAAATACCACCATCATCCCGTCGCCGATGCGCTTGTCGAGAATGCCGTGGCTGGCGTCCACGATCGCGTCCATCGCGGTGAAGTACCAATTCAGGAAGTTTACCGCCGTCTCTGGCTCCACGCGCTCCGCCCACGGCGTGAACCCGACGATGTCCGAGAAAAGGATCGCCGCCCGTCGCCGCTCGCCGCCAAGCTCCAGCGCCGCGCTCGGGTCGTCGCTGATCTTGTCGACGACAGCGCGCGGGAGGTACTGCGAGATCTTCTGGTTGAGCAGGAGTGCTGTCTGCAGCACGGCCCGCTCCCGTCGCAAGCTGTCGACGAGCGTGGCGCTTGCGAGGGCCAGCCCGACGAGGTTCCCGACCTGCTGCAGCATCTGGAGGTCGCGTGGCCCCACGGCGGCATCCGCGTGAAGCTGGTCGACGACGAGCAAGCCCAGCGGCCCGTCGGGGCCTCGCAATGGCACCGCCACGAACGCGGTGCTGCCGAGCCGGTCAAGCAGCATCTGGTTCCGCGGGTTCACGTGCTTCTTGTACTCGGCGACGTCCTCCACGAGGATCCCGCCTTCGCTGCGGAGGATGTTGGCGAAGAGGAACTCGTCTTCCTTTGCGGCGTTCAGCATGATGGAGACGTTGCTCAACAGCCGGAGCGTCTCGTCGTCCAGGCCCGCGCCGCCGGCGAACACGAGGCGGTCGGCTTCGGCGTTCACCCGAAGGAAAATGGCGCGGTCGTAGCCGAGGGTGTTGCGGATGGCGTGGAGCGTGGTCTGGACGAGGCCGGCGACGTCCGTCTCCTTTCTCGTCGCCAGATCGACCTTTTCGAGGAGCAGGCGCTCGCGGTTGCGCTGGAGGTTCTCGTCGAGGAGCACGCGGGCGGCGGTGAGCTGGTCGCGCTGCTCGGTCGCGGCGGCCCGGATCTGGCGGCGGAGGATCCCGACGTTTGCGGCCAGCAAGGCTACAGCGACGAAGGAGGAGAACAGCGAGACGGGCGAGGCGAGCCCGAACCCGGCCGTCAGCGCGGCGGTGGTGACGATGGCGCCTCCGGCCAGCCACGGCGCGAGGCCCTGCCCGAGCGGGGGAGGCAGCCACTCCACGCGGTACTCGCAGCAGGGCGCACCCTCGTGGATGCACTGTGTCTGGGTGACGCGCGCGAGGGGAAGGTCAAAGACCTGTGGGACGCCCGCGAGCCCGCCCTGCCGGTTCAGGCAGAACAGGATGTCGTCCGAATGGCCGCGTTCGACCTGGAATTGCAGGATGACGTGCTGACGGCTGCCCTCGATCCGCTTCCATCGCGTGATGCGCGAGAGGTGCGTGAAGCCGGTCATCTGCGAGTACACCAGCCCCGGCTCGCCGAACGCCCGCAGCACGTGGTAGCGCGCGCCGAGGACGCGCTGGTCGAGCAGGCCGAGGCCCGCCCGCCAGGTGATCAACGGGTCGTTGCTGTACTCCAGCATCGCCCGGGACAACCCCAGCAGTTGCTTGGTCGACATCCACTGGTCCGGGTCGCGGAGCATCTCCAGCGTGGTGTCGGTCTCCGCGATGAGCAGGTCGAGCGCCGGAGCGCCAAAACGGTCCTCGAAGTACCGCAACATCGGCTCGGTGAGCCGGGTGTTGAAGACCAGCTCCTCGTCGCGCTTCCCGGCCACCGCGGAGCCGGTCGGCTCGTCTGGCAGGTCGTACGTCAACCGCTGCCCGCGACCATGCCGGAGAGGCGTGACGCGGTGATGCGGGCGAGGTTGTAGAGGAGCTGGTGCTCCACGTCGGCGTCCTTCTTGCGCAATTCCTCGAGCATGTGCCTGCGCAGCACCAGCAACCGACCGCTCGTGCGCGCGGTGATCGTCGCCGACCGCCGCCCGCTCTCGATGAAGAACCCGACCTCCCCGATCACGTCGCCCGCCTTGAGCGCGGCGAGCGTGTGCTGGCCGCGGGTGACGGCGAATTCGCCGTCGAGGATGACGAAGAGCTCCTTCTCGGTCAGGTCCTGGCGCGTGACCGTGCCGCCGGCGGCGACCTCGACCACAAAGCCGGTCCCCGTGATCAGCCGCACCTGATCTACTGCGTCCGATTTTCGGCGCGGTACGCGCTGAAATCGGACGTAGTAGATCAGGGCCGTCGCCAGCAGGCGACGGCGGGGTGCGCGGGGCCCGCCCCGCGAACGAGGGAAGCGCGGGCCGCCCGCTTAGACCCTTTGGGTTGCGGGCGAGCCCGCGCTAAG
>CAIMSU010000292.1 GCA_903844155.1 uncultured Pseudomonadota bacterium | reverse complement strand
CTTTCGAGCCGTCACGCGTGTTCGTGACCTCCCCTGACCCGTCCACACATGCGCAGGTTCCGGCGAGCGCGACCGCTGCTGACCGCGTCGAAGGCACGCTTCGTGCAGGGCACGAAGTCGCGCCTTCTCCTTGGCCAGCCCCGGCCTGGGTCAGTTGTCCGTCCAGTCTCCCGTCGTATGGCGCTCCGACAGCTCGAACACCGCGGCGGTGAGCACGCCCTCCAGCGGATCCTCCGCATCCTCCGTAAGCATCTGGCCCTCGTCGCCGGCCAGGGAGAGCGGCAGATTGGGCGCATTCTCCGTGGAGTTGGCGGGAAACCACTTGACCCCCGGGTTCAGTCGGGTCCAGAACGCGCCGCTGGCCTGAAGCGCCTGCCCGAGACCGTGGACGTGCGGGTGATCCGTCCAGGTTGAAATAACGTGGTCGGTCTCGCTCCCGATGAGCATCACCGGAAGGTCCGGCCACCGCGCAGTGAGCATCGACACACGGCGGCCGGCGTCCCGATACATCCACCATGTGTCAGCGTCGGCCACCGACGCGTACCCCGTCAACGCGAGCCCCTGATCATCGGCAGCCTGGCGCAGTGCCGGGGAGAGCATCAGCTCCCCCGTCTCCTTGGACTCGCTCCCCTGGATCACCACGTCCGCCGTCGCGGAGCAGGCGCCGTCGCCATCCAGGTCGAAGCAGAGCGTGGAGGTGTGGCCGCCCGCCACGCTGATGAGCTGATCGGCGGGAAACGGGCAGAATATGCCGTTGGAGGGGTCCCACGTGCAGGTTCCGGGCGTATAGACCGAGGGGTCGTTCCCCAGCTCCACGTTCACGAACGTGGCCGCCGCGGGCGTTTCCCAGGTCACGAGGCCGTTGACCGGCGGGACATCGAGCGAATCGTCCGTGAGCACGGAGTAGGCGATGTTGCCGCCGTTGGAGGTGCCGACGAGGTAGATGTCATCGGGGTTTGCGGCAGGTACGCGGTCCTGGAGGTGGCAGCCGCCCGAATCGACGGTGTCACCATGCACCCAACGCATGACTGCGGCGAGTGCGGAGGCCGCGATCGGCCCGCGACGATCGTTCGTCCCTCCCGAGAGCCCGGCGCCGGGAAAGTCCAGGTGCACGTCGACGATTGGCTGCGTGGTGTCGAGGTGGGGCTGGTCGGACGTGACCGGCGTGCCCTCGTGGAACCAGCCGCCCTGAAGCGTGATCCCGACCGGAGCGGTCGCGGTGTCCCCCATCGTCATCGCCCACCGGATGACGGTGTGGATCTGGTAGATGCCCGCATCGTCGGCGATCATCGTGCCGATCGTCCGGCCGTTGGTGCTGACCGTGTCCGGCTGGAATTCGAAGCTGCACACATTGTCGGCGGAACCCGCGCTCCTCCGACACCCAGCGGTGGCGAGGAGGACGGCGAGCGAACAGGCGCGACGGCTCATTACGCGAAGCCGGCGGGCTCGGAGGCTTCGATCACCAGGCGATCGTCGGCGGTGGGCCAGGGGAGGACGATGCGAGCGGCGTGGAGGTAGATACGGGCAGCGGCGGGGCCGCCATAGTCCTCGTCGCCGACGATGGGCGCGCCAACCGCCGAGAGGTGCGCGCGGATCTGATGGGTCCGACCGGTCTCCGGCCAGGCGTGGACGCGCGCCCGGTGCACTCCGCGGGCGAGCACGGCAAAGCGCGTGCGCGCCGGACGACCACGCCCGATCTGCACCCGACCACGCTTCCAGTCGCCAAGGGGAAGGTCGACGACACCGGCGTCCGAGAGATCGCCCGCCACGAGAGCGAGGTACGTTTTTTCGACTGCGCCCCGCTCAAACGCCGCCGAGACGAGCCGCTGGCCGTGTTCCGTCCTTGCGAGCACCAGCACGCCCGAGGTGCCGACATCCAGCCGATGGCAGAGCCGGAGCCCGAGCTGGCCGAGGAGGCTGGAAGCATGGTCGCCATCACGCCCCGCGGCGACGGCCACGCCCGTCGGCTTGTCCACGATCTCCAGGTGCGCGTCGCGGTAGAGGATCGTGGGCACCCCGCTCACGGATGCCCGCCCGGGGGCGGTCCGGCAGGCCCCGTCTGGCCAGGTGCGCCCATCGGCGGGCCCTTCCCGTCGATCAGGTTGCGGTGCAGGTGCGGCCGTGACACAAGCACCTTGCATCGTTCCTTCAGCGGCGCGTCGACGATGCGGTCGCAATACTTATCGGAGTTCGGGTCGATGTCCCGGGTCACCGTCAGCCAGACAAAGTCGCGTGTCGCCGGGTCCGTGACGCTCTTCTCGGTCAACTCGACCCCCCGAGCTGGGTCGGTCTTGAAGATCCCCGGGAGGACCGCCAGAAAACACTCATCCCGCGCGCTGGAGGACGAGAGCGCGGCACATCCCTCGGCAGTCGTCGGCGTGGCACTGTGACACGCGATGGCGACCGCGCACGCGAGCGTTGCTAGGCAACGGCGGAGACCGCGCTCGGACCAGGATGACATAGGTAGACTCTTAGCGCAATACCGGCGTTTTGCCGGCTTGTTTCAAAAAGCCCCCATTCAAACCGTGCTTGCGGTTTTCCCGCACACGGCTTTCCAACGGTCTTCGTGGGGCAGCTTCGGACAGGTAGACGACGGTT
>CAIMSU010000291.1 GCA_903844155.1 uncultured Pseudomonadota bacterium | reverse complement strand
GGTGATGCCAAGCGCGAGATCGCGTTCAGATCGAGGCGCTACCTTCTCTTTTGAGGGGGCGCTGAAGGCGCCCCCTCCGGCCGCCCGCGGGGGCGGCCTACCCCCCGCTGACCAATTCGATGAATTCCCGGCCACCGAACGGCGCTTGCCTGACGCGGAGTTTCGTCCCTCGTGGGACGGGCGCGCCGCCCGGTGGACGGCTATCAAGAAACGCCGGGTCGGGTCGACGAGCCGCCGTACGGGGCCCGGTCCAGCCTCCAGTGGCGCGGGACCTGGACCTCCCGGCCGCTCAGCGCCCGCTTACGAGCCCTGACCGTTCTTCTTCGCCAGCCGCTTCTGGTTCAGCAGGTCGCCAACCACGAGCGTCCAGACGGCAGCCAGGCCCTGGCCGACGCCGGGGAGGAGGAGCACGAAGCAGAGCATGACGCTGAAGCCGCCGAACATCACGAGCGGCAGCAGCACCATGTTGTACATCACGGAAGACGAGTTCATCGCGGCGATCTCCGGTCGACGGGTCTAACGGGTCAGGAGCGTTGGGACAAGGTAGAAGGCGCCCCGATCGAGCGCAACCATGCCCGAGCTTCCCGAGGTCGAGTTCTGTCGCCGCGCGCTGTCCCGCTGGACGCAGGGGCGCACGATCACGCAGGTGGAAATAGCCGATCCGCGCGTTGTCCGCGACAGCCGGACCGCTCGTCCGAGCGCGGGGAGCGCGCTGGCGGCCGAGTGCCTCCGACACGTCGCGCGCCACCCCATCGGGCTCGATCGCGTCGGCAAGCGGATCTTGTGGCGATTTGAGGCGGGTAGTCTGCTTCTGCACCTCGGGATGACCGGACGGTGGACGCGGGGGCCGTCAGCGTTCCCCAAGGTCCGGCTGCACCTCGACTCCGGCGACGTCCTCACGTTCCACGATCCACGCCTGCTTGGCGGGATCGTCCCGTTTGAGGACGGGCGCGCGGCGCACGCGGCGTTCACGGCGGACCTCGGGCCCGACGCGCTCCTCGCCTCGCTCCCTCGCCTGACGGGAAAACGCGCGGTGAAGCTGGTCCTGATGGACCAGACGGTGGTTGCAGGCCTCGGGAACGTTCAGGCGATGGAGGCGCTGTGGCGCGCGGGGATTCACCCCCTGCGCCAGGCCGATTCCATCGACGCCGTCGAGCACGTCCGGCTATCGGACGCGGTCAAGCGGCAGCTCCTGGGAACCCTGACGATGCTCGGGGAGGGCGACGAGGTCGTGTACGTGGAGGAGCGCGGCGCGCCGAACCCCTTCCCGCTCTACCAGCGTGCGGGGGAGCGCTGCCCACAGTGCGCGCCAGCAGGACGTACTTCGTTGATCCAGCACTTTCGTCAGGGCGGTCGGGGGACCTGGTGGTGCCCGGGCTGCCAGGGCGAGCCGCCGCGGGTTGCCGCGGATACGGGCTAGTCGTGCCACCCGCCACGCCACCGACGGACCCCCGCATCGAGCTCGCCGGGCTCGTCGCCGATCTGCTCGCCACCGTGGAGTCGATGCGGGCTTGCGGCGCTGAGGTGCTGCCGGCGCCCGTCGTGAGCCTGTCGGACACCGTCGCCCCCTCGCTCGTCGCTCGTTCGTCCGCGCCCGTCGCACCGCGACCCGCCGCCCCCGCCTGGGTCGTACCGGCGCCCGTCGCCCGCCCGCCCGCGGTCTCGTCGCCGCCCGCCGCTTCGCCCGCTCCGTTGTGGTCGCCGCCCGCTGCAGCCCCCGCCGCGCCCGTCGCACCGTCGCCCGTCGCGCCTGCACCCGCTGCGTCCCCTGGAGCGGCCCTGTTCGGCTCCAAATGGGCCCGCGTCGCCGAAGGCCCCGACGCGCTGTTGGCCCAATTGAAACAGGATATCCAGGCGTGTCGCGCGTGCGGGCGGTGCGGTTCACGGCAGGGCGCGCTGGACGTCGAGGGCTCGGCGCGACCGCTCGTCCTCGTCATCACGGACCCGCCCAGCATCGCTGCCGATCAGGCCGGGACGGTGCTGGTGGGAGAGGCGACCCTCATGCTCCAGAAGATGCTGCTCAACGTCGTTCGCGTCGACCATCGCGAGGTCCAGACGAGCCCGGTCGTTCGTTGCGCGGGTGGCGAGGTGACGGCCGAAGAAGCGGCGTTGTGTCGCCCGTTCCTCGAACGCCAGATCGCGCTCGCCCGCCCGCGTGCGATCCTGGTCCTCGGCGAGGTGGCGCGGTCACTCCTGGGCCTGCCTTCCCAGGGCACGTGGGGCTCGATCAGCGGTGTGCCGGCGCTCGCGACGGCGCATCCGGACTGGCTGCTCGCGCATCCCGGCGAAAAGCGGCAGACGCTCGGCCATCTTCAGGAGCTGGCGCGTCGAGTCGGCTGACAGGCGCGGGCAGCGAGGCCGCCTACGTCGGCAACAGCCAGCCGCCGCAGCCGGTGCACCGGTGCGCCTCGCGGCCGGCCTCGACGTCGAGGTAGACCTGCGGCGGCACGAAGGTCGAGCACTGGCTGCAGGTGCGGTCGATGGAGAGGACCAGGGCGCGCTTCTTCTTCCTGCGCTGGTCGAAATACTGAGGTTTGAGGTCGGCGTCCAGCGCCACCCACGCGGCCTCGCGGCGCGGGAGGATCTCGCCAAGCTCCTTACGAATCGGGGTGTCGCGGGACTTCAGCGCGGCGGTCGCGGCGGCGAGCGTTGCCGTGGCCTGGAGCCTCGTTCGTTCCGCGGCTGCCAGGGCCTCCTGCGCCCGCTCAACCCCTTCGATCAGCTCCAGGCCAGCGTTCTCGAGGGAGTCGATGCGCGCGCTCAGGCTCGCGACCTGACGTTGAGCGGCAGCGTAGTCGGGAGCCGTGCCGGTGTCGATCATCTGCTGGGTGGAACGCCGGTTCTTGGTGTAGTCGTCCAGCTCGCGGGTATTCGCGCGGTCGGCGGCTTTCACGGTCGCGAGCGCCGATTGCGCGGCGGTCAACGCGGCGTCTGCGGCGAGCAGCGCGGCTTCTGCCTCCTTGATCGCCCGGTTGAGGCCCTCGTGCTCCGCCTTGAGCACGTCGATTCGCGCGTCGCATTGCCAGACGTTCGAAATCGCCACGAGGTCTTGATGCATCCGACCTCATAGCCCGGCGCGCGACGCGGCGGAGCGGGGTGACAAGGCGCGGAGTTGCTCGAAGAAGCCCGGGTAGGAGGTGGCGACACAGGCGACGTCCTGAATCTGTGCGCCCACCCGCAGGCCCGCAACCCCGAACGCCATCGCGATGCGATGGTCGCCGTGGCTCGACACGCACGCGAGGCGCAACCCCTCCCCTCCCCGGCCGCGGATCCGCATGCCATCCGGCAGATCGTCAACCTCCACGCCCATCTCCCGCAGCCCGTGCACCACGACGGCGATCCGGTCGGACTCCTTGACCCGAAGCTCCGCCGCGTCCCGGATCACGGTCTCCCCGACGGCGAACGCCGCAGCGATCGCCAGGACGGGAATCTCATCGATCAACCTTGGGATCAGCGAGCCGCCAATCACGGTTCCGGAGAGCGCCCCGCCGGTGACGGTCACATGGGCGATCGGCTCCCCAACGCCGTCGTCCGCGGCCCCGTCGACCTCGATGCTCGCGCCCATCGCCCGCAGCACGTCGATCACGCCCGTGCGCGTGGGGTTGACGCCAACGCCCCGGATCGTGAGCCGAATGCCGAGAATGCAGGCGGCGACGAGCCAGAACGCGGCGCTCGAGATGTCGCCGGGGACGTCGACGTTGACAGGCCGGAGCGCTCCAGGCCCGAGGCGCAGCTCCGCGCCTTCGGCCCAGCGCGTCGTCTGAAGATCCGCGCCCATCGCCCGAAACATGCGCTCGGTGTGGTCGCGGGAGGGTGTAGGCTCGCGGTAGATCGTAGGACTATCGGCGTTCAACCCCGCGAGCAGGACTGCGGACTTGACCTGCGCGCTGGCGACGGTGGCGGTCCAATCGATGCCATGGAGCCGTGCGGGCGTGACGGTGATGGGGAGGATCGCGGCGTCGGCCGGTGAGAATTGGGCGCCCATCGCCGTGAGCGGGGCGAGTACACGGCGCATCGGACGACGGGAGAGGGAGGCGTCGCCGTGGAGGGTGTAGGGGCGCCGGACGACGTCGTCGCCGTCGCGCAGCCCGGCGAGCGCGCCCAGGAGGAGGCGGGCAGTGGTGCCCGAATTACCGCAGTCAATCGGCGATTCCGGGGGTCGGACAAAAACGCGCTCCCCGTTGATGATGTGGGGCGAGACGGGCCGAAAACCCACGAACCACTCCCCGTCCTCCTTGTCCACCCACGGCCCCAACTCGTTGCACGCCGCCGTGGTCCGCAACACGTCCTCGGCTTCGAGCAGCCCACGAATGTCCGCGCCGGCCAGCAAGTCGCCGCTGCTCAGGACCGCGAGCGCATTGAACATGACCGACCGATGCGAGATCGACTTGTCCCCCGGCACGGTGATCGGCGCGATGGCAGCGCCATCGTAGGGCTTCACGATCCACGATGTCACCCCCTGCATCTGCTCAACCCCGTGACAATGCTCATCCCGCATTTCATATCATCGCGTGGTGAAATGCACGCCGTGGATCGTAACGAACCCCGGGACAGCGAGATCCCTACGAGGCGCGGGGGGTTCCGGGCGGGCGCCGGGCAAAGGGAGAAGAATTTACCGCCAAGGAAGACCATCAAGGCGCCAAGCTCGCCAAGGAACAAGAAAGACGAGACATTGCCTTCTCCCCGCCTTCCTTGGCGCTCTTGGCGACCTTGGCGGTTCAGATTCTTCGCCTTTCTCCTGGATCGCAGCGCGGGCGGCCTGAGCCGCTCCCCCGGTAGCCCGCCCCTCCCCACGCTATGCACCCGCCTCAAAAGCCCCCAGCTTCCGGAATCGCTCATACCGCTGTGACTTCAGCGCCTCGCCATCCAGCCCGTCCAACGCGGACAGTTGCCGCTCGACCGCCTCGCCCAGCCGTCGCACGGCCTCCCCGGCCGCTCGATGAGCGCCAGCGATCGGCTCGGCGACGACCTCGTCGGCCACCCCGAACCGCAGGCAGTCCGGCGCGGTGATCTTCAGCGCCTCCGCCGCCCTCGGCCCCTCCGCCCGGTCGTGCCACAGGATCGCCGCGCAACCCTCGGGAGAAATGACCGAATAAACAGCATGCTCCATCATCAACACGCGATTTCCGCAGCCAAGCGCGAGCGCCCCACCGCTCCCGCCCTCACCGATGACGCAGCACACGATGGGCACCCGAAACGTGAACATCTCCAGCAGGTTGCGGGCGATCGCCTCAGCCTGCCCCCGAGCCTCGGCGTCCAGCCCCGGGTAGGCCCCCGGCGTGTCGATGAGCGTGATGATCGGCATGTTGAAGCGGTCCGCGAGCGCCATCAGCCGCAGGGCCTTCCGGTACCCGTCCGGCAGCGCCATCCCGAAGTTGCAGGCCACGTTCTCCTTCGTCGTCCGCCCCTTCTTGTGACCGATGATCGCAACGCGAAGCCCCGGGCCCTCACCAGTTCGGAAGAGGCCGACCCCGCAGCCGATCGCCTGATCGTCGTGACCGGCGCGGTCCCCGTGCAGCTCGGTCCAATCGGTCGTCCAGCCGGCGACGTACTCGTCGAAGTTCGGGCGGCCGGGGTGACGGGAGAGTTGCGTGCGCTGCCAGGGCGAGAGGTTGGCGAAGATCTGCTCCTGGAGCCGCTGAGCCTGCTTTTCCAGCTCCGCTACGGCAACACCCGTGCTCGTGGCGCGCGGGCCGGGCGGGTTCATCGTGCGGAGGCCGTCGATGCGGCGACGGAGCTCAACGAGGGGGCGTTCGAAGTCGAGGACGAGGTCCATGCGGCCCACCTAAGCCGGACACGCCGTACCCGTGTCCGGATTGTGGTGCGTGAGATGGACTGGTTCGGTCCCCCAGTCGTCCTTCACGGTGCCAGAAATCTCGTCCGCGCAGATCTGCCCGCGCAGTTCCGCGCTGCGAGGCGGGCTGTTCAGGGCCGAGTCCCACGAGGGAAAGCCCGAAAACGTCCAATCGATCGCGCCGCCGCTCACCAGCACCGCATCAGCGGTCCCGAACCCGCAGCTGTAAATGAGCGTGGCAGTCCCGTCGCTCAGCACATCCAGCTCGACGTAGCCCGTGTCGTCAAACCATTTCGACGCCGCCGCGACCCCGTCCGGTGGTGGCGTGCAAGGGGCGGGGGTACAGGCGACGAGCAGCGCGAGCGCGAGCATAGGTAGACTCTTAGCGCAATACCGGCGTTTTGCCGGCTTGTTTCAAAAAGCCCCCATTCAAACCGTGCTTGCGGTTTTCCCGCACACGGCTTTCCAACGGTCTTCGTGGGGCAGCTTCGGACAGGTAGACGACGG
>CAIMSU010000290.1 GCA_903844155.1 uncultured Pseudomonadota bacterium | reverse complement strand
CGTGGAAGCGTGCAGCCGGCGCCGAGTCGAGTTCCGGCGACGACGATCCCGACGACCACGGGGGCGCGACGGATCGGGTAACGGTTCCGGGTACGACACCGAAAACAGGGCGTTGAACCGACAATGTACAACTTCATCCCGCATTTCGCATCAGCGTGATACGAAATACGGGAGGAGGATTGTCACGGGCAGTAGTACGTGTACCCTGAAAACTCCTCGAACTCCCACCCCGAGCCGTCCGGATAAACGGCGGTGTACCCGTCATAGTTGTAGGCCAACGGGTACCAGCCCATGTAGCCCCCGTAGGTGCTGTAGTACCACAGCACGTCCGTCAGCTCGATCTCCGTGTTCCCATACTGGTACTTGTAGACGTCCGAAAACCCCCACGCCGCGTCAAACCCATCGATCCCGCTCCCGACGAGATTGGCACATTCGGGGCCGGTTTCGGTCACGCCGGAGATGACGAGGTCAAAGGCCCAGTCGCAGTCCGGACACCCCGCTGGGGGCGTCTTGCCCGTGTTCGTCCACACCCCCTGCTCGTCGCAGATCACCGCGCCGCTCGCGTCGTAGTAGACATTGCCGAACTGCCCACTTGCAAAGGTCGGAACGTCGGCTGTGTCCTCAGTGTGCCAGTCGCCGGCGTGGTAGACGTTGGCCACCGCCGTGTCGCAGGGGCCGCTGTCGGCTTGCGTGTCAACGCCGGAGTCGCCGTTCAGTTGGGTGTCGGTGTCGCCGGAGTCGGCGGACTTGATGGTGCAGGCGGTGAGAAACAGGGGGGCGAGGTAGAGGAAGCAGCGCATCCGGGAACTCCAGGCTGGTCTTCATAGCCCGACGAACGACCACGCCGGGGCCGGGGCGGACTACGGGTAGTAGGTGCTGTACTGGTAACGTCCGATGAAGGACGCGCTCGACGCATCGCCGGTCACCTGAACGTAGGTGCCGTAATTGTAGAACAGCGGCAACCAACCTTCATAACCTGCGTACGTCGAGTAGTAGAGGATGACGTCCGTGAACGTCACCGCGCTGCCGTTGTACTCGTACTCGTACGTGTCCGCGAACCCCCACGACCCGGTGAAACCGTCCCATTCTCCGCCAACCAGCGCGGTCGGGACCAGGTTCCCGCACGCCGGTCCGGTCGCGACGCCGTTCGCCAACGTCAGTTAAAAAGCCAAGATGCAGCCTGGGCAGTTGGCCGCCGGGGGATTGCCGTCGTCGGCCCACTCCGACTCGTCGACGCAGATCGAAGCGCCGTGCCTGTCGAGCACGTCGTACCCGAAGTGCCCCGTCACCCACGTGTAGACGCTGCCCTCGTTCGTGGTCTGCGCGTCGCCCGCGTACCAGACCCCGGCAATCACTGTGTCGGCATGCCCCGCGCTATCCACTTGCGTGTCCGTGTCCCCCCCCGAATCCGCGTTGACCTGGGTGTCCGCGTCCCCCGAATCATGGCCCTTCCCCGCGTCCCCCGCCTTCGTGCCACACCCAACCACCAGCATCGCCGTCAGGATTCGCCACATCACCAGACTCCGGGTTCGCCCGTAGCTTCCCACGACCCTCGCGCGATGTCAACCCCCATCCGCGTCCGCCGCCCCATCCTGCGGCTGCCCGAGGATGTAGACCACCCTTTCGGTCTTCAGCCCGGTCGAGTCTGTCACCGCGACCGTATACCGGTTCTCACCCGGGTAGACGGGCACCGCGACGGTCTCGTCAAACTTGCGTCGGTCGCGCGCGCTCGCGTTCGGTGGGGGCCCGGCCCAGCTCACTTTTCGGGCGTCCCAGATGGTGTCCGGCTCGTAGCGTGTGCGGTCCACGCGCTCGGTGCCCGCGTAGACGAGGACGTGGTCGACGGCGTCGTCGTCGGTGGTGCGGAGCTGCAGGAGCGCCATGCCGGGTGGCTGGACGTTCGAAAGGGGGCGGATGGCGAGTGTGGGAGGTTCGACGCGGACAGTGTCCTCCCGCGGGAGGGTGACCGGCCATCGCGCGACCTCGACGCCCGCGGTGTTGTCCACGACGAGATCGAGAGGGAGGGTGGCCGCGGCCTGGGTCCCAAGTGTGAGGGCGAGGCCGACGTGGGTTGTGCCGCGATCGGGCAGGTCCACGCTCACCTGGGCAGGCGCGTTGAGCTCGACGCCGTCGAGGTCGGGCCATGCGAACCGTAGACGCAGCGAGTGTGGGCCGCGCGCGCGGGAGCGGGGCTCCGGGTCGGTGCCGAGGTCGGAGAGGGCGATGTCGACCGTCAAACGCCCGGCTTCATCGGTCTTTGTTCGCAACGTTGCACCCAACTCCAGGGGCGGCTCGGCGTCGACGGACAGGACCCGCTCCCCGATCTTCGTCGACGGGATGCCGTCGGCCTCCAGCCACATCTCCACCACGTCGGCACGCGGAGAGGCGGTGATCGGCACGGTCAGCCCGGCCTCCCCCGTCCGCGACGTTCCGGCGGGCACGCGCCCGAGCGGGAGCACCCGGTCGTCCCAGACGCCGTTGAGCGAGTGCAGGCGAACCCTCGCGCGCCAGAGCGGGCCGCCGTCGTTCCGCACCGAGACCCGCAGGGTCACATCCGTGCCCGCCTGCACCGTCGCAAGGTCCGCGTCACCGACGCCAGCCGCGCCGTCGGCCTCGGCGGGAGACATCGTCGCCGAAGGCGTGGCATGACGCCGGGCTTCGGCCCGCAGTTGCCCGCTGGCGAGGACCGGTAGGAGGACCGGGGGCGCGTCCGCCACGAGCGGTGGCGCGGGCGACCAGTCCATCCCCCGCGCCCCGAAGACGTCGCGCAAGTGCTGGTCAAACGTCGCCTCCAGACTTGGGGCGATGAGCGAGAGCCCGTTCAATAGCTTTTCCCGACTCGCGCCCTCGGCCGCCGCGATCAGGCTGATCGCAGCGTCCAGGGCGCTGTCGTGGGAGGCCACCGCGCCGGGACGCCATCCCGGAAGTTCGTCGGCCAGTGGCAGGATGACGGTATTGGCAGGGGCATACCGAAGCTCGGCGTCGGGGTCCGGGAACCACACGCCGTCGCCATCAAATCGGTAGGGGTAGAAGAGAACGTCCGGGTGGATGCCGACGTCGACCACGCGGGCATCGTCGGCGAGGCGGTACTCGGCGACCGTGAGCTTGAATTTGATGCCGTCCGCCAACGGATAGATCTTCTGGACGGTGCCCTTGCCAAACGTGTTGGTCCCAAACACGAGCGCGCGGCCAAGGTGCTGGAGCGAGCCCGAGAGGATCTCCGAGCCCGAAGCGGTCAGATGGTCGACGAGGACGGCCATCGGCAGGGCGTGGGGCGGGTTGTCGGGCCCGGCGTCAAAACTTTCGGTCAGCCCGGAGACGGCGTGACCATCGGACCCAACCGTGCCGACAATGTGGCCGTGCTGGAGGAAGGCGTCGGCGGCGTCCGCGCTCTGGAGCAGGGAGCCGCCGGTGTTCCCGCGCAGGTCCAGGATCAGGCCGGATACCGGGCTTTTATCGATCTGCGCCAGGCTCCTGTACAGCCACTCGTGCGTCTCCTCACTGAAGTGATCGATGCGGACAACGCCGACATCGCCAGTGTCGCGGTCCACGAACACGTTGGGGATGTGGACATCGGCGCGTTCGAGCGTCACAGCGATGGGGGTGAGCGTGTCCGGCGCGCCGCCAGCGACCGCGCTCTCGGCCGGCGCGGAGGTGGGCCGGGCGATGTCGACGTTCACGGTCGAGCCGACCGGGCCGCGGAGCAGTCGGGTGACGTCGCTGGCGACCATCCCGATCGTGCTCCTGCCGTCCACCTTGAGGACGCGGTCGCCCACCTTGAGCCCACCGAGATCCGCCGGGGAGCCAGCCAGCACCTCCATCACCACGAGGAACCCCCCGTTGACCGCGCAATTTGCCCCAACGCCCGTCATCGTCCCCGAGAGGCGCTCGTCGAAGCGCGTCAAATTTGTGTCCGCGAGGATGACGCTGTGGCGGTCGAGGCTCTTGGTGAGGCCGCGGAGCAATTCGACGCGCAAGTCGAGGTCTGTCGGGAGTGGGTGGGGCGCGGCGCGCAGGGCATCCTCAAGCTGCGAGAGGGCGTCCGGCAGGGCGCTGGGGCGGTCGAGCTTCACCTCGGCCCGCCAGTCGCCGGACCCGTCGCGCAAGGTCAGGACGGGGCCGTTGATGTCGACCAGCAGCCACTCGATGGAGCGCTCGGCTTGTCGGCCGGCATCCTCGAACATCCGCTCCCGGTTCACGGACTCGGGGTGGAGGTAGAAGCCATCCACGTACGCCAGCGCGCGCGCGTACAGGCCCACGTCGCCGGCGTAGGCGGGGACCGTCAGCGCGAGGAGGAGGGCGAGGGACACGACGGGAGCCTATCCGTCTGCCTGGGCTACGGGGCGGGTGCGGTGTCAGCGCGGAAGATCCAGCCGGTAGAGGGCATCGCCGTTGATGCCCCAGGCGGCGTCCGAAGTCACGACGTAGAGGGTGACCGCGTGGATTTTGGAGTAGGCGATGTAGGTTGCGTCCGGCACCGGCGTGAACGCGGTTGCGGTGAACATCCCCGCTCCACCCTCCATTTTGTCCAGCGGCACCTCGATCACCGCTCGGGAGAGGGGCACGTAGTCCACGATCGTCTTGCCATCCGCCGACACATGCACGCGGTACCCGCCGCCGAGCGGTGAGTGCGCCGGATCGGTCGTCGCCGGCGTGAGGTAGACGGCCCAGCCGTCGCCCGCCACATCCGACCAGGGAACGCAGTCAGCCTGATACTTCGGCCACTTCTGGACAAAACGGGGGTCGGCCGCGGCGAGCTGCGTTGCCTGGGATGCAGTGCTTCCTGTGGTGTCCAGCGGTTGGTCGCTGACGGGCTGCAGGACGCCGGTGGGGTGGCCGGCATCAAACTCCACCCGGGCAACCGACACAAAGCCGCCGGGCGCCGGTCGCACGGCATGGACCGTCGCCTCATCCCCATGCAGCTCCACGACCTCCGCCCCGAGGGCATCCGTCATGTTTGACGCGAACAATCCGGCGGCGAGCGCCCGATAGCCCTCCCGCCGGGCGAGCAGCAGCCCGCGCGCTTGCTCCGCCAGCATCGGGCCGCGCTCAGCCTCCGGCCAGTCCGCCGGGTTGCCGTGGAGCTTGCCATCGCCATGAGGCGCAAGCTCCGCCTTTGCTTGATCCATCGTTATCGGCGTCTCGGGCGCTGCCGACGCCGGGGCCGCGTAGACCAGGAAGGCGGCGCAAAGGGCGGGCTTCCTCATGCGCCCTCCCGGGGCACCATGATCAAGAACTGGTCGTCGCCAACGCCGTCTTTCCCGAAGCGGATCAGGTCTCCTTCGTGCATCGACTTGATGTGGAAGGGCTCGTTGAGCATGTGCCCCTCGCACGTCTCCTCCTCGCAGGACCAGAGGCGGACCCAGACCAGCTCGGGCTTACCGACCATTTTCTTCAGGGTGCCCTTGTAGATCCAGACCTGGAGATCGTCCGGGTAGTCCGGGTGAAACCGTCCGGCGAGACGGGGATCGGTCCGCCACGCACCCCACAGGCTGCCGCGCGGGGGCTGTGGCCCATACCCGGCCACCCAGTCCGGCGTGTCGGGCAGACCCGTGGCGACGCGCTCCGCGTCCGTCAGCTCCGTCATCCCGCCGATGGTGCCCGTGCGGGTGATGACGTGCGCCTCGACCGGGGCGGACGGGTCGCCCATGGACATCTCGCCGGCGACGGCCGGGCCAGCCTGGGAGTCCACGTAGCTGTAGACAAACAAGGTGCCGGCGTGCAGCCAGACCCCCATCGGCAGCGGCGGGTCCGCGAAGGAGAGCGCCTGGATGTGGCGGAGTGCGGTGACGAGCTCAGGAGCCGCGGTGCCGTCATCCCGCATCCCCAGCATCGGGGCCGGGGCGGGCGAAGGATCCGCCGCGTGCGCAGCCCGGGCGAGGCAAAGAAGCAGGAGGGCGACGCGGCGGCTGGTCACGAGGGGAGGGTACCACACCGGGCGAGGAGCCTACGCCCCGAAACCCACAACCCCGCCAGATCCGCGGTCAGGAACAGTACCGGCGTCACTGGCGCCGATGGCACGCCCCCGATCGGCGCGATGGGCGCAAACCAGGGGACGGCCGCGGCGTCGTGAAAAAGGATGGCGTCGGCGAGGAGCGGCGAGATGAGCGAGTCGCGCGAGTGAACGCCCCACGGCAGGCCAAAGACGAGGCTGGACCGCAGGATTCCGGTCCACGCCCGCGAGTCGCCGTACACCCGCGCCGACCCAAGTCCGATGCCGGTCGCTGCCGCACCAACGCCGAACACGATGGGTCCGGTGTCAAAGTCCATGGGGGTCCAGGCCGCGTCCGGCCACTCGGCGAACCCGCCGATCCCTCCGACGTCGACGTAGAACGCCTGTTGATACCTCGCATAAAGCCTACGGCCCTCCGTCGGTGCGAACTGGGCCATGTGGAAGGTCGTCCAGCTCAACGCGCAGCCACGTGGCAGGTCGTGGTACCACAAGGATTGGGTGACGGCCGAGACGTGCAGGCCGTCGTCCATCCAATCCAGCCAGCCGCGGATCGGGCGCTCAGAGAGCGAGGTGTGGTGGAGACGGTCGTACAGTGAGAGCGCGTCGAGGGTGACGGACTGGTCGGCGGGCCACTTGCAGCAGCCCGGGAAGGAGTTCATGTGAAAGTCGCCGTCTGCGAGGCTTTCGGCGCGCAGGTGCTCAACGATCGCGGCGTGGAGCACATCGTCGGTGGATCCGGCGACGGTCTCTTCGATGCCGAGGAGCAAGGCGAGGTGGCTGAAGTAGAGGTTGTGTTCGCCGAAAGTCTGCGGTTGGGTGAGATCCACATCGGGCGCGTGCGTGGCTTCGGCGCAGACTACCGCCCGCCGGATGGTGCTGGCGAGCGCCGGGTCGGTGTCACCGGCAGCGTGCAGGCTCATGATGCCGGTGCCGATGAACGAGTAGGGGACGATGCTGCCGTCTGGATTCAATAGGATGGCGGCGGGACAGTCGTCCGCGATGCGGTCGGCGAGGTTGCGAAAGTGCGCGACGCCGCGCCACGAGAGCGCGGGTTCGACGCTCGCGGGCAGGCACGCCTCCACCAGCCCGGGCAGCGGGAGCACCGTGGCGACGACGATTGGGAGCCAGCGTAGGCGCATGGGCTGGTGTATCGCCCGGGTGCTACTGCGCCGGGCTGGCCACGGTCGCGATCACGACCTGCTTCATGGTGTCGATGGCAGCGCGTTCGTCGCCCAGCTCGTGCTGGCACCACGCGATTTTGTAGAGGGCGAAGGTGTGGAGCTCCGAGGTCGGGTCGGCCGCCGCGCGCTGGTAGGCGACGAGGGCGGCGGCGGGGTCGTGTTTGTCGTGGAGGGCGGCGTCGCCGAGCCGGAGCGCAGCGAGCGTGGCGTAGGGGGGGGTTGGAAACCGGGCGAGGACCTCAGTGAACCAGCCGATCGCCTCTTCGGGGTGACCGAGATCGGCTTCGGTGAGGCCGAGCTTGTATCGGACCTCCGGGATGGCGTCCGACAGGGAATAGTTCGAGAGCAGTTGGGCGTAGATCTTTTTGGCTTTCCGTTCCCACTCGCCGCCGCCGCCAGCGTACCGCTCGTCGAGGTTGGCGTGGTAGGTTTGGCCCACTGCGGCGCAACGCGTGACCTCGTCGAGGTAGACCGCGCGTCCCTCGTCTTCGTACAGGTTGGCGAGCCGAAGGATCAACTCCGCTTTCTGGTCTTCGGGGCCGTCGAGGTCCGTCAGGAAGGGTTTGAACTCGTAAATCGTCCGCGAACGCGTCTCATGCGCCTTCTCCCGCACCTCCGGCGGATCGCGACTGGCGAGCAGGTAGACGTCGAGGCGCATGGGCGACCGTGGCCAGGGGTCGGCGGCCGTTGGGCGTGCTTCGGCCGGACTGAGGGGTGGCTCGGTGACGCAGCCTGTCACCGCCACTGTCACGGGCGGTGCGTCCGCCGCCGCGACACAGGTTTTCCCGCTCCACGCCTCATTCGGGCGACAACAGCGCCCAATCAAGTCCTGCGTCACCTCCAGCCCCTCCGCGCATCCTACCGGGTACGCCAACTGTCCCCAGCCCGCCGGTGCTACGGCGAACGCCGGATTCAGGAGCAGTGCGAGGAGCCGCGTGGACATCAGGGCCTCGGCCAGAACTTAGCCGATGCCACCGGGCGCGCGCGCCTTGAACGTTCGCGGCGTTGTGGGTATGGTTCCCGGTATGTCGACCCTCCGCAACAGGAAGCTTCTTGGTCGAGGCCCTTTCAGGGCGATTGACCTGCCAAGCGGGGCTCCGTACGAGTTGGACAATGGCCACCCGGTGCTGCGGATGCCGGCGACGCAGCGGGTCGGCGCGCTCCGCGGCCTCGCTCTCCAGATCATCAGCATCGATCCGCTGGTGAAGCACGCGGGTGTCGAAATCGGCTTCGAGCTTGGGGAGGGGACGGTGCGTGCCCCGGACGTCTCCGTGCTCGCCTCGGCGCCGACGAACGGCTGGGCGCAGACCGCGCCACCGTTGGCAATCGAGTACGCGGACAGCGGGCAGGACGAGACCGAGCTTCAGGCAAAGCCGGGCTTTTCGACCCCGAGGTCGCGGATCAGGCCACGCTGCTGAACCTCCTCGCCCGGTTCGGGTTCGCGCATCCGGAGCAGGCGCGCGAGGAAGGGCGAGAGGAAGGGCGAGAGGAAGGGCGGGAGGAGGGCCGCGAAGAAGGCCACCTGAACGGTCTGCGGGCCGCTGCGCGGGTGGTGCTGGCGGGTCGGGGCGAGCCTGAGCGCAGCCTCGACGGACTGGGCGCGGAAGCATTACTACGGTTGATCACAGGGAGTTGACGTGCCTGGTGCCCGGCCGACCAACGCCAGCGAAAATCATTCGGAACCCTTTTCGCGCGCTGTTGTCCATCGGCTCACCCCGGAGCTCCCCGTGAAGACCCTCCTCACCGCCGCACTCCCCGTCCTCGCCGCTTTGGCTCCTGTCACAGCGTTCGCCGCACCCGCCGCAGCGCCGTTGGAGATCACGAGTGACGAGCCCATCGTCGCCGTCGTGCCCAAGCCGCAGGTCGACATCGTGCTGACGCGGCTGGACACGCGCCCGACGTACGCGATGGCGCTGCAGGAGGCGTTCCTGGACAAGACCGTCAGCGACGCGGACACGACCGTCGCCCAGCCCGTCGCCGCGACCACGAGCCCGGAGGCGACCCCGGCGCCCACGCCAGTGACCCCCGCCGCGCGCTGACCCCTCGCGGTCCACGAGCGAACCGACGGGGCCGCCGCGCCAGATGGAGGACGCCGCGATGCGGAGCAGTCGCCCAAAGGAGCCCGCGCCAACGTTGAAAAATAACGTTGGGGGCGCTCATTCCCCCGTTGGCAGCGACTCCGCGTAGGCGTGCAGCGCGTCCCAGAGCACGGGGGCGCGGTCGATGGCGCCGTCGGCCTTGCACCAGGAGACGTGCTGAACGCCGGCGGCGTAGGCGGTGTCGAGCAGATCGACGTACCAGGCGGCCTCGGCGTTCGGGTCGGTCGAGACGACCACGTAGTCGCCCGGGGAGCGCGTGCCAGACTCGCCGATCTCGATGGGGAGCGTGCCGACGAGCGGCGCCCACCACGCCAGGTAGTCGCCGACGAGCGGGGACGCTGCGCCGACGCTCACGTGGAAGGAGAACGCGTCCGTGTACGCGGCCCCGCCGTTCTCGAAAAAGTACCGGTACAGGTTCTCGACTTGCGCGTTCACGCTGCCGTCGGGGTTGAGGACGGGGCCGGCGCCGGCGAGGATGACGCGCGCCTCGGGCGAGGCGGACTTGGCGGCCAGCCACGTGGCTTTCTGGAAATCGAGGTACGTCTGCGGACAGCCGTTTGTCACGCTGGCGCAGGCCGGCTCGTTGCCAAGCTCCCAGGTCTCCATGGGCGTGGTGAGGCCGGGCATGTCGTCGACGCCGTCGCCATCGTAGCGCTCGACGATACGGGCGACGAAGGCGAGCCAGGGGCCCAGCTGGTCGCCGGTGAGGGCGGCGGAGATGACGGAGGGGGCGTTCGCGGTGGGGTCGGCGTAGGGGTAGAGCGTGGCGACGAGGCGGATGTTGGCCGCCTGTGCGGTGGCGACGATGTGGTCGGGGAGCGTCCAGTCGTCGTCGCCGGTGGGGATGGGCTCGATGACGTTCCAGGCGAACGCCTCGCCGCCGGGGCGGTGGGCGCGGGCGACGCCGAGGCCGAGGGCGCGGACGTCGGCCATGTCGTGGTCCTCGCTGGCGATGGAGGTCTCGTCGAGGGCCTGGGCGTCAAAGGCGTCGCAGAGGCCGAGGCGGGTCTGGAGGGGCGGCGCGACGGCAGAGTCTGCGGTGGAGTCGCCGGTCGAGTCGACCGCGGTGTCGCGTGGTGCGTCTGTCGGCTTCGTGGCGACGCAGGCGAGGAGGGCGGCGATGGACAGCATGGGCGCTGCGCCTCAAGCCGCAGGCGAGCAAGCTACGACGGGGCGGGGCGGGCCGCCAACGGGAGCTCGCGGGGCGCCGGGCCGGCGCGCTACCCGAGGCCGAGCCGGTTGCCCACCACGAGGACGAGCCAGAGGATGGGCGACCAGGCGACGGGCGCGGTGAACGGCGCGAGGACCGCGAGCAGGGTCGCGAACAGGCCGACGCGGAGGAGCGCGGGAGCGGGGAGCAGGGTGGTGTGCATGCCGGGCAGTACGGTCAATCGGCGGCGGGGTTGCGATCTTTTCTCAGGGTTTTCGCCACGCCGAGCGCCAGCAGCCGCCCGCCCGGCCACGCGCCTGCGAGCCCGAGCAGGAGCATGGGGAGGGCGTGCCCGAGCGCGACGTGCGCGGGGTGCCCGACCGGGCACCAGAGGTCGACGAACACTGCCGCGGCAGCGCCGGAAGCCACGCCAAGGGCGGCCCCGGAGAGGTGGGGGTGGACGGGGTCGCTGTGTCGGCGGGCGGCGAGCAGGGAGGCGAGGATCACGCCCCCCGTGGTGAGCGAGACGGCGAGGCAGAGCAAGCCGGGGCGGGTCGGCCACCAGATGTTGGCGTCGAACGCTGCGCTCCAGGATGTCTTCCAGGCGAACAGGGCCAGCGGTGCGCCGAGGAGCACGGCGAGCAGGGCCTCGCGCGAGGCGGGCAGGCCCGCCCGGCGGGCGCTGGTGCGGAAGCTGCCGATGGCGAGGACGATAGTTCCGACCAGGGTAATCGCGATGAGCTGGGGCGGGCGGGGCGCCCCGAGGTCCCGGAACCCTCCTACAGCGGCGAACACCCCCAGGGCGGCTGCGAAGCCGGCTACGGCGAGGACGGACTCGCGGCGGGCGACGCGCGGACGGGTCTCCGAGGGTTCGCGGCGCAAGGCGGCCTGCGTGCGGCTTTTCAGGGCGTCCGCCGGGGTGCTGAGGGGGTCGGTCATGATCGGCCCAGCACAGCGCCGAGGGCCCCGCGCAGGGTCTCGTACGCGCGATGGGAGCGGGACTTGATCGCCGAGACCGTCGTGCCCGAGGCAAGCGCAGCCTCCTCCAGCGTGAGTCCGTCGAGGCGCATCAGCTCGAACGCCTGGCGCTGCGTGGCGGGCAGACGGGCGAGCTCGGCGTCCAGACGGCCCGCCACCTGCGAGGCGCTGACCTGGTGATACCCGCACGGCGCCAGCGGGTCCGGCACGTCGGGCAGCTCGTCGGCGAACCACCGAGCGGTCCGCCCGGCCCTGCGCTGCTCATCGATGGTCAGCCGCCGTGCGATCGCGATCGCCCAGGGCATCACGGGCGAGCCTGGGATGAAGCGCCCACGGGCCCGATGGATCTGGAGGAAGGTCTGCTGCATGAGATCCTCGGCGCGCTCCCGATCGCGTGTCTTGCGGAGCAGGAAGGCGAGGACGCGGGGCGCGACCTCGTCGTAGAGCTCCGAGAACGCGGTGTCGTCGCCTGCCGCGTAGCGGGCCATGGCCACATCGCCCCGCGGTGTGGAGGAAGCGGTCGGCACCGCGCGCGGGGCGAGGTCGTCTGGGGCTGGCGTAGCGGTCGGCACTCGGTGCCGCATCTTACGCTCGAACGGCGCCCTGGTTGCGGTCCGGCCGGAAAATGGTTCACGTGCGAGGCGAGCACCCCGGGCCGCACCGTCAGGTCGAGCTCGGTAGCGATGACGTCGATGGGAACGGTCAAGAGGTGCCTCACGTTACCCGGTACGCCCGAGGGGCGGGCGAGTTGCGGTCCGTCGGATGAGACTTGCATGAGGTGCCTCCGATCCTCCCTGACCCGGCATTACGATGGGGTGGTCCGGAGCTCCGATGATGCCGTCCCCGACGCGCAGAACCCACGCCTGCGGCGCGATCCTCGTCCTGGTTGGCGGCGTCGGCTCCGGCGCCACCGGCTCCACGCTGTCCCGCTCCACCTGCCACAGCGGCACGGTGTGGGGCACCTGCACGGGCACCTGTCACGGCCAGAACCACAACAACCGGCGCTGGTGATGGGAGGCGCGGATCCGACTACGGGGTCGTTCCGAGCACCGTCACCCGCGTCTGCTTCGCGGCGATCCCGTCCCGCACGGCGCGGACGATGTTGGCGGCCAGCGTCCGGTCGGCGGGGGTGAGCTGCATAGCTTGCGCCTGCATCGTCAGGAAGAGGGCGGGGTCCTTCGGTCCCTCCCCGGCGATGCACGCGGCGACGACGTTGTCGTGCTCGGGCGGCCCCCAGGTGGCGTACCCGCGGTAGAGCGCGAAGTCCGGGAACGCCGTGATGAGGTCGATGGGCTTGCCGCCTTCGATCGGAGTGACGTTTTTTGCCGAACAGGCCTTGTCCACGGTGCCGAGCAGGAGCCGCCAACCGACGCCCGGGGCGGTGACGAGGTCAAACCCGGCGACCTGGTCGGCGGCGGCGTCGAAGACCGGCTGGTAGACGGCGCCGGCTGGGCCTGGGGGCAGGGTGACGCGGACGCTCGCCGAGCCGAGGTAATAGCTGTTCGGGACGGAGGTGGGCGCGTCGAAATTCACCCGGCCAAGGCCGGAGAGGAGCGCCGTGGCGACGGCCTCCCCGAACGTGAGGCCGATGCCGGTGTTGGCGGCGAGCAGGCCGGGCGTCGTGCTGTTGGCCCCGGGCACCGCGATGACGATCGAGGCGGAGGGGCCGAGGGGGCGACAGGCAATGAGGGTGTCGCCCTGCGCGGTAGCGTCGGCCTGCCAGGCGCCGGGCGTGAGGCCGGGGAGGAGGGTCGTCAGGGCCACGGTCGTACCGACGGGCACGGGCGGGCAGGGGTCCTTCACGGCGATGTCCATGGAGAACGGGCCGATGTCGTCCGGGCGAGCGCTGCGCGCGATGTGCCAGCCGTCGGGGCCTTGTGTGGAGGTCCAGTCGTACTCGTCGTGAGTGAGCTGGAGGGTGACCCGCGGGTCGGGCATCACCAGCATCCGCCTCGTCCAGAGGGCAGCGGCGTCCGGGGCGGGCGGCGGCGGCGGATCGAAGGGCACCTCGCTCGGGTAGGTGTCCAGCGCTGTCGCAAAGGTGGAGAGCGCGACCTTGATCTCGGGCTCGCGGCCGGGCTCGATGGGCCAGGGCGTTTGCAGGAGGATGCCCTTGCGGCACGTCTCCACGAACGCGCTGCCGGGCGCATCGCCGACCACGATCCTGCCTTGCGCGCCCCAGCCCGCTGACGCGACGCTGAACGGCGTGGTGTCGACGCCCGGCTTCCAACGCTTCGTCCACGGCGCGCAGTCGGTCAGGCTCTCCGTGTCCGGGGTCAGCACGAAGGTGAGCCCGTGACCGGCGATCACGCTGTTGCCCATGTTCGCGTGGGCGGCCTAGCCGGCGCCGAAGAGCAGCGTGAGCGAGGGTGTCGCAAAGACCACCGGCTCGTCGGCCCGGGCCAATTCGGGGGTGAGGAGCAGGAGCAGGAGCAGGGGAGGGACGCGCATCAGGCTGTAATAACGGGCCGATTGCTCAGAACGCGGTGCTCAGACGGAGGGACGCGCAGGTGTCGACACCGACGGGGTTGGACGCGTCGCTGACGCCGAGCCCGGAGCTCGTCGTGTCCCGTTCGGGGTTGGGAAACCAGGTGACCGCCTGCTCCACGTCCAGTGACCACGGGCCTGAGAGGGGGACCCGGATGCCGATGGCGACGAGGCCGCCGCCGAGCACCCGGGCGGGAAAGGCTGGCCAGTCAACGACCGTCGAGGACCCCGATGTCGACATCGCGTTGAGCGCGACCGTGGTGCCGGGTTCCGCGGGGACGCCGGGGACGAATCGCGCGACGGCGCCAAGGCGGACCAGCGGCTTGACATGCCAGCCGGGCGCCCCCGGGACCAGCGTCAGAAACGCGGTGCCCTCGGCCATCAGCCCGACCCGCAACGGGCTCGCGTCCGCGTCGCACAGCGCGCTGCCACACAAGACTTCGCGATTGTTCTCCGCCAGGACGCTCGACACGGCCGCTGACGCGCCGACATCCACCGCCGGGGCCAGCACCCGTCGGAGGTCAAGCGTCGCCGTGAGCGCCGGGCCAAGGCCCGGGTAGGCCCGGGTCGACATGCTGATGGGTGCGCCCGTCGAATCGAGCCCAATTTCCGTGTCGCGCACCCTGGCGTTGCCCCCGAGGTTCAAGCCCAGAGCCATTCCAAGCCGGAAGTCCCGCTTGCGGTCTGTCCGTTGCGAGCGCGTCGAGCGCAGTTGCGGCCCTTGGAGGAGGGAAAGCGCGCGGGAGCCATATTCCCCCGTGCAGCCCTTCCCGCCGTCGACCGCGCTCTGCAGCGCACCGCGGGCGGCGTCGAGGTACCCCGCGCGCAGGAACACGAGGCCGGTGTCGTAGAGCGTTCGGGTCTGGGTCTCGCAGTCCGTCTGGGCATGCGCGATGGCCGCGAGGCGGTCGAGGACCCCTGGTACGAGGCCGGGCTGCCCTTCGGACTTCGACAATTCAGCCTCAATCACCGTCAGTTCGCCGTTCACGCCGCGTGCGCTCTGGGAATGCGTCGTCGTGAGCACCTCGCCGTTGTCGCCGAGGTGCTGAAGGAAGCTCGGGCGCTCGCGGGGGGCGGTGTCTCCGCGAGCGCCGTCAACGAGCCAATTGCCGACCAGTGGGCTGCCAGGGCCGGACGGCTTGACGGGCTCCGCGTACATGGTTCGGAGCGGGTGTTGTGGCGGGAGCAGGGTCTCGGGGAGGCGGTACCCGGGATCGATCGCGAGCGCGGCGGTGAGCGTCTCGCCGGCGCCGGCACGATCCCCAGCCGCAAACGCGGCGAACGCGAAGGCGCGGTGCGTCTCTGCGGCGAGGCTGGGGGAGATCGGGGACCGGAGGCACGCGATCGCGGTGTCCAGTTCTTCGACCGCGGCGTTGAGCGCGGTTGCGTCCAGCGCGGAGAAGGCCGCCTCCGCGGCACCATCCAACTGCTGGATGTCCGCTGTGCTCGATGGGCATGCGACGGCGAAGGCCGGCTGCACGGCAAGGGCCAGGAACGGGATCATAGCGCCAGGCTCAGCCGGATCGACGCGCGCAGATCCACAGGCGAGGCGGGGTCGTGCCACGGCGCCACGCCCGGGTATTCATGCGTCCGGGACTGGTCCGGGAGCAGGATCACCGCCTGCTCAAAGTCGAGGTAGGTGAAACGGGCGACCGGGATGCGAAGGCCAGGACCCGCGAGCACGCCCCAGAGCACCTGCCCCGGGAAGGACGGCCAGTCCACCGCAATATCGGCCTGGGTATGGGTCACGTTGCTCTGGATGGCGACTGAGTCACCCGGAATTCCCGCAGATCCAGGAAGTACGCGGACAATGCCGCCGATCCGCAGCAAGGGCGAAACGTGCCAGCTCGGGTGGCCCAGCACAAGGTTGGTGAACACGGCGCCCTCAAAGCAGGCGGTGTTGACCTGGTGCTGCAAGTCACTGCTCACGGCCACGCCATCTTCCACAACGCGCCGGCTGGTGTAGATCCCCAGCCCCGAGAGCGTTGCGGACGCGCCGATCTCCACGGCCCGCGTCGCCACCGCCCGCACGTCGAGCGTGCCGCCGACGGCCACGCCGCCGGAGGTGGCGTCGACGGTCGACATGCCGATTGGCGTGTCGTTGCGATCCAGCCCAAGTGTCGTGTCCCGGATGACACCGTGTCCGCCAACGTAGAGCGCGGGCGAAACGCCCACGGAGAGATGTGCCCGGGCGGTTCGAGGCGCGAGGGTGGTGGGCGCTTTGCCGGCGCGGCCTTGTGGCAGGGCGTCGCGTGCGCGGATCGCGTACTCGGGCGCACACGCGTCGCCGAGCTGGATGACACCCCGCCAGCCGGCCTCCGCGGCGGCGCTGTCGCCGGTCTGCGCGTGGACGTTCGCGAGGTCCAACAACGCCCGGGTCTGGGTCGGGCAATCCATCTGCGTCGCTTCGAGCCCGGACAGGCTCGTCAGCAGGCCTGGCACGGCTGGGTCGCCTGCCAACACCGTCCGGATCTGTGCTTCCATCGTGGTCAGCTCGGCGTCTGCGGCGCGCACGCTGATCAGGTGGAGCGTCGCCGCGACCCCGCCAGCGGGGTTCAGGCGTTGAAGCACGGCCGGGCGGTCGGCGGGCGCCGAGGTGGCCCGCATGCCATCCACCAGCCAGCTCCCGGACAGGGGCACGGCCGGGGTGCCGACCGGAGGCGCGGCGGCGTTGAGCGCGCGCAACGGGTGGGTCGGGGGCAGCAGGTCCGCCGGGATCTCGTAGCCGGGCTCCAGCATCCTTGCGGCGTAGAGCGCCTCCGCCGCCGAGATCTTGTCGCCGCGGATGTACGCGGCGAAGGCGAACGCTCGGTGCGTCTCGGCGGCCAGCGCCGAGGGGATCGGCTCCGCCAGGCAGGAGAGCGCATCCTCCAGCCGGACCGCCGCCGCGGACAAGCCCCCCGCGTCCAGGGCTGAGAATGCAGCTTCGACCTGGGCGTCCAGCGCCTCGATGCCCGCTACCGTCGCCGGACAGTCGCCAGCCCAGGCGGGCGCAACAGCGATCCCGAGGATGAGGGCGATCATCACGGAAATCGCGCGCGGGGGGCCAATGCTGGCGCTGGGCAAACATTCACCTCGTAGGTGGCTGAAAGCGCGCGATTGGCGAGAGCAATGGCCCCCCAGCCCGCCGTTCCGCGCACGAACCGTGACAGGCGGCGTACTCGCCGGCTGGCGGGGTTCGTGGCCTTGGAACGGCGAGAATTCAGCGCCGAGACGGGCGCG
>CAIMSU010000289.1 GCA_903844155.1 uncultured Pseudomonadota bacterium | reverse complement strand
GGAGGTCACGAACACGCGCAGTTGCTCGAAAGCCAAGGCGCGACGAGAATAAACAGCCATCACCGGACCGGAGGGGCCGGTGATGGCTGCATCGCCAGCGGTGGCGCCTTGTTCAGCACACACGGGCGTAGCCGCCACTGCTCGATCCAGGCGTTGGTGGTCGGCGTGGGTCGCCAGATCGTGCCGCCCACGGTGGCGGGGTCTGCCTCACAGAAGGCGGCGTTCGCCCGCATGACTCCCGGGAGGTGCAGGCTTATCTCGTCCTGCGCGCCGTCCGTGCAGGCCTGCGTCGGGCAGCCGGTGGGGTCGATGAGGACCCCGTTGGCGAGGCGTTCGCGAAAGTAGGCCTTCCAGAACAACCGCTCGGCGTCCGGCGCGCGCGTGAGCCTCGCGAAGTCCGCGCCGCCGAAGGGGTCGGTGATCTTGTCCGGGCTCTTGTCGACGACGCGATGCGAGGCCTGACGGATCAGGTGGTAGCTGCATTCCCGCCCGTATTCGGGGGTGCCGTCGCAGGCGGCGAAGGCGTCGGCGAGGTCACCGGTCAGCGCGGTGCGCTCGGCGTACTGGAACCGGCATTCCTGCGCCCAGTGGTCGACCTTGATGTCGGCGCAGTCGGCGATGGGTCGGCCGAGGGCCTCTGTCGCTGCGGCGAGGCAGTCGGAGCGGGCGGGCTCCGTTCGAATGGCGACGCAGTGGCCGTGCGCGTCGTCCCAGGTCGTTGCGGCCAGGGCGGCCGCGTAGTGCTGGGAGGGCGTGAGCGAGGTGCAGGCGCTGAGGAGGGTGAACGCGACGAGTCTCATCCCAATCTGCGATCCCCTCCCCCTTCGGGGGGCCATTGCCGAAGGCCGGAGGGGGGGCTGCGCGCACCCTGCATGTGACGCCTCACCACGTCAGTTCTCACACGACCCCGGCACCTGCCCGCAGTGCCCGCAGCTTCCGCCGGGGCTGTCGGACACGTCCTTCCCACTGCCCGAATCATACGATCGCCCGGTGTCCCGCGCTGCCGACCCGACATGCGCTGCGGTCACCGCTTTCGTCAGCTTTCCCGCCTTCATGCACCAGTCGCTGGCCTCGCCGGCCTCCTCGCAATTGCAGGGCTCCCGCCCGCCGCGGACCAGCACGTCCATCCGCCGTCCGCACTCGCATCGATATTCGAAGATCGGCATGACTACCTCGCACCCACCTTGATAACCGCCGACGATGCCATTTCTACCGTTGCTGCTGGCCGCACCTCTCGCTGCACGCGCCGCCGACTCCCCCGCCGCAACCCAGGCGGCCGGCATCCCCTACGAGCGCTACGAGCTGCCCAACGGCCTGCAAGTCATCTTCGTCGAGGATCATTCGCTGCCCCAGGTCGTCGTCGACATCTGGTACCAGGTCGGGTCCGGGAACGAGCAAGCGGGGCGCTCGGGGTTCGCGCACCTGTTCGAGCACCTGATGTTCATGGGCACCTTCCGGCTTCCGGGCTCGGGAATCGACAACCTGATGGAGGCGAACGGGGGCTGGAACAACGCGTGGACGATGGAGGACGCGACGAATTTCTACGACGTCGGCCCGCCCGCGCTCCTGCCGACGCTGTTGTGGATCGAGGCGGACCGGATGCAGCAGCTTGGTCTCGCGATGACGCAGGCCAAGCTCGACCTGCAGCGCGACGTCGTGAAGAACGAGCGTCGGCAGTCATACGAGGACCAGCCCTACGCGATTGGCGAGCTTGAAGTGCCGCTGTTGATGTACCCGAAGGGGCACCCTTACGACCACACGGTCATCGGCAGCCATGAGGACCTGAGCGCGGCGTCGGTGCAGGACGTGCAGGACTTCTTTGCCAGCTGGTACGTGCCGAACAACGCGAGCCTGGTCGTGGCTGGCGACTTTGACCCGGCCACGATCAAGCCGGTGATCGAGCAGTATTTCGGTACGCTCGCGAAGAAGCCCGTGCCCGCGCGCCCGAACCCCGCGCCCGTCGACCGACCGCAGAAAGCGCGGGTGACCGTCACGGACAACGTCGACTATCCCCAGATCAACCTGTACTTCCACACGCCGGGCTCCTTCGCGGCCGGGGACGCGGAGGTCCAGTTGGTCGGCTCGCTGCTCGCGGGTGGGGAGTCGAGCCGGCTCTACAAGAAGCTGGTGATCGGCGGGCTGGCGCAAGACGTCTCCGCCGACCAGATGCCGACGAAGTACGGGAGCTTGTTCCAGATCTCGGCGACAGCGGCCGAGGGCGTGAAGATCCCGGCGATCGAGGCGGCGATCGACGATGCGCTCAAGGACATCGACACGAACCTGCCCAGCGACGCCGAGATGGAGCGCGTCCACAACCAGTTTGAGTACGGCTTCCTCGACAACCTGCAGTCGCTGCAGAACCGGGCCGTCCAGCTCAACCAGTACTGGGCGTACACCGGCTCGCCCGGCTACTTCGCCAGCGACATCGCGCGCTTTCGCTCGGCCACCGCCGAAGGCTTGCGGGATGCCGCGGCGAAATGGCTCCGACCCGAGCTCGCGGGCGTCGTCGTCATCGACCCAAAACCGAAGGACGCAGCGCCCAACAATGGCAAGGCGCCGGCGGGGGGTGCCAAATGAGGCGCTTCCTCCTCGTGAGTGCGGTCGTCGCCATCGCCGCAGCCGGACCGGTCGCCTACGCGGGTGCGCCGGTCAAGGCCAAAACCCCGCCACCGGTTGCTACCGTGCCCGTCGCCCCGCCGCCCGATCCCCTCGCCACGCCGCCGGTGATCGGCGCCCCAACCCCCTTCAAGGCGCCGGTCCCGGACGCCGTGACGCTGTCCAACGGCGCGAGCGTCTGGGTGGTTCCGCGCCCCGGCCTCCCCCTCGTCAGCCTGGTGCTGCACGTGGCCGGCGGCTCCGCGCTCGACCCCGTCGGCCACGAAGGCGCCGCCTCGCTCTCCGACCGCCTGATGACTCAGGGCGCGGGTGCGCTGACGGCCGCCCAGTTCGCCGAGACCACCGAGCGCCTCGGCATCCAGATCGAGGTCTCGACGGACGAGGACGGGTCCGAGATCGTCGCGTCGATGAAGAAGGATCAGCTCCCCGTGGCCCTCGGCCTCATCGCGGACATGGTGCTGCGCCCGCACTGGGGAACGGGCGACTACAAGCGTGAGCGAACGCTCGCAATTGGGGAGTTGACGCAGGGGCAGGAGGACCCGCCGACGGCCGCGGAGGAGGCTGCACCGGCGCTCTGGTACGGAGCGACGCATCCCTGGGGCCACCCGCCCGAGGGCACGGTCAAGGGGATGGGCGCCGTCACGGTGAAGGACGTCCAGAAATACCACGCGCAGGTGTGGAATTCGGCGAGCGCCACCATCACGATGGCTGGCGACGTAACGACAGCGGAGGCCCAGGGGCTGCTTGAAGCGGCGCTCGGCGCACCGTGGGCCGCTGCGAAATCGGCAGCGGTTCCCATCCCGGCGGCGCCGGTTGCGACTGACCGTCCGGTCTACCTGATCGACTCGCCGGGCGCGGCACAGACCATGTTCTACCTGACGTTTCCGGGACGGGCCGAGGACGACGCACGGCTGCCGGCCCTCCGCGCGGGAACCATCGCCCTCGCGGGCAGCTTCACGTCCAGGCTCAACGGCCTGCTCCGCGAAAAGCTTGGGTACACCTACGGGGTTCACGCAGAGGTGCTCCCGATGAAGGGCCAGGGCACCGTGGTGATCAACTCGCGGATCCGCACGGACGTGACCGGCGACGCGATGAAGCAGCTCCTCGACCAGCTCAACCTGGCAGAGTCCGGAATCACCGCTGCCGAACTCCAGAAAGCGCAGGGCGCGTTCCGGCAGGACAAGGTGGAGGCGATGGAGGGCTGCGCCGGGATCGCGGAGACCTTTGCCTGGTACCACGCCGCTGGTTTCGCGCCCGACCATCTTGCCGGCACGCTGGTGGCGATGGACGCCGTGACCACCGATGCCGTCAAGGCCGAGATGACCGCCTACGATGTGCACCACGCCTTGATCGTCCTCGTCGGCGACAAGGCCAAGGTCGCGGACGGGCTCAAGGCAGCGGGCATCGCCAACGTCGAGGTCATCGAGCCCAAGTGAAGGGGACCTCGGGCGCACGGTCGTCGGGCGGTCGGGCGTCGCCACCCCCCTCGGCACCGGAGCGGGGTCGAGCGGCGCCGGCGGGCGTGCTGGTCGTGAACGGGTACAGCGAACGCTGGTTGCGTCAGGGTTTTCCATGGGTCTACCCGAACGAGGTTGCGGGGGGCTCTGCGCCGCTCGGGGCGGTCGTGCAGCTTCGCTCGGTCGCGGGTGAACCGCTGGGCACGGCGATCGCGGACGATGGGTGGATCCGGGCGCGGCGGTTCCGGGCCGACGCTGGGCCGATCGACGGCGCCTTGATTCACGCGCGTCTCGCGTCCGCGCTCACGCTACGGCGGGCGCTCGGCCTCGTCGGCCCGGACGCCTGCTATCGGCTCGCAAACGGCGAAAATGACGACCTGCCGGGTGTCCGTGTCGATGTGTGGGGTGCTTCGGCCGTCGTTTCGTTGGACTCGCCCAGCCTGCTCGCGCTCGTGCCCGCGTTGGTTGCCGCGACGGTGGCGCTCACCGGCGTCGGCGCGGTGCATGTCGGTTGGCGTCCCGACTCCCGCGATGCGCGGGTCTGGCCGCCGCCGCCGGGCCTCGTCCACGGCGAGGATGCAGGCCCGGCCGTCGTCGTCGACCCACCGCCCGGTCCCGGCGTGCGCTCGCTCCGCTACCGCGTGGACGTTGGCGCGAAAAAGGACGTCGGCCTGTTCCCGGACCAGCGCGACAACCGCTCGTGGCTCGCCTCGCACTACCGCGGGGCCGCTGATTCAGGTGTGCGAGTCCTCAACTTGTTCTGCTACACCGGCGCTTTCTCCGTGCACGCCCTCGCTCACGGCGCGCGCGAGGTCGTCAGCGTCGACCTCTCCCGACCGTACCTGGACCGCCTCGACGAAAACCTCGCGCTGAACGCCCTCCCCGCACCCGGCCAGACCCACGAGCGCATCGAGGACGACGCGATCAAGGTCCTCGACCGGTTCCGTCGGCAGGGACGCGTGTTCGACAGGATCATCCTCGATCCACCCGGCCACTCGCACTCCGGCGGCACCGACTGGTCTGGCGAGCAGGACTACGCGCGTCTTGTTGCCGCCGCCGCGCGGGTCTGTGCGCCCGGGGGCTGGATCATCGCCAGCTCAAACCTTGGCTCTGTCAGCCCCCGGCAGTTCCACGGCGCGCTCATCGACGGCCTGCGCAAGGCCGAATGCCAGGGACGCGTCATCCACACGGGCGGGCAGGCGCCAGACTTCCCGGCCGCCCTGCATTTTCCAGAGGGCAGCTTCCTGAAATTCGTGGTGCTGGAGGTCGCGCACGCACCTCCGCGCGCCACGGCAACGCCGGTCCCCGCCGGACCCGTGAAGCCCGGCCGCAAGCCGTGACCCGCCGCGAGCTCCTGGCCGCCTTCCTGCTCTTTGTGGCGGTCGCCATTGCATTTGCGCCGGACGCCGCCACGGGCTCAGGTGTGTTCTGGTACCACGACCTTCGGCACCACCACTACCCGTGGCGGGTGTGGGCGGCGGAGCAGTGGCGCCACGGCGTCGTGCCGTGGTGGTCGAGCCAGACAGCGAACGGCTACCCGCTGCTTGCCGAGGGAGAAGGCGGCTTTGTTTATCCGCCGACGATGCTGCTGTTCGCGCTGCTGCCCTCGGGCCTGGCGATGGACTGGACCATCCTCGGGCATGAGGTGCTCGCAGCGATGGGGGTGTACTGCTACCTGCGCACGCCGCCCGCGAGCTCCCGTGGTCCCGCGCGTGGTCCGCTGTCCCCGTCGGCCGCGTGGCTTGGCGGCTTTGTCTGGGCGTTTTCGGGGTTCATGGTCTCGCACACGCTGTACCTTGGCATGCAGAACGCGTTGGCGTGGCTCGGCTGGGTGTTGTGGGCGGGGCGGGCGAGGAATTGGCCGGTGGTCGCCCTCGCCGTCGGGATGATGGGGCTGGCTGGGCATCCCCAGGCCGCCGCGTTTGGAGGGCTTTTATGCGCTTTGGACGCAGCTCGTGGGGCGATGGTGGCCGGCGACGGCGTCCGGACGCTGGTGAAGTGGGGGACGTCCGCGGCGGCCGGGGTTGTCATCGCGTCGCCGCAACTTGTGGCGTCGCTGCAGCTCTCGAGGTTCTCGATGCGCGAGGGGGGCGTGGACGCCTCCTTCGCGAACATCGGGAAGCTCCCGGTGTTGGAGGCGTTCAATTTCGTCCTCCCGGCGCTCTTTGGCCTCGACCGTCCCGTAGACATCGACCAGACCTACTACCACCGGGGCGCGAGCTACTGGGGGTCGGGCGAGGACTCCTGGGAGATGTGCTTCTACCTTGGCTTTCCGGTGCTCGTCCTCGCGCTGCTGGGCCTGCGACGCCAGCGCTGGTGGGGCGGGGTCGCCGGGCTGGCGATGCTGCTCATGCTCGGAACGCCGCTCTGGGCGCTGGTCCGCCACCTGCCCGGCTTCGAGTATTTCCGGTTTCCTGTGCGCTTTTCCATCTGGTTCACGATGGCGATGGCCGTGCTGGCGGCGCAAGGCTGGGACGTGGCCCGCACGGCGCGAAGCGTGGACCTCGTCGCCCGGCGCACGCTCTACGCTGGGTGGGCGTTGTTCCTCGCGCTCGTTGGCGGCGGGCTCGCGCTCAGGGCGGGGGAGGGACCGGTCTGCGCGGTATTGACCAGCCACTATCTCGCGAAAGCCGAGGCTCCGGCGGATTCTGGACCCGTCGACCCGCTGCACGCCGCCGCCCTCGCGCCTGCGGAGGTGATCCCCACCGAGCAGGTCCCGGAAAAGGTTGACGCAATCTGGCATGAGCTCTGGCTGACGACATCCGTCGTCTCCACGCGCGTCTGGAGCCCGTTCCTGTTCCTCGTGCTGACAGGCCTGGCGATGCGACGGCCGCGCGCGTTGATCGGCCTTGTCGTCCTCGATCTCTGGCTCTTCGGGAGCGACTACCACCCGCGGGTGCCCGAGGAGCAGACGCGAGAGCGGCCGGTCTGGCTCCAGCCCGGGATGACCGAACCCGGCGGATTCCGGACAGCGATCCTCGATCGGCGCATCGACCCCAGCCTCGACACGCAAGTCGGGACGGCGAGCCTGAACCTGCTCTGGGGCTCCAACGAGGTGCTGATCCCGAGCCCGCTGCTCATCCTGCGTAACGACGCGATGCTTGGCCTCGCCGGGATGGACGTTGGCGAGCGCGGCGCCATCAAGATCGAGCGCTACCTCGACGACATCGACATCGCGCGGCGCATGGCGGTGAAGTGGGTGGTGAGCACCTGGCCGATCACGGGGGTGAACCTCATCCGCAACGGCGTCGTGCAGGTCGGCCAGGACGACGACGCACTCCCCCGGGCGCGGATGGTGCCGTGCACGCTCGAACCCCCGGCGGCGGGGAGCAGTGCAAAGGGCGACGATGCGGTTGGCAACGCGATCTTCGCGGCACTGCCGGAAACCGACCCGCGCCGGAACGTCTTCGTGGAGGGGGCGACGGACCCCGCGACGCACGGCTGTGTGGACGGGTTTGATGCGGCTGTACAGTCAGCCTCCATCGTGGACTATTCGGATCAGCGCGCCGAGATTCGAGCGACGGGGCCCGGCACCCTCGTCCTCGCGGACACCTGGTACCCGGGCTGGACAGCGACCGTCGACGGCGTCGACACCCCGATCCTCCGCGCCGACCTGCTCTTTCGCGCGGTGCCCATCCCAGCCGGCAGTCACGACGTCGTCTTCCGGTTCGACCCGGGGTTGCCCGGGCGGCTGCTTTGGCTGGCGGGCGCGGTGCTCGTCGGGGCGCTGGTCTGGATCGCGGCTCTCTGCGCGCGGGCGGCCCGAATTGCACTCGGCGGAAGGGCAACATGACCGTCCATTCCGTCAGCGAGCTGAACCAGTTCATCGCCGAGGCGCTGCAGGACATCTTCGGCGAGCGGCTGCTGGAGGGCGAGGTGAGCGAGTTCAAGCCCCACGCCTCGGGACACTGGTACTTCACGCTGAAAGACCCGTCGCCCGGCCAGAATTCGACGATGAGCTGCGTGATGTGGCGCGCGTTGGCAATGCGGGAGAAGGTGCCGCTCCGGCTGGGCGAGCGCGTTCGGCTGCACGGTGGGATCCGCGGGTATGCGCCGCGGGGCACCTACTCTTTTGACTGCAAGCGCATTGAACGGGCGGGCGAGGGGGACCTCGCGCGGAAGCTTGCGGAGCTACGCAGGCGGCTAGCCGAGGAGGGGCTCTTCGACCCCGAGAAGAAGCGGCCGCTGCCCTTCTTTCCGCGCGGCGTCGGTCTGGCGACCGGGCAGGACAGCGCTGCCCTGGCGGACATGGTGCGGCTCATCCGGGACCGCGCGCCGCATGTCACCATTGTCCTCGCGGCGTGTCGCGTGCAGGGCGAGGGGGCCGCGGCGGACATCGCGCGTGCGATCCGCTGGCTCAACAACGATCCGCGTGTGGACGTGATCATCGCGGGTCGCGGCGGTGGGTCCGCGGAGGATCTGCAGGCGTTCAACGAGGAGGAGGTCGTGCGCGCTTACGCGGCCAGCCGTGTGCCGATCATCGCGGCTGTCGGGCACGAGTCCGACCAGTGCCTCGCGGAATTGGCGGCGGACAAGCGGGCGCCTACGCCGAGCGCGGCGGCGAAGGAGGCGGTGCCGGACGCGTACGAGCTTGCACGCAGCCTGGACGTGAGCCTCGACCGCCTCGCCAGCGCGGCGGACGCCATCGTGCGCAGGCTGCGGGACAAGGTCGCGCGAGTTCGGCTGGTGCACCCTCGGGATCGCGTGGTCCGCTCCCGAAAGGACTGCGAAGCGCTGCAAGCGCGGCTGGACGGTGCTGTCGGCCGACTGGCGAAGGCGCAGCGGTTGCGCTTTGTTGGCGTCGAAGCCCGGATGGCGCCGGCGATAGCGCGTGTGGTGCCGTCGCGGAAGGACCGCCTCCAACGCGCCGAGGGCCGGCTCCTCGCGCTCTCGCCCGTCGCGGTCCTCGATCGTGGCTACGCGATCGTCCGTCGGGAGGACACTGTGGTGCGCGACGCCGCCGATCTTGCCGTCGGTGACGTGCTCAGCGTCCGGTTCGCGCGGGGTGCGACGCGGGCGCGCGTGGAGCCGGGCGAGTGATACCCGGGTTGTGATGCTGACCGTCGAAGAAGCCCTCGCCCGCGTGCTCGCTCGGGTCCCCGCCACCGCCACCGAGCGGGTGCCCTTGTCCGCGGCCTACGGGCGCGTGCTCGCCGAGCGCCTCGTCGCCGGCGTCGACCTTCCGCCCTGGGCGGGTTCGGCGATGGACGGCTTCGCGGTGCGATCCGCGGACGTGCCCGGCGATCTCGATGTCAACGAGACGGTCGCGGCCGGCAAGGTGCCCACCCGCGCTGTGGTGCCGGGTACGGCGTCGCGCATCATGACCGGCGCGCCCGTGCCTGACGGGGCGGACGCGGTCGTGATGGTCGAGGACACCGAGATGGTCGGGGATCGCGTCCGGGTGCGGGTCGGCGCGACTTCGGGGATGCACATCCGGCCCGTCGGCAGCGAGATCGCGGCGGGCACCCCGCTCCTGGACGTCGGCGCGGTGCTCGGCTTCGGCGCTGTGGGCGTCCTCGCGGCGCTCGGCAGGCCCTCCGTGCTAGTCCGGGTGCGTCCCCGAATCGGGCTGCTCTCGACCGGCGACGAGGTCGTCGAGCCGGGCTTTCCGCTCGGACCCGGCCAGATCTGGTCGTCCAACCTCCATGCCCTCGCGGGACTCGTCCACGACGCGGGTGCCGAGCCCGTGTACCTTGGCAACGTCGCGGATGACCCCGTCGCCACCGCTGCGGCGTTCCGCGCGGCGCTGCAGTCCGACCTCGTCGTATCGACCGGCGGCGTGTCCGTCGGCGATTTTGACCACGTGAAGGCGGTGATGGACGACCTCGGTGGCGGCGAAGGGGCCGGTGTCGAGTTCTGGCGCGTCGCCATGAAGCCCGGAAAGCCGCTTGCCTACGGGTTCATCGCTGGTCGGCCGGTGTTCGGCCTGCCGGGCAACCCGGTGAGCTGCATGGTGAACTTCCTGCAGTTCGTCCGACCCGTGATCCGCACGATGCTCGGCGATCCCCGCCCGTTCCTACCCGTGATCAGCGCGACGCTGGACAGGCCCTGGTCGCGGAGGCCCGGGCGCGCGGAGCTCGTGCGCGTCCGCCTGACCGCAGGGGCCGACGGCGGCGTGCCGACGGCGACGGTCGTTGGCGTTCAGGGCAGCGCCCACCTCGCCGCGATGGCCGAAGCGCACGGCCTGCTGCTCGTCGGCGCCGAGACGACGACGGTGAGCGGGGACGTCCACGTTCAGGTCTACGATCCGCGCTGGGGCGCTTCGAGCGTGGCTGGATACCGGTGGGGATGAGGATCGTCACATGAGGGGTCCGGTGCGGCGGGGGTTCGTACTCGCAGGCGGCAGGTCGCGGAGGTTCGGGAGTGACAAGGCGATGGCGGAGCTGGATGGGGCGCCGGCTGTCGTCGCGCTCGTGCGGCGGATGGCGGCGGCTGGCCTGGAGGCGGGCGTGGTGTGGCGAACGTCGCGGCCGGAGCTGGGTCTCCTGGAGGTGATCGAGCCGGAAGGGGAGCTTCACCACCCGTTGTTGGGGCTCGCGGCGATCGAGGGCGAGGACGAGCTCTTCGTCTGCCCGTGTGACGCGATCACTCTCGCTCCGGACATGATCCGTCGACTCGTCGATGCCCGCGCGGTCGCGACCGACTCGCCGCTTTGTGGCGTCTGGCCGGCGGAAGTGCGCCAGCAGGCGCTCGTGTGGGCGCGCGAGGGGCGGTCGGTGCAGGCGCTCGCGGTGGACCTGGCCAGGTTGGACGTTGGCTCGATCGGGAACCGGAACCTTCCTACGCTGGCACCCTCAACGTAAACACACTGCCAACGCCGATAGTGCTCCGAACATCGAGCTCGCCGCCGTGCGCGATGGCGATGCGGCGCGAGATCGCCAGGCCCAGCCCCGTGCCTTCGTGCCGCGTCGTGTAGAAGGGTACAAAGAGCTTGTCGAGGTCTGCCGGGGAGATTCCGACGCCGGTGTCCATGACGACAAATTCGACGGCGTCCGTCGCCAGGGCCTTCGGGTCCCGCATCTTGCCGGTGCGGGTCGCGAAGGTGACCTTGCCGCCAGGTCCTGCGGCGGTCAGCGCGTTCTGGCCGAGATTCAGCAGCACCTGGGTCACCTTGCCCGCGTCCACGTCGACCATCCGTGGCGCCCCGTCCGGCGTCGGCTCGTGGTCCTGCGCGATCTCGGTGGTCGCCCCCTGGGCCCTCAGGAGCCCGATGATCTGCGCCACGAGGGTCTCAGCGCTGATCGTCTGGCGGTCGACCTGCAGCGGGCGGGAATAGTCGAGGAACTGGGTGACGACGCCCGAGAGCCGGTCCACCTCGTCGATGATGACGCGCACCATCTCGACGTCGTCGGCGCCCCCGCGCTCGGACGCTGGCATTCCCTGCAGGTACTGCGCGGCGCCCTTGATGCCCGCGAGCGGGTTCCGGATCTCGTGCGCGAGGCCAGCCGCCATCGTCCCGAGAGCTGCGAGGCGGTGCTCCTCCTTCAACTGCTCAAAACCACGGAGATTTTCGAGGATGACGCTCGCCCGATCCATGACCTTCGCGAGCCGGACGACCTCGGCCTCGGTGAACCCCACGTCGTCGGCATCGCGCAGCGCCAGCCAGCCAAGGACCACGTCGCCCGACCGGAAGGGCACGACAACATCGGCGTTCATCGCCCGCATCGTCTTCAGCCGGGGCTCGAGGACCTCCGAGCCCGGGGACTCCGTCCGCAGCATGTGCTGGTGCTCGATGCGGACGAAGGGGCCGTCGGCGAACCCGTCGGCGAATGGCTGTCGTCCAACCTGTAGAATCGGTGGTTCCTCATGGGCTCCGGCTTCGCTGTCGAGCCGATACGCGCGGCGGTCCGCGTCCCAGAGGTACAGCGAGGTCGCCCGGACGCGCCCGCTCGCGAGCAGGCGCGCGGTCACGCCCGTCCGCAGGCCCTGCATCGAGATGACCCGGGCGAGGCCTGACTCGGTCTCGTCCAGCGCGTCGATCAGCCGCTGGCCGCGGGTGTTCAGGGCGCGCCCCGCCCATAATTCGAGCTGCTTGGAGAGCGGCTCGTAGGCGAGCAGGAAGATGGCGGAGGCCATGAAGACCTGAAAAAAGCCGTACACCGGGTAGTCGCCGAACAGCGTGCCGGCCGCGAAACCGTCGATGCCGACGAGCACGAACGCCGCGCCGACGACCGCCGCGAGGCGCGCAGAGAGCACCCCCATGTCAACCAGCCGCCAGGACGTGATCATCTGCGCGAGAAAGTAGAGCAGGAAGCTGGTGGATATCGACCCGATCGGCGGAAACGCGCCTTGCACGACCACCGGACGAACGGAGATGGGCAGGTCGCTCGCCTCGTCGAAAAAGGCGCGAATCAGCGTCTCCAACGCGGAGAAGCCGATCGCGGCGGTGGTCAGCCCCAGGGTGTACCGGATGCGCGTGCGCTCGGCCGGGTCTGCCGACGACCGCTGCAGATCCCAGAGCCGGTGCACCGACACAAGCATCCCCGCGAAGACATAGAGCGTAAGGACAACCTCCGGAATGCTCGCCCGGGGCGTGGTGTAGAAGTAGATCGCGTCGACGAGGATGAAGCCCACGGCGATCGGTGGCGAGAGGACGGTGAGCTGGGCAAGGCGGCGGTCGCGGGGGCGATTGCCCTGGACAAAGCAAGTTTCAACGACGGCGAGCATCGCCGGGGGCAGGAAGGCGGCGCCGGCGCCGTAGACGTACTTGAACCAGCCGAGCTCGGGGAGGAGGTAGAGCGCGAAACCACCGTACGTCACCGAGACCGTCGTACAAAGGATGCCGAAGGCGCGCCGGGCCGGATCGCGACGGTCACCGAGCGGCACGCGGATGGCAAACACGCCGGCCAGCACGGCAGCGAGCGCGTAGAGGAGGATGTTCACGGGCGGGAAGGTAGCCCAGGCTCCAGCCTGAAGCCTCCGGCCTTGATATCGGCCACCCGTGCAGATCAGCAGCTCCTCCGTCATCGCGCACCCGCGCGCGCGCGTCTTTCAGGCGTACCGGGACGAATTACCCGCGGTCGCGCCGTACATGGCGAACGTGGAGGCGATCCACGTGCTCAAGCGCGAGGAGGTGGATGGCGGGCGCGTGCGGCTGCACAACGAGTGGGTCGGGAAGGGCGAGATCCCCCGGGTTGCGCAGGGGATCGTGCGGCCGGAGATGGTGCGCTGGGACGACTACGCCGAGTGGGACGCGGAGACGCAGTCGTGCGCCTGGGAGCTGAAGATCCGCGTGTTCCGCGAGTCGTTCCGGTGCTCGGGGCGCACGCGGATGGTGGAGGAGCCGCGGCCGGGAAGCGCAGCGGGGACCCGCGTGGTGGTCGCTGGCACGCTGGAGGTCAGCGTTCGGGATGTGCCCGGTGTGCCGCGGATCCTCGCCGGCACCATCGCACCCGCGATCGAGAGGTTCATCGTGACGATGGTCACGCCGAACCTGGAGCAGATCAACGTCTCGCTGTCCCGCTACCTCGACGCCGTCCCGAAGGCGTCCTGATGTCAACGCACGGCGAGGTCGCGCAGCTCGCGGCGAACGTCGAGGCCCTCGTCAAGGAGGTCGAAGCGGGGACGAGCGCCGAGATCATCGTGGTTGTAGTCGGGAAGTCGGCTGGGTACGGCGAGGTGATCGCCTGGGCGGCGTTGGCGGCGGCGCTGGGTGCGACGGCGTTCTTCTGCTGGAGCCCGTGGCTCTACAACGACGCTTGGATCCCAGTGAATGTCGCGCTGACGGCGGGGCTGGTAGCGGCCGTTCTCTGGACGAGCGGTCGGCTGCGCGCTCGGCTCGCGCGGGGCGGGGTGCGTGAGGTGAACCGGGCGGCCGACGCCGCGTTCTGGGAGGAGGCGGTGCACGCCACGCACGGCCGGACGGGTGTGCTGGTCTACGTAAGCGTGCTGGAGCGGATTGTCGCCATCCGCGCGGACAGCGCCATCGCCGCGAACGTGCCCGCCGATGCCTGGATTCCGGTTGTTCGGGCCTTCAGCGAAGGGGGCATCGACAATGAGCGCTTCGCCGGGGCGTTCCGAGCCATGGGCGCCGTCCTGGCCAAACACCTTCCGCGCGCGGCGGACGATGTGAATGAGTCGCCGGACGCCCCACGGATCCGCGAATGACCCGGTTCGCTGGTCAGCTTCGCCGGGCCGTGCCGGGTCTGCTCGTGGCGACGCTGCTCGCGCTCCGGGCCGCGGACGCGTGGGCGCGCGCGGGCGGTGGCAACGGATTTTCCGGCGGCGGCGGATCGTACGGAGGCGGCGGATCCTACGGCGGTGGCGGCGGGTCGGGAGGGGGCGACGGGCTTGGCTGGCTGATCTGGCTGGTCATCGAGTACCCGGCGATCGGCGTGCCGGTCATGATCGTGGTGATCGGCATCGTCATCTACCAGAAGTCCCAGCAGGCGCAGTATGGCGGGCGGACGGTCGCTCGGCCGACGCGTCGCGACGAATTCCAGCCGTACGTGGAGCGGCCCCGCCGCGCAGACCTGCGGCCCGAGGCGCGTTCCGGCGTCAGCGTCGACGGGATCGTCGCCTTGGACCAAGCCTTCTCCCTGCCCATCTTCCTCGACATGGCGCGCCTCGTCTACACCCGCGCGATGCAGGAGGGGCACCACCTCGACGTGATGACCGCCTGGCTCTCGCCGCCCGCACGGTCGACCATCAGCTCGTTTATCGGCGAACATCGCGTCGAAGCTGTGTGCATCGGGTCGACGTCCGTCGCTGGGCTGCAGCAGGTGGGCGAGGAGCATCGGCTCGCGCTCGACTTTGTGACCAACGTGGTGCTCGCGGCCGCGGGCGGCGGCGCTGGGACGCAATTTGTGCGCCGCGAACGCTGGACGTTCTGCCGGCGCGTCGGCGCCACGTCGCCGACCCCGGACCGGATGCAGGAGCTGCGCTGTCCGAGCTGCGGCAACCCCTCCGAGGCCCGCAAGGACGGCACGTGCACGCGCTGCGACACCGTCATCAACGACGGCCGCCTGCAGTGGATCGTCGCGCGGGTCGACGTTCAGTCCTCCGAGGCGCTCGCCGGACTGGGGCTGACGCTGGGCGGGGGCGTGGAGGAGGGGACGGGTGCGCCGACGGTGGTCGACCCCGGTGCCGCCGTCGCGCTGCGTCGACTCGGCGCGTTGGACCCCGCGTTTCGGCTGGAGGCGTTCAGCCGTCGCACCGTCGCCACGTTCCTGCAGATCCAGGCCGCCTGGTCTGCGGGGCAGCACGAGGCATTGCGCCCGTTGGAGTCCGACTTTCTCTACCAGCAGCACCGTTACTGGCTCGATCGCTACGCGAAAGAGGGCGCCCGCAACTGCTGCGACGACGTGCAGGTGCGGAAGGTCGACCTCGTGAAGGTGACGGTGGACGGGTGGGTCGTGACCGTGACGCAGCGGGTGTTCGCGTCGATGTTCGACTACACGGTCGATGCGCACGGGACCGTGATCGGCGGCAGCAAGCGGGAAAAGCGGGTGTTCAGCGAGTACTGGACCTTCGTGCGGTCGGTGCGCGCGAAGCCGACGGGCACTGGGGACGGGGCAGCCCCATCGCAGTGCCCGAGCTGCGGCGCGCCGCTTGACCGCGTGAATGAGGCGGGTGTGTGCGGGTATTGTGAAGCGAAGATCACGACGGGCGCCTTTGACTGGGTGCTGACGGACATCCAGCAGGACGAGGTGTGGCGTGGGTGAATCGCGACGACAATTGGCCGCTCGCCTCGCCGGCGAAGCGGAGGCCCTCATCGGGCGGTTCGGCGGCGCCACCCCCACGCCAGCCGCACCGACGCTCGGCGCCGGGCGAACCTCGCGCCAGGCCCCTGCGGGCGAGGGCGTGCTCGCGGGCGACAAGGCCCTCGCGCGGACGATGGAGACGGCGCTGCGCTACTCCGAGCGCGTGGAGCGCTACACCCACGGCTTCCACAGCTACCCCGCCGCCCTGCACCCGGACGCTGCGCGCGACCTGCTGACGCTGGCCGAGGGCCGCGTGCTCGACCCCTTCTGCGGCGGCGGGACCGTGCTCGTCGAGGCGATGGCCGCGGGTCGCGAGGCGCTCGGCTGTGACCTTGGGGCGGTGCCCTGCCTCGTCGCGCGGGCGCGCACGACACGCACGGATGAGGCCGCGCGGACGGCCCTGCGCACTGCCGCCCGGAGCGCGGCAGAAGTGGCCATTCGAGGTGGGGATCCGCCCGACGACGCCCCGCCTGAGGTGCGGCGCGCCTACCAGCCGCACGTCGCCGCCGAGTTGGACGCCATCCGCCGGTCGATCGGCAATGATCCGCTGTTGAAGGCGGTATTTTCGGCGATCTGCATCAAGGTCAGCCGCCGCGCCTCGGACACCCGCAACGAGATGGTCGACGAGGAGCGCCCGCCCGGGACCACCGCGACGTTGTTCCATAAGAAGGCCCGGGAGTTCGCCCGGATGCTGGAAACGGTGGAGGCGCTGCCAGGCACCGCGCGGGTGCATCGCGAGGACGCGCGGGAGCTACGCCTGGAGGGCTACGGGCTCGTCGTCACCTCGCCCCCCTACCCGGGTGTCTACGACTACGCGCCGATCCAGTCCCTACGCCGGTACTGGCTCGGGCTCGACGACACCAACACGCTCCGCGACGAGATCGGCAGCCGTCGCGCGTTCCGGGCTGGTCGCGCGGAGGCGTTGACCGAGTGGAAGACTGACACGTCGCGCTGGTTGAAGGCCGCGAGCCGGGCGCTGGTTCCGGGTGGGCGCGTTTGCGTGCTCGTCGGGGATGGTCAGGTCGGCACCCGGCGCATCGACTCGTGGACGATCCACGACGAAGCAGCGCGGGCGCTCGGTCTGCGCTGGGTAGCGCGCGCGAGCGTGGAGCGCTGGGACGCGGGATTCAACCAGGTCCGCTGGGAACACGCGGGACTCTGGGAGAAGCCGGTCGGGTAGACCGGCTTTGCGGCAGCGAAGGGCCGCCGCGCTACGGGTGGGCTGGCGCCGTCGAGGGGGCCGCAGGGGGCGCGCCGGCTGGGGCACCCGGAGCGGCTGGGGTCGCGCCGGCAGCGTCTGGGGTCGCGCCGGTCGCGGCAGCGGCGCCATCCGGGGCGGCCGCGCCGTCCGCTGGTGCGGGTGCAGGGACAACCACGGCTGCGTCCGCATCGATGCAACAGCGGAATCCGATGGTCCGGTCGGTGAGCTCGGGGTTGCGGGAATCCGCGTAGGCGCAGCGCGATCCGCTCTCCGGATCGCCGGTCTTGCCGCCCTTCACCTGCCGGAACCTGGCCTGGCTCGGGTCCGGGGAGCTGGTCCACTCCCGGACTCCGCCGCTCATGTCAAACACGCCCCAGCCGCTCACGCACTTCTCCAGACTGCCGGCGGTACGGTCGCTCTTTCCGTCCTTGTCGGCGTCCACGGACGTGTCGCCGCCGCACGCCGTGTCATTGTACGTGTCCCCGTACGTGTAGACCTTGGACTCGGGGCCCTTGCACGCGCGCTCCCACTCCTCGGACGAACAAAGCCGCTTGCCAGCGGAGGCGCACATGTCGCTCGCGACGCTCAACGTCACGTTCACGACGGGGTGCTCGCCCTTCACGTTCGGCCACTCGAGCCGGTCGATGTAGTAGGCCTTGGTCTTGGTGACCTGCGCGAGCGGCTCCGTCGCCTTGGCGACGTTCTGCGACTCGGCGTTGAGCCGGCCGCGAAGGAACGTACCGGCGGGGATGTACGTCATGTCCGCGTGGCCGACGAGCTTCTCCCGCATCGTCGCCTCGTCCGGCAGCGGGTTCGTCTTCACGAGCTGCGCGCGAACGGTCTCGTCCGACTTCTTGGCGGCGGCGAGCGGGTCGTTGGTGTAGAGCGCGGCCGTCATGATGGCGAGGAGGACCAGCGTCGCCGCGGCGATGGTGACGATCAGCCGGCGCGACACGCCGGATTCAGCAGGTGCATCCTCCTGGAACGAGCGCTGGATCGCGTTGATCATGTCACGCGCGGTCGGAAAGCGGTCTTCCGGGTTGGAGGCGAGCGCGAGGTCGACGATGTCATCCACGCCGGCGGGCAGGTCTTCCCGGATCTGGGACGGCGAAAGGTAGGTTCCGCGCGGTGTCTGACCCGTGAGCAGCTCGTAGAGGAGCACGCCGCAGGAGTAGACGTCCGTCTGCGGGCCACCGCCCGTGATCGGCGACTCCAGCTCTGGGCCCATGTAGCGATGGTCGCCGCGCTCCTGGATGTCGCCAAAGGCGCTCGCCGGCAGCATCTCGGCCAGGCCGAGGCCGGTCAGGACGACAGAACGGACGGTCTTGCTCTGGCCCGGCCCGACCGCGCGTGACTGCACGAGCACGTTGGTGGGCTTGATGTGACGGTGGATCAGCCCGGCGCGATGCGCCGCGTCCGCAGCTTCCAGCACCTTGACGACGATCGCCGCCGCCTCCTGCAAGCTGAAGAAGCGCTGCTCCTTGGCATACTGGTCCATGAGCTGCCGGAGCGACTCACCGTCCGAGTACTCCTGCACCACGTAGGGGTGATCCCCGTGAATGCCGACGTCCAGCATCGCTGGCAACGTGTCGGCCTTCACGGCGCGAATCCGGTCGAACATCGCCTGTACGGGCGCCGTTTCGGTCGTTTCCACATTCAGGATCTTCACGACGACTTTTTTCTGGGTCGAGAGCGCGCGAGCCGCCCACGTTTGCCCCGCCGGGCCCTGGCCCAGCAAGCTGTCGAGTTCGTATTTCTTGGCGATCACGTCGCCTTTTTTGACTTGAGAGACGGCCACGCTGCTCTCCTGCGAGGTGCTGCGAGGGGAGCCTACCATGTTCTGACGGAAAGCGGGAGTTGCCCGGTCCGCAATGGTTCCTCCCCAGCCGGTCCGCACCACCCCCGGCTGCGTCCGGCGATGGCGTCGGGAGGGCCAATCCGATAGATCCGCGGCCCACCCTGCGGCCTGCGAGCGACCATGAAGATCCACGAATATCAAGGCAAAGAAGTCCTTCGGAGGCTGGGCGTGCCCACGCTTGAGGGCTTTGTGGCGTTCACCCCGGCAGAGGCGCGCGAGGCGGCCAAGCGGCTCGCTGAGAGCACCGGGAGCCCGGTCGTGGTGGTCAAGTCCCAGGTCCACGCTGGCGGGCGTGGAAAGGGCCGGATCAAGGAGCACTCGACCGCCGAGGTGCTTGCGCAGGTGCTTCGGGGCGAGGACGGCGTCGCCGGGAAAGGCGGGGTGCGGGTCGTCAAGGGCGCGGACGCGGCGGAAGAGGCGGCGAAGGACCTGCTCGGCAACACGCTCGTGACCAAGCAGACCGGAATCCACGGGTCCAAGGTGCGGAAGGTGTACGTGGAGGCCGGCTGCCGCATCGCCCGCGAGATCTACCTGGCGATCCTGATGGATCGCTCGAAGGCGCGCGTCCTCATCATGTGCTCTTCGGAGGGCGGCACCGAGATCGAGGAGGTCGCGGCGCACACGCCCGAGAAGATCCTGAAGGTCTGGGTTGATCCCGTCGCCGGCCTCGGTGGCTGGCAGGCACGAGAGCTGGCGTTCGCGCTGGGGATGTCCGGCAAGACCGTCAACAGCTTCGCGAAGCTGGTGGGCGGCTTGTACAAGGCCTACGATGCGACGGACGCGAGCATGCTCGAGATCAACCCGTTGATCGTCACGGAGACGGGCGAGTGCCTGCCGCTGGACGCCAAGATGACGTTCGACGACAACGGCCTCTACCGTCACCCCGAGATCGTGGAGATGCGGGATCTGGACGAGGAGGAACCGCAGGAGATCGAAGCCTCGCGCTACGACCTCTCCTACGTGAAGCTGGACGGCGAGATCGGCTGCCTCGTCAATGGCGCGGGTCTGGCGATGGCGACGATGGACATCATCAAGTTCTACGGCGCAGAGCCCGCGAACTTCCTGGATGTCGGCGGCGGCGCGAACAAGGAGAAGGTGACGGCGGCGTTCAAGATCATCACGGCAGACCCCGCCGTGAAGGGCATCCTCGTCAACATCTTCGGCGGCATCATGAAGTGCGACGTCATCGCGGAGGGCGTGCTCGCAGCGGTGCGGGAGACCGGCCTCCAGGTTCCGCTGGTCGTGCGACTGGAGGGGACGAACGTCGATCTCGGCAAGAAGATCCTCGCGGAGAGCGGCCTCGCCGTCATCCCGGCGGACACGATGGCGGACGCCGCCGAAAAGATTGTTTCGGCCGTCAACGCCTACAAAGCAGCACACCCGGTAGGAGGTGCGTCATGAGCATCCTCGTCAACAAGCACACCCGCGTCATCTGTCAGGGCATCACCGGAGCGGCCGGCGCGTTCCATTCGGGCCAGATGCTCGCGTACGGCACGCAGTTCGTCGGCGGCGTCACGCCTGGCAAGGGCGGCACCTTCTTTGAGTCTGGCAGCTTCCGCGTGCCCATTTTCAACACGGTAAAAGAGGCCGTTGAGGCGACGGGCGCGGACGCCAGCGTCATCTTCGTCCCGCCGCCGTTCGCCGCAGATGCGATCATGGAAGCCGCAGACGCGAACATGCGGCTCGTCGTGCCCATCACCGAGGGCATCCCGGTCAAGGACATGGTCACCGCCTGGCGCTACCTGCAGGGCAAGAACACCACGATGATCGGTCCGAACTGCCCCGGCATCATCACGCCCGGCGAGTGCAAGATCGGCATCATGCCCGGGCACATCCACACGCCCGGGCGCATCGGCGTCCTCTCCCGCTCCGGCACGCTCACGTATGAGGCCGTCGGCCAGCTTTCGCGCGTTGGCCTTGGACAATCGACCGCCATCGGCATCGGCGGCGACCCGATCATCGGCACCCGCCACATCGACGCGCTCAAGCTCTTCCACGCCGACCCCGACACGGACGCCGTCATCATGATCGGCGAGATCGGCGGGACGAACGAGGAAGAAGCCGCGGCCTGGGCCAAGGCGAACATGACCAAGCCCATCGTCGGCTTCATCGCCGGCGCCACCGCCCCTCCCGGTCGACGCATGGGCCACGCTGGCGCCATCATCTCGGGCGGGCAGGGGACGGCCGAGGCGAAGTACGAGGCGATGATCGCGGCCGGCATCCACATCGTCCGCAGCCCCGCGGAGATGGGAAGGAAGATGGCGGAGATCCTGGGTCACTGACGGTGGACGTCGTCGTCGGACGGCGGATCGTCGGTTGGGGGCTGGTCGCCCTGAGCGTGGCGCTGTCGACGCTGCTTCTTCGGCTCCACCCCGCTGGCCTGGCTGGGCTCGGGACGGCGATTGTGGTGCTGATCACGCTGGCCGTTTCACCGTTTGCGCTCGTCACCTCTGCGCACGCGAGCCGGGTCGCGGCCTGGGCGGCGCTCGGGATGGCGGCCCTGCTCGTCGGCTGCTGCGCCACTCGGCCGGGAGCGCCGATTTCGAGCCTCGGCGGCCCGGTTGTGCTCTGCGTGAACACGGCCGGTATCTTCGCGCTGCGCGCTGCGCGGTCGAGCTCGGTTGCCGTCGTGGGCGTCGGACTCGCCGCCGCCACCGTTCCTGCGAGCTACGCGCTGGGCATCGCGTTGTGGAATGTCCTTCTCCCGTTCGTCTCCGAACCGCAGCCCATGGACGCCCTCATCGGGCCTCCCGGACCCTGGCAGGGCGAGGGGACGTTGTTCTACGAAGGCCTGCTCTGGGCGATGGGCGCGGTGTTCACGCTCGTGCAGACGGGCGCGGCGGTGTGGTTTCCGGTGGTACAGCGAGGCGCGGCACCCGACAAGTCCATGGAATGAGCGCTCCTTTCGTCCCGGCCTCCTCACTCGGGCCGGGGCGGTGAGCGTGGACGGCGTCGTGCGGCGGAGGATCGTCGGGGCGGTGATGGTGGTGGTCGCGGTGGCGCTCGTCACCGGATTGTTGACGTTTCCGGCAGCGATTGGCGGGGAATTCCTCGGGGTGTGCGGGGTGACATTCGCCTCGGCCGTCGCACCTTTTGCGCTCGTCACGAGCCGGCGGGGCGGGTTTGTGGTGGCGGCCGTCTGCGCGGTGTTCGGCGTCCTCGCCTCGATCCCGGCGATCCTGGCGCACGATCCGGACGCCGGCGACCTTAGCGCGCTCGTGGCGCTCGGCTTCGCGACGTCCGCGCTCTTCTACATCCGGTCGCGACGTCCCGCGAGCACGGCGCTCGTCGGCGTGGTGCTCGTCGTCCTTTTTGCCCCGGTTGCCTGTGCTCTTTCGCCCGCGATCGACGCCCTTGCGGGCGGGCGCCATCCGTGGGGTAGCGACGAGGAGTCTGCGGTGGCGATCCTGTGGGCGCCGGTCTGGGTGCCCTGCATCCTCCTCCAAACCGTCGCCGCCGTCCGCTACCCCGTCGTCGACCCGGCCAGCGCCTGAGCCGCGACCGCGTCGTGCTTCAGGACCGCCGGCTTGAGCAGGAAGAAGGTGATGAACCAGACGACCGGAGCCGTGAGCCACGAGCGGGCGACGGTGGTGAACCGGCGGTGGACGCGTGTGCCAGCTTCGACCGGTTCGAGCAAGAGCTCTTCGTCAATGTGGCGCATCAGCCAGCTCGCCGGTGGGACGACCTCCATCCGAACGGCGTAGCGCCGACCGGGCTCAAAAGCAGTGACGATCTCCTGGTGGACGCTGTTGTCGGTGTTCTCGACGCGGACGCGGGTGCCGAGCGCGAGGGGCGCGTTGGCCGTCGCGCGCCGGATGCCGGGGAGCGGGCCGAAACCGGTGAACGTCGGCCAGTTTTCGAGGTTGGTGACGAAGGTGAAATTGGCTTCGGGCGACGCGGGATTTGTGGAAACGGTCGTGAACGTCGGCATCCGTCCCCGGTTATCCCGCGCGGATGTTGCTCCTGCCGCTCTTCCTCGCCTGCGCACACCCGTCCCCGAGCCCCGTCAGTGGCGTCGTCGCGCCCTCGTCGTCTGCGGCGACCTCCACACCGACCCCGTCAGCCTCCGCCGAGGAGGCGCTCGCCCCTCGCCCCTTCCCATCCGCGGCATTGGCAGCCGGGATTCCGCAAGGGACGAAGATTCGCCTCGGCATCGAGCAGGCCGGCCAGCCGACGGTCGAGCAGCGCTGGGAGTTCACAAAATGCACGGCAGACGCCGCGACCATCGCGTCCAAGGTCTACGACACCAACGGCACCCTGCTGACGGACGAGGGCGAGGCCACCACGCCCTGGACCGAGCTCGAAAAACACGCCAGCTTCCCCGCCGCCGCCACGACTCGCACGGACGACACCATCGACGGCCCGCTCGGCCACCTCGACACGTGGCTCTACACGGTCACCGTCCCCGGCGACGACGGGATCATGCTCGTCAAACGCTACGAGTTCTCCAAGACCATGCCCGGCCCGCCGGTGCTCTTCACGACCGAGCGGCAGGGCGAGGAGATCTTCCGGATGACGATGCTGGAGCGGTCGACGCCGTCGAAGTGAGAATTCCGGCGTGCATTTCATCACGCGTCGATACGAAATGCGGGAGGAGGATTGTTGCGGCGTCCGATCGCCGCGCGCGGGTCACAAGCACTCAAGACTCCCGGCTTCGACGGGAAAGTGGGCGTTGTTCGCTTCGTATGTGTACTGCGTGGTGGTCGACCCCGTGGCATCGGTGACGGTGAGGGACCGCACGTCACCGCGGCCGTCGTAGGTCCAGACGCGGTCGGTCTCGGTCGCGACGTCCAGCATGGTCAATTCATGCTTCCCGGCCGTGAGGTGGTCGCCGTCCAAGGTCCAGGCGTAGACGTCATCCGTGGCAGCGCCGGTGTGTGGGTCGTCGTAAGCGTCCTCGGCGCCTGTCAGCCTGTCGCCGTCCCACGTGAACGTCAGCACGCCTGAGCCCCTGGTGTCGACATACCCGGAGGTGATGAGGTGGTCGCCCTCGTCGTAGGTGTTCACCCAGGTTTCATCGAGCCTGCCGTCGGTATGGTGGAAGCTGAGGGGCTGGTGGTGGTCGTCGCACGTCGCCGTCCAATTGTTGGCGCCGTAGCCCCCGAAGTCAACCGAGTTCTCGTCCGACGCGGCCACAGGGCACTCGTCTGTCCAGGTGATCTCGACGTCGTAGTCAGGGCTGCCGTCCTTGTGGACCACCAGCTCCCTGTGGACGTGCCCGTCCGCGCCGTACTCGTAGTGCAACGGGGGACCTCTACCGGCGAATGATTCGTTGAGGGTCCAATTCCCGTTCGCCAACCTCGGGTCCCAAAGACTCCCGCCCGCCGGGTCCGAGACCCACGTCGCCATCGGTCCGAGCAGCGTCTGCGTCGCCGGGATGTACGTACCGCAGAACGCGGGGTCACGGGCGCAGGCGGGAGCCAGAAGGAGCGCGAGCGCCGGCCCTGGGATTCTGGACATCGCCCGATCGTACCCGATGTTCCGGGGTCCAGCCCGGGTTAGCGCGCACTCGCGGGCCCGTAGCTCAGGGGTCAGAGCGGGCGGCTTATATCCGCCTGGTCGCTGGTTCAAATCCAGCCGGGCCCACGCCTACATCTCCCGCAACGCGGCGATCACACCGCTCCGGGAGGCCCGAAGGGCACCGAGGATCGCCAGGACCGTCGTCCCCGCACCGCAGGCCACCAGCAGTCCGAGGTAGGCCCAGGGCACCGCGAGCGCGTCCGGGGGCGGATCGAAGACGCCTGTCAGCACCTTGACCAGCAGCGCCGCCACCCCGAGGCCAAGCGCCAGCCCGACGACCATTCCTCCCACCAGCACCAGCAGCCCTTCCGACCACAGGAACGCGCCGAGCTGGGCGGGCCTCGCGCCCAACGCAGCGAGGATCGCGAACGTGCGACGGCGCTCAGCCAGCCCCAGCGCGAGCGCGAGCCCGGTCGCCCCGGCGACGAGCAGGATGGCAAAGCCAAGCTCCAACCGGGTGAGTCCGCGAAGGTCCACAGAGGTCAGGCTGGAGCTGATCGTGTGCTGTGCCGTGGCGATGTCGGAGACGCGGAGCGCTGGGTTTGCGGAGAGTGCGGCCGATACGTCCTTCGCGAGGTTCGCCGGGTCGCCTTTCGCGCGGAGCAGCACGATCTCGGCGGCGCCGCTGCCGGTCTGGGCGGCGACGTACGAGGCGTTCGCGACGAGGAAGGAATCATGCGGTGCCGTCGGGAATTCGCGGGCGACGCCCCGAAAGTGGAACGCGACGACCTTGTACTGGTGGTCGGCGGCGTCCTGGAGCCGGAGATTGAGCGGGTCGCCGAGCACAAGCTGGAAGTCGTTCACGGTCTCCTGCGAGACGAGGACGCCGTCCTCGTGCGCGGCGAGGTCCCCGAGCGTCGCCTTGGCATCCCCACCGGCGAAGTAGGCGTTGGCCATCGTCGTCGCCTCGCCGATGTGCGCCACGTCGATGCCGTAGAGGTCCTGGAGGTCGCTGCCGACGTAGGCGAAGCGGTGTTGCAGCGTCGCGCTTCCGGCGACGCCGGGGAGGGCCGAGAGGGTCGGGAGCACGGCGTCCGCGGGCGAGGCCGAGGACCCGGTGACCGACACGTCCGCGCCGTTCGTCAACTCCGCGTCCACGACGGACTGGGCGTTGTACGTCGTGTTGAAGATGGCGGTCGAGGCGGCGAAAGAGAACGCTAGGGTGACCATCACAGCCGCACGGGCCACACGCGCGCGCTGTCGGCCGAGGGAGGCGACGACGACGGCGGACAGGCCGTGAGCGAGCGGGCGGAGCAGGAACGCGAGCGGTCGGCGACCCCACACGAGCCCGACGCGCCACAGTCGCAGCGCGAGGAGGGCGGCCCCGAGCCACAATCCCAGCGGGGCGATGAAAGCGGCGTAGGAAACGGATGTCTGGCTCACGCCTTCGGGCGCGAGCACCACCGCGTAGCCGGTGCTCGCCGTGCGCCAGAACGCGAAGCCGGCGAGCGCGAGGACGGCGAAGTCGAGGCCGAGGCGCTCCCAAAGCGGGGTGCCAGCGCGCCCGATCGTCGCCCGAGCCGACGCGACCGTCACGGTCCGCGCCTGATGCCAGGCGGGGAGGAGGACGACGCTCGTGGCCAGGACGAGGCCGAGAATGGCAGCTCCAATGGTCCATGGCAGGCTCTGCGCGCCGAACAGGTGGCTCCCCGGTGCGACGAGGGCGGTCGCCCCCGCAGCCAGCCCGAGGCCGAGCGCTGTCCCGGGGATCCCGGCCGCCATCGCCTCGATCCCGGCAAGCCGCAGGATGCGGGACGTGGATGCGCCGCGGGTGCGCAACAACGCCTGCTCATGCTGCCGCCGCTGGCCGCCGGATGCCGCGATCTCCAGCGTGAGCAGGAGCGCGAGGATGGCGCCCGGAAGCCCGAGGAAGAGGAACAGCACGCGGGCGTAGAGCGCATCTTCGCGCACGCCGTCGAGCCGGGCGGCGAGGTTGTCGCCGACGAGCCCGCTGCCCGCGATGCGCGCTTCAAGGTTGTGGGCGCGCCCCTGGACGGCGAGGAACGCGTCGCCGGGATCGGGTGGAAGGTCGTGGACAATCCGGGCATGTAGCTGCAGGTGGACCGAGTCCGGCCGGGCGGCCGCCTGTGCGTCGAACAGCGTGTGCCAGAGGTCGACGGGCAGGACGAGGACGTTGTCGGGCGGCGCTGCCGGGCCGGAGCCCGCAGGGACGCCAACGGCCTGGAAGAGGGAGTCGGCGTTCGGGAGGTCGATCACGCCGTCGATGCGAACATCGGCGTCGGGCGCGCCAACCCGCTGCAGCGTGACGGTGTCCCCGACACCGACGTGCAGGTTTGCCGCCGTTTGTTGGGCGACGACGACCCCGCTCGTCGGACCGACCAGGGCGCGCACCTCACCGGGGAAGTCAGTCGACCACGTCGGTCCGACGCCGAGGACCACGCCTGCGCCGGTGGTCTGGGTCGAGCCTCCCGTCGTGGCGGTCAGCGCTGTGACGCTGCCGTACCCGACCGCGTCGACCGTCTCGGCGGTCGAACCGAGCGCGGCCTGGATCGCCGCCGGGTCTGCGCCGGGTGTGAGCTGGACCTGCCAGTCCACGGGGACGTCGTGGATCGCACGATCCGTCATCGTCGCCGCGCTCTGGGCGATGAACGCCCCGATCGCGGCTGGCAGCGCTACGGTCAGCGCGACGCCGGCGATGGTGCCGAGCAGCCGGCCCGGCCGCCGGAGGGTCAGACCACGTAGCCACAGCCAGCCCATCATGGTGCACCCGTCGGCAGGGCGACGGCGTTCAGGATGCCGTGCTGCATGCTCCATTGCTTCGTCAGGCGAGCGGCGATCTCCGGGTCGTGGGTCGCGACCACAAGCGACGTCGCAGTCCCCTCGATCGCGGCGAGGAGCACGTCCATCAGGTGCTTCGCGGTGGCCCGGTCAAGCTGTCCGGTGGGCTCGTCCGCGCAGAGGAGGGCGGGCTGGTGGACAAGCGCGCGCGCGACGGCGACCCGTTGGGCCTGCCCACCGGAGATCTCCTCCGGCAGCTTGTCCGCGAGGTCCGCGAGCCCGATGCGTTCGAGCATCGCCAGGGCAGCAGCGCGGGCTTCCGCGGGGGCTCGCTTTTCGAGCAGGAGCGGCAATTCGACGTTCTCCACGACCGTCAGCGGCGCGACGAGGCTCGGGGCCTGGAAGACGAAGCCGACGTGGAGCGGCCGAAGCGACTGCTGAGGCCCGAGCGCGGGCCAGGCGAGCGTCCCGGCGGTCGGGGTATCCAGCCCGGCGATCAGGTGGAGCAACGTGGACTTGCCGCACCCGGAGGGGCCGACGAGCGCGATGCGCGCTGCAGCCGGGATCGTGAACGTGGCGCCGTCCAACGCGACGAGGTCGCCGAACGTCCGGCCCACGCCCGTCCCGACGACGAGCGGCCCGGTGGCGGCGACAGGATCAGACATGAGCAGCCTCCCCGTCGACAATCCGGCCGTCCACGAGGTGAACCACGCGATCGGCCAGCGCCGCGACCGCCGGGCTGTGCGTCGCGATCACCGTTGCCGCCCCGCTCTTCCGTCGATCGGCGAAGATCGCCAGCAGTTTGGCCTCCGTCGCCGCGTCCACCTCCCCGGTGGGCTCATCTGCGAGCAGCAGCTTTGGTGACGCGGCGAGCGCGACAGCGAGTCCGGCCCTCGCAGCCTCCCCGCCCGAGAGCTGGGAGGGCAGCGCGCCGTGTCGGTCGGCCAGCCCGACCTGTTCGAGGAGCTGGTCCACGCGCCCCGGCTCGCGGACCCGAGCCATCGCCATCTGGAGGCGGACATTTTCGGCGACCGTGAGTGAGGGGAACAGGTTCCCGGCCTGCAAAAGCACGCCGACGTGCGCCGCTCGCCGCGACGCTCGCTCGGCCTCCGGGCGCCGCGTCAGCCGCTCCCCGAGGAGCACGACGTAGCCGCCGTCCGGCTCGTCGAGCCCTGCGAGGCAGTTGAGCAGCGTGGACTTTCCGCTTCCCGACGCGCCGACCACAACGACGATCTCGCCAGCCGCGACGGTCAGGCTCACGCCGCGCAACGCGAGCGTCTCGTCGTCTCCCGTGTGGAAGAAGCGGTAGAGGTCGAAGGCCTCAAGGACGGGGCCGGTCGCAGTTTGTACCGGTGCGCCGCTTGCTATTTCCATGTCAGGCTCTTGGACATCAGGTCCCACGGGTCGACGTTGTCGGCTCCGGCGGGTGCCCAGACCGTGAGCGTCAGCAGCTTCCCGTCGCGGTAGACGAACCAGGCGGCCTCCTCAAGTCGGACCTGCTTGGTCGTCACCGGGTTGGGGTCGGAATTCGCGTGGAGGTCGGCGCGCAATGCGGAGCCGATGGGCAACGTGACGGTCGCGACCTTGTCGACGGTGACGGCGCGTCCGGAGGACAGCAAGGTGGCTCGGACTTAGTCGGAGGTCGGCGTAGCGGTCGCGGGAGCCACGGTGACGACGACGCCATCGAGCTTGTCGATCCACCGGACCCAGGTCTGGACTGGGGCGGTCGCGGCCGGCGGCGTGGCGACGCTTGTCGGGGATTCGGTTCGGGCCCAGCCTTCGGGCACCTTGAGCGCGAAGCCGCCGGAGGCCGACGTGTAGCGGACGAACACCTGGGAGTCGGGGATGTCGCCCGGCGGGTTGACCTCCGGCGCGACCACGGGTTCCGACGGAGCGACCGCCGTCTCCGGCGTGCCTGCGAACGCAACTGGCCCGAGGCGGACGAAAGCGCAGAGGAGCAACGCCGAAAGGACGGGGCTGCGCTGGCGCAGATCGGGTGACAGGGGAGGACGGTGCATCTGGGGACTCCGGTGCGTGGGGCGTGGGGCCGCTCCCGGTCAGGGGCGCGATGATGGAAGGACGACTCCGCAGAGTCAGTCGACGGGATCGTTGGTCCAACTGTGCAAAGTCGTCGAGGCGGCGCCGAAGTCCCACTCCAGGCCGAACATGCCCCGCTTCGAGCCGCTCGAGGAGTAGGACCCCTCTTGCACCAGCTTCAGGCGGTCGGTGACGTGCTCAGCGAGCCCGACCGTCCCCTCCACCTCGATGCCCGACTCCGGGACCTCGCCCCGGTGGAGAAGGAGGGTGACATCCCCGCCGGTCCCATTGCCGAACGCCACCTCGCCCAGCACATCCAGGCGCTGTGAGACCTGCCACTCGCCGGCCACGGTGCCGCGCAGCGTGTTGCTCAGGTTCGCGCCGGTCGGGCTGCCGACGAACGTGTAGATCGCCCGCACATCGAGGCTCACGGGCCCCAGCGATTTGCGCGCCACGAGCCCGACCGAGTAGTCGGGCTTGCCCGTGCCGAGGCCGTTCATCGCGATCGGCACTTTGACCTCGCCCTCCGCGGCCAGCGCGGGAGCAACCTTGCCCTCGTGCACGAACTCGAAGGTGGCGGCGGTCACGAGATCACCGAGACCGTAGGTGGTGTCCACGCCCTGGTACGTGACGTACTTGAAGCGAGGCTCTGCGAGAACCGTGAGGCGCTGCGTGATCCCCCATTCGATGAACACCGGCACGCTCAGCTCGAAGCTGGTGGCGTCGCCCTGAAATTCTGCGGACGTGCCCGTCGAGAGCCGCAGGGCCGGCTTGTCGGGACCCAGCCCGACCCCGGTGTCGACGGGCGTCGGCTGGGCGTCCGGACCCGGCGTCGGGTCAGCCGGGGCCGCGGGGTCGCCGCCACTTGCGAGGACGGGGCGAGCGACCGCGAATGCGAGCAGAGCAGCGGCGAAAAATCGTGGTTTCATCATGACCCCCAGCAGGTGCGAGCGATCGACAGAGCGCCGGCCGAGGACCGGGGACTCCGGCCCTTGGCTACGGCCATCTCAGGCTCTTGGACATCAGGTCCCACTGGTCGACGTTGTCGGCCCCGGCGGGTGCCCAGACCGTGAGCGTCAGCAGCTTCCCGTCGTGGAAGTAGTAGTAGTTGCTGGCTTCGAGCCGGACCTTCTTGTCGGTCACTGCGTTCGGCTCCGAATTCGCGTGGTAGTCGATGCGGACCGCCGAGCCGCCCGGCAACGTCACGGCGCTCACGGCACCGATCTCAACGGCGTGTCCGCTTCCCTGAAGCGCCGGAACGAGCGTGCTCGCCGCGGTGGCGGCAGTCGGGGCCGCGTTGGCGGGCGCTGCGACGACTTTCACCCCGTCGAACTTGTCGATCCACTGCGCGCCGCCCGGAACCTCCGTTCGCGCCCACCCCTCCGGGATCTGGAGCGTGACGCCATCGGTGGGTGAGGTGTAGGCGACGAACACCTGACTGTCCGGCATGTCGCCGGGAGGGTTCTTCTCGGGCTCGACGGCGGTCTCCACCGCAGCGATCGGGGCCTCGACCGCGGCTGGAGCCGACACCGGAGGGACCGCAGCCGCAGGGGTCGGGTGTGTGTCGGAGACGGGCGCCGACGGGGTCGTCGTGGCGCCGCAACCCGCGACGAGGACGAGAGCGGCGAGGAGGAGCGGGTGTCCGGCGGTGTGCGACATGGGCCTTCAGTACACACCAGATTCGGCCGGCTGCCGGAAGAGATTCGGCACCGCCCCGGAAGATTCCGACCGTTATACCTTTATGACTTGGCGCGACAGAACGGTGTGTAGCAACGGTACACCGGAGCCGACGGCCAGCCAGGGCAATCCTCAGGCGGCTCCCTTCCCCCAACCCCGGACATGATCATGTTCTCCATCCTGCTCGCCCTTTGCCTTGCGCACCCTGCCCACGCTGGGGAGGTCCGGATCGATGCCGGCGCCTTGCCCGCGAACATCAAGGCCACCATCGCCGCGAAGTACGTAGGTGGCACCACCGCCGGGGCCAGCCGGGAGAAGATCAAGGGGGTCGATCGCTACGAGGCCACCGTTCACATCGGCACCCGCTCGCTGGACCTCGCCTTTGCGACGGACGGCACGGTGATCGAAGAGGAGGAGGTCATCCCGGTGACCAACGCGCCCGCGGCGGTCCAGGCGACGCTGAAGGCCAGGTACGCCGGGTGGACCGTCAGTCAGGTCGAGCGCGCGGTGACCCGCTCGCAGACCGTGTTTGACGCCGCGCTCAAGAAGGGAACGTCCACCCAGGAGGTCGTCCTCGACAGTAACGGCACCCCGATGACCGAGACCGAAGCCGCGGAAGAAGAGGGCGAGTCGGAGGGGGTTGAGGCTGGCGAGGGGAGGTAGCGGTCGGCTGGCCAAGTTGAAGGCGCGACTTCGTGCCCCGCACGAAGCGTGCCTTCGACGCGGTCAGCAGCGGTCGCGCTCGCCCGAACCTGCGCAGGTGTGCCTCCTCCACCCGCCCGGCCGCTCAGCCTCCCGGGCGTCGGCAGGCGCGCGCATGACCGTTGCTTCGCAGCTCGCCCGTGCGACACGGTCGCCCCAAACCCCCCCTTGAACGCCATCAACCCGTCCGGCTCCATCCCCTCCGGATCGAGCCAGAACGTTCGATGATCATCCAGTTGCCCCCACGCCTACTCGCTCGGGGGAAACCTCAAAAACGTGCGCGTCGATCCGGTGCGTCACGGTGAAGGCCTCCGGCATCGTCGACTCCAGAAGCGCCGCATGTTCGCCGTCAAACCGCGCGACCTCGTCGGCCGTCAACGTCGGCCCGACGCCGCGGCACGCCCGCATGCGCCCGCGCCACGCCTCGCGCGTGAACGGGATGGCCTCGTCGTAGATGAAGGAGCTCCGCACCGTCGCCCGTCCGACCGACCACGCCGGCAGCGTCGGCACCTCGCCGGACCAGTTCGCACCCTGCCAATCCGGGTTGTAGCGCAGGATCAACGCCTCGGTTGCCCGGGCGACGGGGTCGGTCGAGAGGTATGAGAAGTGGGAGGTGACGAGCACCCCGCCCGGCGCCAGCACGCGCCGGACCTCCGCGAGCACCCGCGCCTTGTCAAAGTACAACCAGCATTGATTCGCGGTGACGACGTCAAAGGAGGCGTCTGCCGCGCCGGTCTCCTCCGCCGTGGCGACGCGGAACTCCACGGCCAGGTCGCTTTCGGCCGCCAACCGTAGCCCGACCGCGATCTGCCCGATGGCCACGTCCACGCCCGTCACCACCCCGCCCTGCGTCGCAAACTGTCGGGCGAGAACGCCAGTTCCCGTCCCAAGGTCGAGGATGCGCTGCCCGGGCAGGCCGATCCCCAGGGCGCCGAGCCGGGCGTAGAAGCTCGGCGGCGGGCCTGGTCGGAAGGCCCCGTAGTCATCGGCGGACAAGCTCCAGTCTATCGCTCTGCCGCCATCGCGGGTAGCCTGTCCGTGCACCTACTTCAGCGCTCCCAACAGGATGATCGATGCCACCGAGAAGTAGATGATGAGCCCGGTCACGTCCACCAGGGTGGCGACCATCGGCGCGCTCGCTGTCGCCGGGTCGAGGCCGATGCGCCTGAGCAACAGCGGGAGGGCCGCCCCCATCAACGTCCCGCTCGTCACGACCCCCACCAACGAGACCGAGATGGTGAGCGCCAGCAGGACGACGTGATCGTAGAGGTGAAAAAGCCCCTGCCACACGAAGATGCGGACCATGGCGATGGAGCCGAGGATGGCGCCGAGCGCGATGCCGCTCAGCACCTCCCGCCGGATGATCCGCCAGAAGTCCGCAAACGTCACTTCCCCGAGCGCGAGCGCGCGCATGATCAGCGAGGAGGCCTGGGAGCCCGAGTTGCCGCCGCTTGAGATGATGAGCGGGACGAAGAGCGCGAGGACCACCGCCTTTTCGATCTCGGCCTCGAACACGCTCATGGCGCTGGCGGTCAGCATCTCGCCGACGAACAGGATCGCGAGCCAGCCCGCCCGCTTTTTCAGGAGGAGCCCAAAGCTCGTGTGCATGTACGACTCGTCGAGGGCCTCCATGCCGCCCAGCTTCTGGATGTCCTCGGTCGCCTCTTCCTGCACGACGTCGACCACGTCGTCGACCGTCACGATGCCCTTCATCCGGCCGTCTGCGTCGACGACGGGCACGGCGAGGAGGTTGTGCTCGGCGATGATGCGGGCGACGTGCTCCTGGTCGAGATCCTCCGTGACGGTCAGCGCGGGGCGCATGACGTCGCGAACCGGCGCCGATGCCTGTGCCGAGAACAGCTCGCGGAAGCTGACGACGCCGACGAGCCGCTGATCGTGGTCGAGGACGTAGGCGGTGTAGATGGTCTCGACGCCGTCGCGGGCCTTGCGGCGGAGGTAGTGGATGGCCTCGTCCACGGTCATGTCCGCGCGCAACGCTGCGAATCGCGGGGACATCAGGCCGCCGGCGTCGTCCTCTGCGTAGGCGGCGAGGGCCTTGACCTCGCGCTGGGTGGAGGGATCGAGGTGCGCCATGAGCGTCGCGCGCTCGTCCTCAGGGGCGCATTGCATGACGTCTGCGGCGTCGTCGGGCGCGAGCACCCGCATCCACAAGCGCTGCTCACCGGGGGGCATCTCCTCAAGCAGGCGGTATTGTTCGGCCGAGGGCAGCTTGAGGAACACCTCCGTGGCCGTTGCCCGGTCGAGCGCCCGGAACATGTTCGCCGTCGACGGGCTCTCCTCCCACCGCTCCGGGGGATCGGGGAAGCCGTTCGGATCGACGGCCGTGCTCACGGACGCGCGCTTGCCCGGAGATCCGGTGCGATGGTGCTGGGATTCGCGTTCATTTCGCCTCGAACCTTGAGTTCCGAGGCGGCCCGGCTCAAGCTAAAGGATTTGCCTACTTCGACCTGGATCGTCCACGGAACGGACCTCGCGAGAACGGGGATTTGCGCTGACCGCCAAAATTATCCGGCGAGGTCGACGCCGTCAACCTTCAATGGAGGATGCCGGGATCGCCCGATCCGCCCGATCCGCCCGATGCGGATCGGGCTATCGACGCGTCAATAGCCCGATCCGCATGAGGCGGATCGGGCTACTGACGCGTCAAGCGGTCAAGGGCGGCGCGGTCGGCGCGGATGGACCAGAAGCCCGAGATCGGCGCCCAGGCGTGCACCCCCGTCGCCCGGACGGCGTCGATGTTCTCGGCCGTGATGCCGCCGATCGCCACCACCGGGATGCGGCTCGCAAGGACCGCAGCGCGCAGCCCGTCCACGCCCCGTGCAGCGTAGCCGGTCGCCTTCGTGGTCGACCCGAAGACCGGCCCGTAGCCGACGTAGGTGGCGGCGCCGGGGCGCTCCACCTGCGCGGTCGTGTGTGTCGACCGTCCGAAGGGCACGCCCGGGTCGGGCCCATCCTCCTGGCCGACGTGGGCCCAGACGCCCAGCGCGGCTGCGAGGGGAACATGGTCGTTGACGATCAGCAGCGGCACGGTGCGAACCAGCCGCTCTGCCAGGCCCGCGATCCCGTCGAGGTCGAGGTGCTTCGCCCGTAGCTGGATCGCCTGAACGCCCCGATCAGTAAGGAACAAGGCGCGATCGAGCGTGTCCCGCTCGGGCTCGTCGTAGGGGACGTCGAGCATGCCGTAGAGGCCGCGAGGGAGCGCTTCGGTGCCCGTCACGGCGCCTCGCACAAGGCTGCAAGGATCTTCCTCGCCTTCCACTCGGTCTCCTCGCGCTCGCGCACCGGGTCACTGCCCCAGACGATCCCGGAGCCGAAGTGCATGCTCGCCAGGTCCGGGCGGGTGACGTTGCCCGTGAACGTGATCGTGCGGATCGCGACATTCCACGAGGCGGATCCGTCGCCGCCGAACCAGCCCATCGTGCCACAGTAGGCGCCGCGGGGTGCCTCCTCCAGCGCCGCGATCAACTCGGTCGCCCGGACGCGTGGTGCGCCGGTGACGCTGCCTGCGGGAAACAGGGCGCGCAGCGCGTCGACGGCGTCAAAGCCCTCGTCGAGCGTGGCGCGGACGCGCTGCATGGCGTGCCAGAGGTGCCCGACCCGCCCGACTCGCCGCGGGCCTGCGTGGACCGACCCCAACCGGGCGACGTTGGCGAGGTCGGCGCGCACCAGGTCGACGATCATCGTCAGCTCGGCCCGCTCCTTCGGCGAGTGCAGCAGGTCGAGCGGTGAGGCGGCGAGGGGGCGGGTGCCCTTGATCGGCACCGAGAGCAGCTCCCGCCCACGGGCACCGAGGAGCAGCTCCGGCGAGTTGGACAGGATGGTGCGCTCACCGGTGTACAGGAGCATCGCCCGCCGGGCGGGGTTGGTGCGGGCGAGGCGGAGCCAGGCGTGGAGCGGATCGCCGGGGTCAGCTACCGTCACCGTACGGGCCAGGTTGACCTGGTAGCAGTCGCCCTCGCGGATGTGGTTGAGGGCGATGCGGACGGACTGCTCATAGGCGGCGGGCGAGGACCACTCCGGGGGCCGTCCGTGCGGTTGTGGGAGCAGGACGGCCGGCGCGGGCGCTTCCACCCCCTCGCCCCACGAACGGGCGACGCCCCCGGGCGCAAACGTCACGCCACCGAGGCAGGGCGCGAGAAACGCGTCTGCCGGGGCGGAGGTGCGGGTGGCGATCGGGTGCGTCCAACGGCCCGCTTCGTAGCTGAAGTATCCCACGTGCCCGGGGATCCCAGGCGCGAGCGGGGGAGGTGCGGACCGCACGAGCGCCGCAACGTCCGCCCAGCTCGTGAGCGGCGGCGGCGCCCCAAGGCGACCAACCACGAGATCGGGCCCCAGCCAGGCCAGAAAACACGGTCCACAGTCGCGAAGCCGGGAAAATATTTCGGCGCAACGCCTCATCGGACCGCCATCGTCGAACCAGGGGTCCCAAGCAAGCTTCGACGGCAGCCGCGACATTTCCGGTTAGCTTAGCGTCCCCGTGGGGTTTCCGCGCCGGTGAACGTCCTGATCGTCAGTCCTGGCTCCGAGATCGTTCGGGTCTTGAGCGCCCTCCTCGGCCCGGATGGGTGCCGCGTGGAGCCCTGCGTCTGCCTGGCGGACGCCCGGCAATTGCCCCCCGGGTTCCCGATCGGCGCCCTGGTCCTCGACGCGGATCAGCCCGACGGCGATGCCTTGCCGCTGGTCCGTGACCTCCGGGCTGCTGGGCACCTGGCCGACACGGCTCCCGTGATTGTGCTCTACGAACGGGGCGACGGGGCCGTGCGTCGTCGCGCCGAAGCGAGCGGCGCGCACGTGATGAGCAAGCCGGCCAGCCTCCTGGATCTCGCGGACGTGATCCGGCGCTCGATGGCCGACGGCGCGGACGACCGGAATTCCAGCCACTCCGGCCCGGCCGTGGTCACGCCGGCAGACCCCCGTGCCGGCACGAGCGCGCCGTCCGGGGTGGTCGACGACGGCGAGCCGCCGCTCTATTTCCTCCCTGGCCCCGAAGCCGGCCCCCCCCCCGAGCCCACGCCTCCCCCGACGCGTCCCCGGGCGTCGCTCCCGCCGACGGACCAGCGATCCCCGGCCCGGCCGGACACTCGCGGGCGGCGATCCTGGAACATGGCCAACGCCCGCGCGCTGACGCGTTGGTGGGTGCGCAAGGGGACCGGGGTCCTCCGGGTTGAACGGGCGGGCACGAGCTCCTGGGTGCTCATCTCCCGTGGCGGCCCGGTGGGCCCGGACGGGGTCACCGCCGTTGAGGAGGCACTCGTCGGAGGCGAAGTCTCGTTGGACGCGTGCGATGTGGAGGAGGAGGGCGACCGCGCCGCCCTGGCGCGTCTGGTGTGGCGTGCGGCTCGCGAAGCGGTGGCGGGAGAGTCGGTCCTCGACCTCGTCCCCGGCGCGACAGGCGCGGTGTCCGGCGCCAGCGAGATGCCCTTGACGGCCGCCACCCGGCGCTGCCTGGCGCGCGTTGCCGGCGGCTTGAGCGTCCAGGGGTTGGCGCGACGGGAAGGCGCCCCGGTCGCCGATGTGGCGCTGGACCTGGCGGCCCTCCGGTGGCTGGGCCTCATCACGTTGCGCGAAGCGGGCGCCCCGGACGTCGACCCCGTCGCCGACCCCCCGTCGATGGGAGCGGGCCGCGGTGCATCCGCCTCGCGCTCCATCGAGTCCGCACACGACTCGCTCTCGGTCACCCGCCGCGAACACGTCGTCGACCCGCCCTCCCACATCGAACGTCCCTTCGTGGTCACCGAGGCGCCGCGTCGTCGCCCGGAGCCCGCCGCCGACCCGCCGACCGCGCCTGAGGGGTCGACCGTGGAGCGAATGGACGACCCCAACACGCACGCGACCGCGAGCATGATCCCGCTCACGCGCCTGCGTCGGGAGGTCGACATCCTGCGCACCGCGGATGGGTGGACCGTGCTCGGCATCCCCCGTCGTGCTCCGCCCGAGATGATCCAGACCGCGGCGCAGCGGATGAAGCACCGGTATCGGATGATGGAGAAGGACCCGAACGCCGAGGCCCGCACCCTGGCTGCCGAGATCGTCACGATGATCGAGCGCGCCGAGACGGAGCTGGTGAGCGGGCGGGTGACGAGCGCGGAGCCGATGTTCGACGGGATGATGAAGCAGGGGATGTCGGCGCTCTCCGGCAAGGACTGGGCGCGCGCGGACCGCTGCTTCACCCAGGCGAGGCAGCAGTCGCCGGACAACGCGGTCGCGGTGGCGCATCTCGGCTGGGCGCGCTTCAACAACCCGGACCAGGGGAAGGAGGCCCGGGAGGAGGACGGCGCCGACCTGGTCGAGCTGGCGCTGCAATTCGACATCAACTGCGCCATCGCCTGGAACTTTCGCGGCGAGATCGCCACGGCGCGCGGCGAGCTGGACGAGGCCCGGCAGTGCTTCAGCACGGCCCTGAAGCTCGATCCGTCGATGCTGATCGCGCGTCGCAAATAGCGGGAGCGGGTTACCCAATTCGTCCCCCCGACCGGTTCCCGCCGGTCACGCCTGCGAGGCTCCCGAATGACGCTTTTCACCCGCGACGTGACGGTGTGCGTACTCTCATCCGGCTCTGCCGGGAACGCGACGTACATCGGGGACGGCCGCGCGGGGGTGCTGGTGGATTGCGGTGTGGCGACCAAGCAGATCCTCGGGCGCCTGGAGGCTGCGGGGCTCGTGGACGCGCCAATTGACGCGGTCCTCCTCACGCACGAGCACAAGGATCACGTGGGGGCCGCCGGTGTCCTCTCCCGCGCCTTGCGAAAGCGCGGAAAGGCCGTGCCCTTCTACTGCACCGCCGGCACCCGGGACGGCATGGACCCCCGCTGCTGCCCCGACGGGCTTGAGATCATCGAGGCCGGAACACCGTTTCGCGTCCGCCACCTCATCGTCGAGCCGCTCCCGGTGCCCCACGACGTCCGCGACCCCGTCTCGTACCGCGTCATCGTCGGCGACGCCCCTGTCGCGGTGGTCACGGACCTCGGCAAGCCCACAGCCCTGCTCGCCCGGGCGCTGCGCGAGTGCCGCGCCGCGGTCCTGGAGTTCAATCACGACGAGGACATGCTCTGGAACGGGCCCTACCCCTACCACCTCAAGCAGCGCATTCGCGGCAATCACGGCCACTTGTCCAACACCCAGGCCGCCCAGCTCCTCGCAGATGGCCTCGGCCCCCGCCTCGACCATCTGATCCTCGCCCACCTCTCCGAGGAGAACAACACGCCGCAGAAGGCCATGTCGTCGGCACGAACCGTGTTGGACGGCGCCGGCGTCCTGGGGCGCGTGAACCTGCAATGCGCGCTGCAACATGCGGCGTTGGCGCCGGTGATTGTCGCGGCGCGGGTCTGCTGACTAGAACGTGATGCCGACCGACCCGCCGCCGTAGGGCAGGTCGTGCAGTCCGCCTTCAAGCCGCACGCTGGCGTGATCGTCGATGTTGAAGCGCACGCCAAGGTTGATGTCGAGCACCGGCAGCACCGTGGGGATGTCCTTCACACCGTCATTCGCGCACGCGTCGCCGCCGTCCGAGAGCCCGAGCGCGCGCTCGTAGGCCGGTGCGGTCGCGCCGCAGTTCGGGTCGGTGTTTCCGACGTTTCCGCCCGGCTCCCACTTCACGAGATCGCCGGTCTTGATCGCCACGCCCAGCCCGGCGCCGAACATCACGGAGAACCAGTTGGTGGCGTGCAGCTCGTAGGCGTAGTCCGCGCCGATCATCACAACCCCGAAGTTCTGCGGCTGGATGTACTCGCCGTCCAGGTAGTCCGGCGGGCTGTCGATGTCGTCCCAGTACCCGGGCTTGATGAGCGAGCTCATGTAGTCGACGTAGAAGATGCCGTTCGCCTCCTTGTTCCGGACGTCGAATTCGAGGCCGAGGCTGTAGGCATTGACCTTCGGGCGCTGGATGGTCTCGCCGGCGTGGGTCTCGTACCAGATGTTCAGGAGCGAGTCGGGGAGGAACTCGTAGCGCCCGCGGAAGTTGACCTCCATGAGGTAGCTCCGGGTCTTTTGCGGGGTCGTCGTCGCGGTCGTGGGAGCAGTGGTCGTCGAGGCGGTCGTGGAGCCGGGCGCCGGGATCGTCGACGGAGGGGCCGGGACTTGATCCGCGGCGCGGGCGACGGGGGAGTGCAGGACGATGGCGAGGAGGGGGAGGAGCATCGGTTTCCGGGCGGGACGGTTGACAAGACCCGTCGCGCGGGGCCATCCTCGCTCCCCGTGGTCATCCTGTCAACCCTGCTCGGCTGCCTGCACCTGGGCCTCATCCCAACGAACGTGGGGGCTGACGCCGTCGGGAGGCCCGTTTTCAGCGAGGTGCAGGTGCTGGCCCCGGTCGCTGAGCCGGGGGTCGACGAGGCGATGAAGTCGGATGTCACGCGCGACCTGGCGGCGCGTGGGGCGCTCGGCGGCGACGCTCCGCTCGTCGTCACCATCACCGAGGCTGCGCTCGATCCCGCGATGCGCGCAGCACCGACCGGGCCAGGCGGCGGCATCTGGTACCATGCCCGGCTGGTGGCGCGCGTGGACCGCGGGCCCGTCGGCCGCACGTTCTCGGTCGAGGATTGGGTCGGCGACACCGGCCAGATCCCCGACCGGAAGCGGATCTTCGACGCGCTATCGCAGCGGATGAGCGAGCAGATCGGGGGGTGGGCAACGTCGCCCACGCCCTGACCCCGTCGAGGCCAGCGCTCGGCGAACCTCGCACCGGCCCCTGCGCTGACCGCCTACGCCTCCGCGGTCTCCTGCGGCTTCTTCTCGCCCGCAGCCTTCCGCTTCTCGATCTCGGCTACGACCTCGGCCTTGCGCGCGTCCAACGCCTCCTTTCCGAACGCGTACTCCAGGACTTCCTCCATGCGCGAGCACAGGTGGAACGTCATCTCGGCGCGGATCTCCTCCGGCACCTCCACGAGATCCTTCTTGCAGCGCTCGGGCAGGATGATCGTCTTGATCCCTGCGCGATGGGCCGCCAGCACCTTCTCCTTGATGCCGCCGACCGGCAGGACCGCGCCGCGGAGCGTGGCCTCGCCCGTCATCGCGACGAGCGGGTCGACCTTCAAGCCGGTCAGCAACGAGACCATCGCGGTCAGCATCGTGACGCCCGCGCTCGGACCGTCCTTGGGGATGGCGCCGGACGGGACGTGCACGTGGATGTCCGTGTGGTCAAAGACGTCCGGATCAATGCCGAGTTCAAGCGCGCTCGCGCGGATGTAGGAGCGCGCGACGCCGACGGACTCCTTCATCACGTCGCCGAGTGAGCCCGAGAGCTGAACGCCGCCTTTGCCCTTCATCTTCGTCGCTTCGATGAACAGGATGTCGCCGCCCGCTGCGGTCCACGCCAGGCCCGTCGCCACGCCCGGAACGCTGGTGCGCCCCGCCGCTTCGGCGAAGAAGTGGATGGGCCCGCGGATCTCCTCGATCTTCTCGGTCGTCAGCACCAGCTTTTCGGAGAGCTTGTTGCTCGCGACCTCCTTCGCGGTCCACCGCGCGACGGCAGCGACCTCGCGCTTCAGGCCGCGAACGCCTGCTTCGCGCGTGTAGCTGGTGATGAGGAACTTCAGCGCAGCGTCCGGGATCTCCAGCGCGTCCTTCTGCAGGCCGTGCTCCTCGATCGCTTCGGGCAGGAGATACTGCCGGGCGATCTTCATCTTCTCCTCCATCGTGTAGCCGGGGATCTCGATGATCTCCATGCGGTCGCGCAGCGGACCGGGGATGGGGTCGGCGAGGTTCGCGGTGGCGATGAAGAGGACCTTCGACAAATCGAACGGGACGTCGAGATAGTGGTCGACGAACGTGTCGTTCTGCTCGGGGTCGAGGACCTCCAGCAGCGCGCTGGACGGGTCGCCGCGGTAGTCCATGCCGAGCTTGTCGATCTCGTCGAGCACGAAGACCGGGTTGTTCGTCCCCGCCTTCTTGATCGACTTGATGATCTTGCCCGGGAGCGAGCCGATGTACGTGCGACGGTGACCGCGGATCTCGGCCTCGTCCCGCACCCCACCCAGCGAGATACGCACCATCTTCCGCCCCAATGCGCGGGCGACGGACTTGGCGAGCGAGGTCTTGCCGACGCCCGGCGGACCGACGAGGCAGAGGATCGGGCCCTTCATGTCGGCCTTGAGCTTGCGGACGGCGAGGTACTCCAAAATGCGCTGCTTGACCTTCAGCAATCCGTAGTGGTCCTCATCGAGGATGCGGCCGGCCTCCAGGACGTCCATCACGTCTTCCGTCTGGTTTTTCCAGGGGAGTTCGACGAGCCAGTCGATGTAGGTGCGGCTCACCGTGTACTCGGCCGCGCCCGGGCTCATGCGCGCCATGCGCTTGAGCTCCTTCAACGCCACCTTCTCGACGTCCTGCGGCATCTTCGCCTTGCGGATGTTCTTCTTCAGCTCCTCGAACTCCTCCTGCCGGTCGTCCGTCTCGCCGAGCTCCTTCTGGATCGCCTTCATCTGCTCGCGCAGGAAGTACTCGCGCTGGGCCTTGTCCATCTCGCCCTTCACTTCCGTCTGGATCTTGTTGGACAATTCGACGACCTGGATCTCCTTGTTCAACAGCGCGATGACCTTGGTCATGCGCTCCTGGCAGTCGATCGTCTCCAACAAGCCCTGCTTCTCTTCGACGTCGATGTTGATGTGCGAGGCGACGATGTCCGCGAGGATGCCCGGGTTGTCGATGCTGCGGACCAGAAAGCTCGCCTCGCTGGGGATCTGCGGCGAGATGTCGATGACCTTCTGCGCCAATTCCCGAAGGTTGCCCATCATCTTTTCGAGCTCGGGCGTCGTTTCCGTCGACTCCTCGTAGACCTTCACCTGCGCGCGGAGGCACGGGTTGATCTGCTCCCACTTCTGGATCTTGACGCGCGCCAGCCCCTGGATGATGACATTGAGCTTGTTCCCTGGCATCTTGACCATCTTCAGGATCTTGACGACTGTGCCGATGGTGTAGAGCTCGCTCACCTCGGGGTCTTCGTTCTTCGCGTCCTGCTGCGCGACGATGCCGAGCAGCTTGTCGCCCGCGAGCGCGCGTTCGACGGCCTCCAATGACTTGTTTCGCCCGACGTTGATCGGGAAGGCGAGCACCGGGAAGATGACCGTGTTGCGGATCGCCAGGATGGGGATGGAGAGTTCGGGGGGAAGGTTGACCGGCTGCGTGTCACCGGGGTTTTCGAAGGCCATGAAGCACCTGTTGTTGGTATCGAAGCTATCCCCCGGAAGGGCCCGGGCAACGGGCCTGCCTGAATGGGGAGGCCCGACCCCGGAGAATCAGGCGACACCGGACTGAAGGGGCGGTGTTGGCGGCGCTACTCGGGCATCCGGTGCATGCGGATCATCCCCCACTCGAACCCCGGCCGCTCCACGTCCTCCAGCGGCGGCGTCCCCAGCTTTTCGGGGGTGACGGGAAAGGCGGGGTCCGTGTAGGTGCCGAGGACATCCCAGAGGATCAACCGGTCATCTGCAGCAGCCGGTTGGCCGAGCATGCCGGTGAGCTGCGCGATGGCAGCGGCGTCGCGGGCCCTGAGCGCGTCCTTGCCGCCCCGGCTGCGCTCGTTGCGCCAGATGCCGATGATGAGGTCACGTCGCAGCAATACCCACCGGACACCGAGGGTTTTCAGCGCGTCGGGCGCTGGCGGTGAGGTCGGCGGCGCGGGGTGCTGGCGGTGAGGCGAGGCGGAGGCGTCCTGCAACGCCTGGATCCAGGGCTCCTTCTTGCGGTTGGCGTAGCCGGCTGGCCAGAAGGCCGGGGCCGATTCGCCCATCCCCGCGAACATCGGGCGTTGGAAGGATGTTTGCCAGAGGAGATCGTCGGACTGGATGCCACCGGGGAGGACCAGGAAGGTGCCGGGCTCACGCGCCGCGTCGAGCACGAGCGGCGGGCAGCTCGCGTCCTTGTGGTTGAACGGGAAGGTCCCAGAGAACGCCTCGCCACCGAGCGCAAGTGCGATAAAGCCAGTGAGAAGCAACCATTTACGGCCGTAGCGCTGAAAGGCCAGCAGCGCGAGCGCCGTCCAGGGCAGCATGACGACCATGGTGATCCGGTACGGAAACCACAGCCTTGCCAGGAACGGAAGGTGGCTTAGGACCGACCAGATCGGGTTGACGATGCGCGCGCCTCCGAGCCGGGCGCCAGCGCCGATGGCGACAAGCCCGAGGGCCATGCCGAGCCACGTCCGCCCCTCCCGCTTCCCGACGACGGCACCCAGGATCGCAGCCAGAAGCCAGGCGGGTTGGCTGAGCAGGGGGGCGCCCCGCGTCTCCATCAACCACACGCCGTGCAGGTCCGCGTCGACGTTCGCGGCCTCGGGCCCGCCGGACGCCACGCCGGGGACGATGCCGGCGTTCCAGGCGATGTTCATCGCCATGGCCATCGGGGCGACGAGAACAACGCAAACAACGACCGCAATCGCGATGGACCTCGCCGCACCGAGCCGGTTCCCCGCGCTCCACCAGATCGCGAGCGGCAGGAGCAGGAACACCAGGAAATAGGCGGCGAACCAGTACGTCCAGCCGGTGAGCGCCACGGCGACACCAAAGCTCACGGCCGTCCTTGCGCTGCGGTCGCCGATGCAGATCCGGTGCAGGAACAGGATCGCCAGGGGGAACCACCACATCAGCGCCTGCGTCGGCCGTCCGGCGGTCAGCTCGAAGATGACGTAGGGGTTCACCATCCACGCGGTGGTCGCGGCGATCACGTCGCGGAGAGCGCCTTCGCCAGGGACACGACCCCAGAGCGCGATCGCCATATTTTCAAAGGTCCAGGCGTTGCCCGCCAGCAAGAACACGGTGAACGGTGCGGACCAGGCCGAGCGGAAGAGGAGTTGGAACGGGATGGCGAACACGGCGTCCACGAAGTTGTTGCCGGTGTCGGCGAACACGTTCTTGCCGTCGGGCGCGAAGAAAAGCGGCGTCCAGCTTGGGTTTCCGAAGTGGGTCACGCAGGTGCGGATCCACCAGTAGAACCAGCCGGTGCCGTACGCATCCACGCCGTCGCCCACGATGTGGCCTGGCGACAGCAGCGTCGGGAGAACGCCGAGGATTGCGGGGAGCAGGTAGAGCGCCCAACGCCAGCGCGGGAGGGTCATGACCCTGCGGGCGTCGCCGTGGTTGGCGCGGGGGCCTGCACCGGGGCGGCGGCAACCGGGGGGTGCAGGCGCTCAATCACGATGTGGTCGATGCGCGCACCCTGATCGATGGCCTCCGCGGCGCGCTGGCCGTAGGTGACGTGCCCGAACACCGTGTACGTGCCTTCGAGGTGGGGCTGGGGCGAGAGCGTGATGAACCACTGGCTCCCGCCGGTGTCGGGCCCGGAGAGGGCCATGCCGACTGCGCCTTCGTCGTAGGGCAGGTCGTTGATCTCGTCCGGGATGTCCCACCCGGGACCGCCCCAACCGTCGCCGCGAGGGTCCCCCGACTGGATCACGAAATCGGGGACGACGCGATGAAACCGGACGCCGTCGAAGTACTTCTCGTCTGCCAACGTCGCGAAGTTCCAGACGGCGTACGGCGCTTCGTCGGGACGAAGGGCGATCCGGATCTCACCGGCGTCGGTGAAAATGCGCGCCGAGACGATGTTTTCGACGTCCGTGAGCGCGGGGATGCGGCGGTCCTCGTGGTCGCTCGGGGGCGCAGGGAGCCCAAGCATCGCCGCGACCTTCACACCGTCCGCGCCCAGGCCGCTTATCCCGAGCAACGGAGCGAGGATGGCTTTCGCGTCCGACGCGGGTTTTGCCAGCTTTCCAGCCTCATACACACGGGCGAGCGCGCTGATGAAGCTCGGCAGCTCGGTGGCGTCCAGGTCGCCCTTCTTGATGCGGTCGAGCAGCGGGCGTTCCAGGGCGGCGTCGGCCTTCGCGGCGGAAGGCGTGGGTACGGGGGAGGGCGACGGCACCGGTTTCTCCGCGACCTTCGCCTTCTTCTTGGACCTGGAGGCCGGGTCGCCACGGAGGCTGGCCAGCTCGACCGGCGCGGCGGCCTGCAAGTGCTGGACGGGGCCGGGGAGGTGCTCCTTCAGCCAATCCGCGGCGGCCTGGGCGATCAGCGGGTCCGCGGCTGCCAGGACGGCCACGGCGTCGGCTGGCTTTGTCTGGTCGCGCTCAAAAAGGTGGCCGGCGGCCGAGCTGCGCAGCGAGGGCTCGGTCGCGTGGAGGGCGAGGTCGATGAGGGCCCCGTTGTCGTTCAACGACTCGGCAGCCGCCTGGCGAACCGGCAGGTAGATCGCCGCGGAGAGGTAGTCCGACGCCGGCTTTGGCAGGTCGCCCTTCAATGCGAGCGCCTTCAGCGCAGCGGCCGCCTCCAGCGGATTCGTCGAGTTGAACGCCGGCATCAGGAGCCCGGCCGCCGAGACTCCCGGGCACGTGCCGACGGCGGTGATCGCCTCCAGCCGCACGCCCTCTTCCGGGTCCTTCAGCAGCGCGGCGAGGACGACGTCTGCCCCGGCCATCCCCTGCTTCCCGATGGCCCGGGCTGCGGCGATCCGCACGCCGTCTTCCGAGTCGGCAGCGGCGCCCGCGAGGACGGCGCTGCGCGTCTCCGGCGACGAGAGCCCAGCCCACGCCCGGAGGACCCATGCGCGGACATGTGCATCCGGATCATCGTGGATGATCCTGGCCATCCGGTCCAGCGTGGCCTTGTCTGCGCTGGTCCAAGCGGTCCTTGAGATGGCCCAGGCCGCCAGGGCCCGGGTGTCACCGACCGGGATCGGCGAGATATGCAGGGTCAAGCTGCGAAGTACGCTCTCCCGGGCGGCACCGTCGACCTTTCGCGAACCGAGGCGACCCAGCCCCTCCGCCGCACCAGGGGCCACGCCGGGCTCGTCGAGGGCGTTCAGCAGCAGCTCAACCGCGGCTGGGCCGCCCTGCTTCCCGAGCGCCACCGCCAGCGCCCGCCGGATCTCGGGGGTGCTCTCCACGTTCCACCGTCGCACGAGCATGCCCTCCGTTCCGGGTGTTTGCCCGAGCGCAAAGGCGGCAGCGATCCGCACCTTCGGGTCCGGATCGGCAGCCGCGGTGGTCAGCGACGGGATCGCGCTTGCCGTCCTCAAGCGTCCCAACGCCTCCACCGCCCGCGCCCGCACGTCCGGCGACTTATCCACAAGCCAGGCCGACAAGGCGTCGGGCGGGAGCCGCAGCAGCTCGACCTGCCAGATCTGCTGGGCGACGTCCGGAGGGACCGCCGGGACCTCGGGGGCGCCGGAGTCGTTGGAGGCGCGCGCGGCGGGCACGAACGCGGGGAGCAGCAGGGCGAACATCCAGACGCGCATCCCTTCCGGTAACCTCCCACCCGTCTCGCAGGCGCGTCGTGTGGTTGAGGAGGGGCTACGTTGCGGCGCTGCTGGAGTCTTCGTTGTCTGAGCCGTTGCCCGAACCGGTCGCCCCCACGTTCGTCTTCACGCTGAACGGGGCCGAGACCGCCGTCTCGACAGACCCCAAAACCTCCGTCCTCGACGTGCTCCGGGAGTCCCTCGGCGTGCTGACGATGAAGGCGGGCTGCGCACCGCAGGGGCTATGCGGGTGCTGCACCGCGCTCATCGACGGCAAGCCGCGGCTGACGTGCACGCTGCCCATCAAGAGCCTTGCCGGCAAGTCCGTCGTCACGCTGGAGGGCGTCGATCCCGTCGTCCGGGACGCTCTCGCCGCTGCCTTCGAGGCCGAGGGCGGGACGCAGTGCGGCTACTGCACGCCGGGCATCGCGCTATCAGCGTCGGCGCTCCTCGCCCCTGGCGAAGACGGCCTGCGCCCGACGCCCGCGGACGACGCGATTCACCGCGCCCTCGCACCCCACCTCTGCCGGTGCACCGGCTACACCGGGATCGTCGACAGCATCAAGCTCGCCGGGGCCTGCCTGCGGGGTGAGTCCGAGATCCCACCCTCCATCCGGCCAGAAGCCCGCGAGCAGGTGCTCGGGGAGCGGCCGTTCGTCGACGACCTGGTCCGGCCCGACATGGTCTACGCGGTGCTCGTGTGGGCGCCCGGCGCCGTAGGGACGGTGGAGGTCGCGGATGCCGATGGCGTACTCGTCTTGACGCGCGAGGTCCGCCACGCGTGCGAGCCTTTCGCGGCGGTATACGCCGATACCCAGGCGGCTGCGAAGGCACGTGCGAGGGGGCTGGTCGCGCCGTTCACTCCGGGCATGCCTGCGGAGGAGGACTCGCGTGGCCCCGTGGTCGCTCGCCCGGATCGCATGGGCGACGGGGTCCAGTCCACAATATGTGTCACCGTTGCGACGAGTGATCCCGTGTATCTGGAGCCCGAGGCGGTGCTCGCCGTGCCGCTGGAGTCGGGCCGGATCCGGCTGTACACGGCATCGCAGCGCCCTGCGGCGGAGTTGGCGGAGCTGCGTGGCCTCGGCTTCGACGTCGAGAGCCGGGTGCTGCCGTCCGGTGGGAGCTACGGTGGAAAGACCAGTACGATCCCTGCGAAGGCGGCGGTGATGATCGCGATGCGAACCGGGCGCCCTGTGAAGCTGTCGTTGGATCTGGAGGAGGGGATGCGGCTGCACCCGCGGCGGCCGGGTGGGACGGCGACCGCGGCGGTGACGGGGGATGCGCTGGGGCGGATCGGTGAGCTCACGGTCGAGGTCGACGAGGACGGGGGTCTTGATCGGCGGTTCGGTACTCTCGACCTGCCGTATGCTTGCGGAGGTCTCGTCGAGGCGCTCCGAGCGGCGGCCTGCGCCGAGTCCGCCGGGGCGGTGCGGGGGGCGACGGTGCTGCTTGGGGCGTTCGCCGTCGAGTCGGCGGTGGATGCCTACGCAAGAGGAGCCGGGCTCGACCAGTTGGACGTTCGTCTGGCCTCCGCCGATCCTCTCGCGGGCGCGCTCCTTGGGGCGCTCGCAGCCGTCTGGACAGGGGCACCGCAGGCGCGTGGCGTCGCGCTGGCCAGCGGCGGAACGGGGTTCGGCGACGTTTGCATCCACGCGAAGGTCCGCGCCGATGGAGTGGAGCTCACCTGCAACGTGCCGGAGCTCGGGCAGGGCCGAGACGCGGCGCTGGTGCGCCTGGTTGCGCGTGAGAGCGGACTTGATCCTGCCTTGTTCACCGTCCTCTGGGGCGACCCCGAGGTGACGGGCGCGGACGCCTGGCGGCCTGTGGAGGCCACCGCGGGGGTCCTTGGCGAGGGCCTCCGCGAGCAGGCAGCCCGGTTTGGGGGGTTGATCGGGGTGGAGCTGTCGGCGTGCGGGAACGAGGACGCCGGCTCCGGTCACGCCGCGGCCATCGCGATCCTCGGCCCCGAAGGCCAGTTGACGGAGGTGCACGTCGCGGTCCCCTGCGGTCCGAACCAGGACCCGTTGGACATCCGCCGGGTCGCGGAGGGATCCGCGCACATGGGGGTTGGCGTGGCGCTCTCGGAGGAGGTCGCGACCTTGGCCGATGGTCTGCCCGAGACGCGGTTCCGGATGCTCGGGGTGCTGAAAAGCAAGGTCAGCCCGACGATCATCGGCTACGCCGTCCCCTGGCAGGGCGTGGGGCTGGACGGTGAGGACGCCGAGGTGGACTCCGCGGATGCGGCACTCGCTGCGACCGCCGCGGCCATCGCCAACGCGGTTTCGGCGTTTGAGGGAAAGCCCAGGGATCACCTGCCGATGAAGGACTCGGCTGCGGCTCGAGCCGCAGGTGTCCGACAGGCGCGGCCGGGTCAGGCCTTGTAGAGCCCGATGTACGGCAGGCCACGGAGCGCCTCGGCCAGATCGCAGCCGTACCCGACGACGAACGCGTCCGGGATGGTGAACCCGACGTGGTCGACGGCGAACGGAACGGCGCGACGAGCAGGCTTGTCCATCAGCACGGACGTGGTGATGCTCGCGGCGCCGCGGGTGAGCAGGTGGGCGCGCGCGAAGGTGAGCGTGCGGCCGCTGTCGCAGATGTCGTCGACAAGGAGGACCGGCCGGCCGGCTACGCTGTGGATGAGGTCGCTCTCCATCTGCACCTTCCCCGTGGATTCGGTGCCTTTGCCATAGCTCGCGAGCCGCAGGAAGTCATAGTCGTGCGCCACGCCGACCTTCCACAACGCCCGCGAAAGGTCGGCCATGAACACAAGGCAACCCTTGAGCGGCCCGACCACGACGAGGCCTTCGCGTGTATCGGGAAGTCCGCGCGCGATTTCTGCGGCCAGCGCGGGCATGCGCTCGGCGATCTGGGCTTCTGTGATGAGGGGTTCGTAGTCCATGGATGCTCCGAGCGCGCGCCGGGGCATAACCGGCGCGCCGGGCGCGTCGCGGGTCACCCGTGTGGGGGTAACGCGGCGTTCCGTGTGGGATCTGGAACGGAGCGGGGCCGGGCGAGCCGCCCAAGGGAGCCGGAATCCCCCGCGCCCGGGTTAGCCGCGCGTGCTCCCGAGTTTCTCATGACCACGCCTCTGCGTCTGCGCTTCGCCCCCAGCCCCACGGGCAACCTGCACATCGGTGGGGCGAGGACAGCGATCTTCAACTGGTTGCTGGCACGGAAGTCGGGCGGGCAGTTCATCATCCGCGTCGAGGACACCGACCTGGAGCGCTCAAAACGGGCCTTTGAGGATGCGATGCTCGCCGAGCTGCGTTGGCTTGGATTGGATTGGGATGAGGGCCCGGACGTTGGCGGCCCGCATCCGCCGTACCGGCAGAGCGAGCGGATGACCAGCTACGAAGCGGTGCTTTCACAGCTCCTGGAGAGCGGTGGGGCCTATCGATGCAACTGTACCGAGGAGCGCGTCGATGGCCTCAGAGCCGAGCAGGAGGCGTCCAAGGCGTCGCGGCGGGGGTATGACGGCCACTGCCGAGCGTTGAACCTGGATTCCACGTGTGGCAAGCACGTGATACGTCTCAAAGTGCCGGAGGGTGAGACCATCGTCGACGACCTCGTCAAAGGTTCGGTTTCATTTGCGAATGCGGACATCGAGGACTTCGTCATCGCGCGGTCCGGGGCGGAGGCCGGGGCGTTCGGCATGCCGATGTACAATTTCGTGGTGGTCGCGGACGACGTGGCGATGCGTATCACTCATGTGTTGCGGGGGGACGAGCACCTGATCAATACACCCAAGCAATTGCTCATCTACGCAGCCATGGGTGCAACCCCGCCGCGCTTTGGACACATGCCGTTGATCCTTGGGAAGGACGGGCGAAAGCTATCCAAGCGCGACGGCGCGACAGCCACCAGGGAGTACCGGGAGCTGGGGTTTCATCCGGAGGCGCTGCTGGGCTACCTGGTTCGGCTGGGGTGGTCCTGCGGCGATCAGGAGATATTCACGTTGGACGAGCTTAAAGTGGTGTTCACCACGCAGGGTCTGGGCACTGGCGGGGCGAAGTGGGATCTCGAGAAGCTGGCCTGGGTCAATGGGCACTGGATGCGTGCGCTGCCGCTCGCCACGGTGGCGATGCGGGCGCGAGCGTTCTTTGCGGCGCGCGGGTGGGCCGAGCACCCGCGGGAGGAGGCGCTGGTCGCGTGCTTGCGGGAGCGGACGCGCACGCTGGTTGAACTCGCGGATGCGGCGCGGATGTTCTTCGGGGATGAGTATCCAAGAGACGAGGCGGTCATTTCCGCAACGTTGCCGGGCGCCAGGGACGTGCTCAGCCGGGTCGGCGAGGTCCTCGAGGGGGTAGCGGACTGGTCGGAGCCCGCGTTGGAGGCTGCGGTCCACGGGTGGTGCGAGGCGAACGGGGTGAAGCTCGGCAAGGTCGCGCAGCCCGTGAGGGTGGCGTTGTGCGGCCAGAAGACCGGGCCGGGGCTCTACCAGACGCTCCACGTGCTTGGCCGCGATGCGTCATTGAGCAGGTTGCGCGCCGCGATCGGGTAGGCTTGTATGACGCAGCGCGGCCGAAGGGGCCGCGGCGGCCCGCGCTTGACGCTCGGCGATGGCCGGTTAGAACGGCGGACGTGATGTGAGCGTCGTGTTCACTCGGGTTCAGCCCCGACCGTCACGCCAGGACCGATTTTTCGGTCCCATCGTCTAGAGGCCTAGGACACCGCCCTCTCACGGCGGCGACACGGGTTCGAATCCCGTTGGGACTACCAAACGGGATGGGGGAGCGGATTCTACGGAATTCGCTCCCCCATCCTCACTTCCGGGACCGACAGATTCGGCAAGTATATCGAAGGGTTGCCGCCAATGAACGGTGAGCGCACCTTCGCCGAATTCCGAGTTCGATAGTAGGAAAAGAAGCAGCTTCCGCTGCTCGTCGGCGGGCTGCTTGGCGAAGAGCCGCCCGGCCTCGTGCGCCAGCTCCAGCAGCAGGATCCCCTCCTCCATGTAGGACTGGTTGGCGGTCTCGTGCTCGACGATCAGGCGGCGGGTACGGCGCTGCTCCTCGCGCCACTCGGAGGCGTGCCGCTCGAAGAAGGGGCCGTCGATCACACCGTCGAGCTTGTCCAGGTACATGGCGTCGATGCGCTTCTGGAGGCGAGCGCAGACGTCTTCGAGCCGGGTGACGGCCTCGCGGTGGAACTTCTCCTCGTCCTCGTGGCTGGACCGCAGGGCAGCCCGCATCAGGTCGAGGGTCTCGGCGTCGAAGCGGATCGCCTGCATCGCCTCGGTGAACTGCTCGGAGAGCACCTCCTGGCGGACGTACTTCTCGCCGCAATCGCCCTTTGCTCCTGTGCAGTGGTAGTAGACGTACTTCTCCTTCTTGACCTCGGCCGTGAGCATGCAGCCGCAGTGCGCGCACCGGACGAGCCCGCTGAACGGGAACTCGTTCTTGCGCTCCTTGCCGTGCTGGTCGTTGTAGCGGCCGTCAAGGACGGCCTGAACGCGCTCCCACAGCGCGCGGGTCACGAGGGGTCGGTGCGTGCCGTTGTGGCGCTCGCCCGCCCAGTCGTACTCGCCGAAGTAGAAAGGGTTCCGCAGGATGCGGTGCAGCGTCGAGTTGTGGATCTTGCCGCCGCTCTTCCGCATCCGCAGCCCCGCGGCGTTCGCCATCTTCGTGAGATCCTTCATCGAAAGGTTGCCGGCCGCGGCGTCCTCGAAGAGCTTGGTCAGCGCCGGGGCCGAGGTCGGGTCGGTCTCAACGCCCTTCTTCCCGTCGGCCCGGGGCACGTTGCGATACCCGAGCGGGGCCTTGCTCGGCCAGATCCCCTGCGCGGCCTTCTCGCGCATCCCCTTGAACGCCTCTTCCGACAGGTTGTCGATGTAGTTTTTGGCCATGAGCACCTTGATGCCGTGCATGAACTTCTCGGACGACCGGGAGTCGTCGGAGAGCACGACCCCCTCCTTCGCGAGGTGGATCTCCAGGTCCAGCTCGTCGAGCGTCACCCAGTCCTTGAGGTTGCGGTAGAGCCGGTCAGTCTTCTCCACGAGGATGATCTTGCAGGTCTTCTCGTGCTTCTTGAGGTACTCCAGCATCTTGCCGAACTGCGTCCGACCAGCCCGCTTCGCGGTCTCCACGTCGGTGAACTCCTTGACCACCATCAGGTTCTGGTCGTCGGCGTAGCCGCGGAGGAGCTTCTGCTGGGCCGGGATCGAGAAGCCCTCCTTCTCCTGATCCTTCGAGGACACGCGGGCGTACAGGACGGCTTCGCGGCGCGGGGCGGCCGGGACCGGGGCGGAGGCGCGGGACGCCGGGCTGACCGGGGCGGAGCGGTTGGCGGGGGAGCGGGCGGGGGGCGCGGGAGCGCGGGGGGCAGGAGGGGCTGGGGGCATGGGGACCGTGGGGAGGGTGTAGGTTATACCTTACATAATTACGAAGCGCCACCCGTCGGAATCGGGTGTTACGCCCGCTGGATCACCGTGGACACTATCCGTGCCGTTACCGTCCAGCCCATCCAGCCCATCCAGCCCATCCAGCCCATCCAGCCCATCGTGCCCCCCGGGCCCGGCTACTTCGTCAATCACCGACGATCTTCTCGTGGCCGTCCAGGCGCGGCTGGACGCGACGCCTGCCGCCCTGCTTCCAAGGGCCTTCTTCGACACCTTCGAGCACACCACGACCGGGTCGAACTTCACTCACCCCCGACTTTGGGGGATCATCGCCGCCGCCGCCGCTTCGCTCCCGCGCGTCGCGGTGCCAGAGATCGACGTTCGACTAAACGAGGATCGCGGCAAGTTTCAGCCGGATCTCCTTCTGCGAGGGTACGACCGTGCCGAACTGCTCTACGTCGATCTCGAAAGCCCGAACAGCAGCGACGCCCGCCTGTCCCCGAAGGACGTCGCCGCGTGGCAGGCGTTCGCCGCCAAGGATCGGCCGGTGCCCTACCTCATCTTCACCGTCCTGCCGGACGCATGGCGGCTCCGTTCGGAGTGGCCATTGCGGTACTCGGGCGAGGATTACTACAACGCCAATCACGCGAAACAGGGCGCCCTGATTCGTCTCTCCCCCTACCGCTACTGGTACCAGCAGCTCGTCTCGCAGCATCCGGAGATTCTCGGCGTCGAGAGCGCCGTGACGTGCGCCAACTTCAGCCATGATGGTGCGCGAGCCACGGTGGCCCGGGTCGATCTCGCTGCGCTGCCGGCGTCGGGGGAACACCCCGAATGGCTCGGCCTGACGATGGCGAGCCACGCTGCGGGAGCCCTCGATTCGTCCGGGTCGCGGGACTCCCGCGAGGCCGCCGCCCGTGAGGTTGCTCAAGCGATCGTCACGGGTCTCACCGGATCGTGCGGCCGCACCTTCGTGGAGGGATCCCACGGGGGGCGATACGTATCGGCGAAGCTTCCATACCGAGGATGGGTCTGGGTGTGGTGGAAGGACGGTACCCCCGGCGTCTGGGTCGGCGTCAGCGCTTTGAAGAAGGGCGGCGGCGAGCGCCTCACGGGCCAGCAGGCCATCGACGAAGGCCAACTGCGGGCCGCGGTGCGGGCAGTCTGGCTCGCGGAAGGGTAGACAACGGGATGTCCCGCGCCGACCACCTCCCCGCGAAGCTCTACGCCCGCGCCCGCGGAGGCGTCGTTCAGCACGAAGGCTTCCTCGAAGACGCGCTCGCCGCCGCGCTGGAGCTACCCGGAGTCTGGGCCGAGCTGCGTCGCTCGCATCCGGCCTGGAGCGTCCTGCCGTCGTCGAACCCGCAGGCCGTCGTCACCCAGGTCGTCGCCGGCGAGGGACGGGCGGACATCCACCTGAGCTGGTCCGGCGGCGAACGCCTCATCATCGAGCTGAAGCCCTGGGCTCCGCCCAGCGCCGAGCAGCTCGAACGCTACGTCAAGGGTCACCCTGGCGCGAGCGTCAGCGCCATCGCCCGGTGGTCCGTGCCTTACGCGATCGCGGGAGTGCTGCCGATGACGACGTGGGGGGAGCTTCGGGCGCTCACCTGGCCCGAGGCGCCGCCGGTGTGGCGGCAGCTTCACCATCTCATCGACGCTGTTGGAGCCGCCATGCCGAACCTTGATCCTGGCGCGCTCGCCGCCCTCGTCCCGGCGTGGGACGCCTTCGACCGGGTGACCGACTGGATGGGGCCTGCGGCCTCGGCGGTGCAGCGACGGCTGGTGAAGGCGGGTGCAGCGTGGGTGCTGAAGGAGGATGGCCGACGCGAGAAGCTCCAGCGGGCTCACCGCCGCCTCGGGAGGTTCATCTGGCCCGCTCCGTTCATCGAGAACGAGAACTTCGGCCTGTTCGTTGGCTTGTTCGCGGGTAATGCGAGTCGGGCCCTCCGCGTCTCCGATGTGCCCGATCTGCGGTTCATGGTGAACCTCAACCACGAGAGCGCTCGGGCAAGTGCGCTCTGGCACGACGGACCGTTTCAGGACGCGGTCCACCGGTGGGAGCTGCGTGACGATGCCGTTCTGCGCGAGGCGTCCTCGAAGTGGTGGTTCCTCCTTGACGCCCGAGAGCCCCTCGACGCGATCCTCGGCGACGCCGACCACGCCGAGTCGTTTAAGCGATGGATGCTCGCGCGCACCGAGGAGCTGATCGAGGACGGGATTCTCGCCCGCCTCGTGGCGGTGAAGCCGTAGTCAGACTGCCGCAGCCCTGAACAGCGCCCACGCCGTCTCAGCCGTCGTCGGCCCGAAGCCCTCCACGGCCGCCAACGCGGCGACGAACTCGGCCTTCTTGTCCGCAGCGGCGAGGCCGGGGAGGGCGGCCAAGCTGCCCGTCGCGATGGCCTCCATGAGCTTGTAGAGGCGGAAGGAGAGGATTGGGAGGAACCCGCCCCGCTCGTACCCTGCGGCCCTCATCGCCTCGATCAGCTCCGGCTGCGGCATGGCGGCCACCCGCTGTGGGTCCAGCAGGCCACGCTCCGCGAACGCGGGCATGAGGCCGTACGCGCGGTCCACCGGGTAGAAGTTGACCGCGAGGAGGGCGGAGACGAGGGAGGCGGTCGGAGACGCCGGATCGGTGGACATCTGGTCAACGTAGCCAGCACGCGCGCCATGCGCCGCGCGCCGTCCTGGACTTCGCCGGGATCCCGGCACCTTCGCGATCACCCGGCTACATGAGGGCCTTCCCCGGGATGCCCTGCTGATGAAGTCGCTCCTTGATGCTTGTAAGCCCCGCGCGAGCGTGTTCGACGCCGCGAAGAGAGACACGGTCCTCGATTTGACGGACCTGCTGGCCCCCGGCGAGCGCATCAATGCGGACGAGTTCTTTGGCGAGAACTTCGCCACGGACGGGATGAAAACCCTGTTGCGAGAGGCATTCCGCCGGTTCTCCGGGGACTCGCCGCACGGCGTGTTCACCCTCACTCAGGCGATGGGCGGCGGCAAGACGCACAACCTGATCGCGCTGGGCCTGCTCGCGAAGCACCCGGAGCTGCGCAAGGCCGTGATCGGCGACGCCTACACCGCAACTGGGCTCGGGAAGGTGAAGGTGCTCGGCTTCTCGGGTAGGGAGAGCGACGCGCCGCTTGGCTTTTGGGGGTCGCTCGCCGATCAGCTCGGCAAGAAGGAGCTGTTCAAGGATCTCTACACGCCCTTGCAGCCGCCGGGACAAGGGGCTTGGATCAACCTCCTGAAAGGCGAACCAAAGCTCATCCTCATCGACGAGCTGCCGCCCTACCTCGTGGGGGCGAAGGGTCGCACGATCGGGGACACGAACCTGGCTGTCTTGACGGTGACGGCACTCGCCAACCTTTTCGTCGCCGTCGGCAAGGAGGAGCTGTCAAACGTCTGCGTCGTCATCACGGACCTTCGGGCCAACTATGAGGAAGGCAGCGAGCAGATCCAGAAGCTGCTCAAAGACCTCCAGGACGAGACCACCCGGAGCGCGTTGCAGCTCTCCCCCGTCCAGGCCAACAACGACGACCTCTACAACATCCTGCGCAAGCGACTCTTCGGATCGCTCCCATCCGAGGCGGAGATCGATGAGGTGGCCCAGGGATTCGCGGCAGCGGTGCGCGAGGCGCGCCAGATGGAGATCACCAGCGCCTCCCCTGAACAATTCGCGGCGGCGGTCAAGCAGTCCTACCCGTTCCATCCAGCGATCCGCGACCTCTACGCGCGCTTCAAGGAGAACCCAGGCTTTCAGCAGACCCGCGGCATCCTGCGGCTGATGAGAGTGATGCTGTCCCGCATGTACGACCCGGACACGGGCTGGGCGAAGGGGCGCTACCTCGTCGCACCCTTCGACCTCGACCTGAACAACCAGGAGACGACCGGCCAGATCGACCTCATCAACAACTCGCTTACGAACTCGATCCCGCACGACATTGCCGCCAACGGGCAGGCGGTGGCGGAGTTGATGGACTTCAACCGCGGCGGCACGGACGCCAGCGACGTGTGCAAGCTGCTCCTGGTCTCCTCCCTCTCGAATGTGTCGAACGCGACGTTGGGGCTCACGGAGTCCGAGGTCATCCACTACATGTGCGCGCCGGGGCGCGACGTCGGGCGACTCCGCCACGAGGTACTCTCGCAGCTCGGCTCTGCGGCGTGGTACCTCCACCAGGGCCGCGACGGTCGGCTCTTCTTCAAGAACACGCAGAACGTCGTCGCGAAGCTCCAGACGCTCGCGAGGGCGTGCAACCCCGAGTTGATGCGCCGCGAGCTGCGCAAGCGCCTCGAAGAGATGTTCGCCCCCGCCTTGAAGGATTGCTACCAGCACCTCTACGTCCTGCCCGCCATCGACGAGATCCAGGTCGGCGCTGATCGCGTGGCCCTCGTCATCTACGAGCCGCACGCGGCACCGCAAGTCGGGGCGGACATCCATCCCGACCTTCGGACCTACTACGACCAGCTCGAGTTCAAGAACCGGGTCGGCTTTCTGACGGGCTCGAAAGAGACGCTCCAATCGCTGCTCACCGTTGCCGCCGAGTCACGCGCCATCGAGACGATCATCGGCGAGATGGACGCGGACAAGGTGCCGGACAAGGATCCCCAGCGGCAGGAAGCGCTGAAGCTGCAAGACCGCATCCAGGTGCGGCTCCTGTCGGCCGCCCGCGAGACGTTCACCCAGCTCTGGTTCCCGAGCGACACCGGACTCCGGATCGCGGACTTCACGATGGAGTTCAAGGACAACGTCTACAAGGGCGAGCAACAGGTGCGAGCTGCGCTGACCCAGAAGCAGAAATTCACCGAGGAGGTCTCGGGCGAGACCTTCAAGAAGAAGGTGGAGCAGCGGATCTTCACCCAGCGGGAGATGCAGTGGGCCGAGATCAAGCGCCGGGCCGCCACCACGCCGAAGTGGCAGTGGCATCGCGCCGACGCCCTCGAAAAGTTGAAGGACGACCTCGTCGGGAAGCAGCAGTGGCGCGAGAACGGTAACTACGTGGACAAGGGGCCTTTCCCCCCGCCTTGCACCGAACTGCGAATCAAGGACGGGGAGCGCAACCCGGAGACCGGGGTGGTCACCCTGCGCCTGACCCCCGTGAACGGCGACACCGTCTACGCCGAGATCGGCGCCAAGGCGACGGCGGCCTCAACGAAGATCGACCACACCGTCCCCTACGACACCACTGAGGTGAAGATCTCCTTCCTCTGCGTGGACTCCTCGGGGAAGCACGCTACCGGCGAGGCCGTCGAGTGGACCAAGCCGGCCGTCCTCAGGGCGGGTGTGTTCGAGGACGCCGGTGGTACGCGCGTCCGGCTGCTCTCCGCACCCACCGCGACGGTGCGCTACACGACCGACGGGAGCGAGCCCCGCCACGCAGGCGGCGTGTACACCGACCCGTTCGCGGTCGAGCGGCCCGCCCTCGTCCTGGCGGTCGCGGAGAAGGCGGGCGTCTACTCGCCGACCCTGCGGTTCGACGTGCCCCGCGACGGCGGGACCGGCCCCAAGCTCGATCCTGCCCGTCCGGTCACCTGGAAGCGCGGTCACTCCCCGAAAGGGACGAAAGACACATACGACTTCCTCGCCCGCGTCAAGAAGCACCAGGCCCGGCTCGTCCTCGTCCAGGTCTACCTCACGCGGGAGAACACGAGCGACGCCTGGGCCGAGCTGAACCTCGGCGAGCGCCTGCACGTCACGGCGGAGGTCATCGAGAGCGCCATCGAGAACGTGCGCCCGGTCGTCGAGGGCGACGCGATCTCCATCGACGTGAGCGCCGGCAAGCTGCTCTTCCCCACGGGCCAACTTCTCCTGGACTGGATCGCTGAAGCGAAGACCACGCTGAAATCCGGAGAATGGGAGCAGTGAGCGCGCGGGCTGCCACCCTCGGCTTCGGCTTCTCCCCCGAGGAGTCCGAGCAACACTTCTTGTTGTGGGTGCCGAACGGCAACCGCGCTGAGGTGACGATCACCGAGCACCTGTCGTGGTCGGGGTCGGTAGAGGACGATCAGCTCACCTACGCCATGAGCGGCGACCACATCATCCGTGCCTCTCTCGACCGGCACCGCTGGGACGCGATCGCGGAGGCCGTCCGGCAGGAGTTCAACGCCCGGCTGCGGAAGGTCGGGGGCAAGGCGGGCCAGTGGAAGGTGGGCAAGGTGCCGCTGTCCCGGTCGTTCGGCAAGGAGCTGGTGCTCCTTGCCTGGGCGATCGAGGATGCCGATCCCGGCCGCATCCCGGTCGCCATCCAGAACTGGCTCGGCCTGGCCCCCGAAGAGCGGTGGTGGCTCTACACGATGACCAGTGCCGCCACCGGCCACGCCATCCAGGGGCGCGGCCGTGGATGGCGCGTCGCGGTGCGGTACGCTCTCACCGACAACCCTGTCTCCGACCCCTCCCTCCTCCCCCAGCCTCGACACCTGGCGCTCTTCTCCGAGCCCAACGAGGCTGAAACGCCCCCCGCGACCCGGCCCAAGCGCCGCGCCGCGACCTGACCTCCCGGAAGTCCGTACATGGCCGCTATCGACTGGAAGAATGCGCCGAGCTTTATCGAGACCCAGTTTCCCGTCTCCAAGCTCTCGAAGGAGAGCTACGGCGAGCGGGACGCAAAGAACGGGCAGACGCTGACCGGGCTTGGGAAGTGGTGGGGCCGCAAACCGCTGGTCTTGGTACGGGCGACCGTCCTCGGCCTCCTGCTGCCTTCTACATCGGATCCTGCGTCCGATCGCGCGGTGTTCCAGGCCCTGATGACGATGGACGATGAGGGGCTCGAACTTCGCCGCTCGAAGCCGATTCCGCTCGCCGAAGTGTACCGACTGCTCCACCCCGCGGAGAGAGCGAAATCGTTTCAAGCCGTGGAGCCGAACGAGAAGCCGAAGCTGAAACGGGGTGCCACGCGCGCGGACCGCGACCTACTCCAGAAGCTCGTCTTTTCGCGCATGACCTACGACGAACGCCTCGGGTACAGTGGCCGCCCGGAGCACGTCCCTGGTCCCAGCGCGGCTGCGTGGGCACGCATCAACCGACACCTCGGCACCTCGGTCACATCGATCCCGGCGCTCGTAGACGAGTTGGGCCACCAGCGGTTCGGGCGCAGGCCGCGGGTCGGCGATGCCTTCTGCGGAGGCGGGAGTGTGCCCTTCGAGGCCGCTCGAATCGGGTGTTCCGCACTGGGTTCTGACCTGAATCCGATGGCGACTCTCATGAGCTGGGCCGCGCTCCACGTCGCGGGCGCAGGCGCCGACGCGGGGCCGCGCATCGAGGCCGCGCAGGAACGGCTATGGGCCGATGTAAGCGGGCAGTTCACGGACTGGGCGATTGAGACGAACGAGGCGGCGTGGCGGGCCGACGCATTCCTGTACTGCGTCGAGGTCGCGTGTCCAGAATGCGCCTGGATCGTTCCGCTCTCAGGGACTTGGTGCGTCAGCGACAAGTATCGCGCAGCCGCAATCCTCCGCCCCGACAACGCGACGCGTAGATTCGGCATCGAGATTCAGTCCGATCTCGCGCCCGACGAGTACGAGCGCCATCGTGAAGGAAGCGTTCGTGACGCCCGGCTCGTCTGCCCGCACTGCGCTGTCGAGTCCCCAATGTCGATGGTCCGCGGCGATCGCCGCGGTGAAGGGGGATTCGCAAACGGGCTGCGACGGTGGGAGCGAGAGGACATCGAAGGCCGACCGGGGGAGCCATTCTACGAGCGCCTGTACTGCATCCGTTGGGTGGAGCGTTGGGTCGATGAAGACGACAAGCCGCAGATGGAGAGGCACTACTGCTCCGTGGGCCCGGAGGATCTGGCCCGCGAGGCGAAGGTGCGGACGCTGCTCGCCGAGCGGTTCGAGCGTTGGCAGCGGGCCGGGTTCATCCCGAACCAGCTGATCACCCCGGGCGCGAAAACCGACGAGCCGATCCGGACCCGAGGATGGACGTGGTGGCACCACCTGTACACGCCTCGGCAGCTCCTGATGCTGGGGTTGATGTCCGAGGCCACCGCACGGATCTTTGGCAGCTCGGACCCACTTGGACGCATGGTTGGTGCGCTCGCGCTCGGCAGGTGCGCCGACCACAATTCCCGTCTTTGCCGTTGGCACTTGCGCACCGTGGGTGACAAGTCCGAAGGCACGTTCAGCAATCAGGCGTTGAACACGATGTACAACTACGCCGCCCGCGGCCTTGACGCGCTCGAAGATGCGGTCAGGTTCGGTGTGACGCCAGTGGACATCGCGGGAACATCGACGATTGTGCCGAGCGACGCACGCAAGATTGACCAAGAGTGCGACTACTGGATCACGGACCCGCCGTATGCCGACGCCATCATGTATCACGAACTCACCGAGTATTTCCTGGCTTGGTACGCCGTACATATTCGTGACTCCTTTCCTGGCTGGTACTCCGACTCCCGCCGGGCGCTTGCGGTCACCGGAGATCCGGCGACCTTCCGGCGGGCAATGGTCGAAACCTACCGCAATTTGACGGCTAAGATGCCGGACAATGGACGACAGGTGGTGATGTTCACCCACCAGGACGCTGGAGTATGGGCCGATCTCGCAGTGATCCTCTGGGCAGCGGGCTTGGCCGTGTCCGCCGCGTGGTGCATCGCGACGGAGACGACGAGCGCGTTGAAGGACGGCAACTACGTTCAGGGGACCGTTCTCCTTGTTCTACGAAAGCAAACCTCCGCAGAGACGGCGTTCCTCGACGAGATTCACCCGCAAGTCGAGGACGAGGTTCGCTCCCAACTTGCGTCGATGTTGTCGCTGGACGACAAAGACGATCCCAGCTTCGGGGACGCCGACTACCAGCTCGCCGCCTACGCCGCTGCGCTTCGAGTGCTCACGCGGTTCAAGGGCATCGAGGACATCGACGTGCATGACCAGCTCACGCGCGTCCGGCAGGCCGGGGAAAGGAACCCGGTCGAGGAGCTGATCGCGGACGCCGTGCGCACCGCGTGCGACTTTCTGATTCCGAGGGGCTTTGGGGGTGACCACTGGAAGCAACTCGGCCCAGAGGAGCGCCTCTATCTCAAGGCCGTGGAGGTTGAAACCCACGGAGAGCACCGCTCGGGCGTGTACACTGAGCTTGCCCGAGGATTCCGCGTCAAGGACTACAAAGGGCTGATCGAAACGAACAAGGTAAACCAGACGCGCATCAGGACGGCGTCCGAGTTCGGCTCGCGCGATCTGGGCAACGCCGGCTTCGGGGCGTCCACGATGCGCGCCCTCTTGTTCGCCGTGCGTGAGACGGTGCGCGCAGCGGACGCTCAAGTCGGCAAGGGCTACCTGCGCGAAGGGTTGGCCGACTACTGGCCGAAGCGCATGCTCGTCATCGGGATTCTTGACTACCTTTCGAGGCTCGGGATGACGCTGCCCCATTGGACGGCCGACGCTGAGGGTGCCCGCCTCCTCGCCGGCGCCCTCCGCAACGACTCGGTGTAGCGGGTGATCAACCGCTTCTCCTCGCGGCGCTCGCCGCTCGATGCCTCCTTCCTGACCTCCCGGCTCGCCGGGGCGCAGCGGTACGATCGAGTCGCCGGCTACTTCAGCTCTTCCGTGCTGGAAATGGCCGGGGAGGCGCTGGAGTCGGTGGCGGGGCAGATCCGGGTGGTGTGCAACTCGCACCTCAACCCCCACGATGTCGCGACGGCGAAGGCCGCCCAGGTTGCGATGCGCCAGGAGTGGTGCGGCTCGGAGCCGGAGAAATTCGGTGTTCCCGCGCAGCTTCGGTTCACGCGCCTGTACGGGTTCCTGCGGAGCGGGAAGCTGCGCGTCCGCGTCCTGCCCCACGAGCGGTTCGGGCTCCTTCACGGCAAGGCCGGCGTGATCACGATGGCCGACGGACGACAGACGACGTTTCTCGGGAGCGCGAACGAGACGCGGGAGGGCTGGCAGCTCCATTACGAGCTGATCTGGGAGGACGAATCCCCCGAAGCGGCGACGTGGGTGCAGGAGGAGTTCGACGCGCTCTGGAACCACGGCGACGCGTGCGACCTCGCGGACTTCGTCGTCGAGGACATCGGCCGCATCGCCCAGCGGTCGGTCATCCCCGACGTGGCGAGCTGGCGCACCGATGCCGACCCGGCCGCAGCCATTGTCGAGGCCCCGGTCTACCGGAAGGAGGTCGGGCTCTGGGAGCACCAGAAGTATTTTGTGAAGCGCGCGTTCGAGGCGCACTTGACCGCGGAGGGCGCGCGGTTCGTGCTCGCGGATCAGGTTGGTCTGGGCAAGACCATCCAGCTCGGCATGGCGGCGCAGCTCATGGCGCTGCACACGGACAAGCCGGTCCTCGTCCTCGCTCCGAAGACGCTGATCTGGCAGTGGCAAGGCGAGCTTACGGACATGCTCGACGTGCCGAGCGCGGTGTGGAACGGGCGGCAGTGGGTGGACGAGAACGGCATCGAGCACGCGGCGGTCGGCCCGGCCGGGCTCGCGGCCTGTCCCCGGCGGATCGGCATCGTGTCCTACGGGCTGATCTCGGCGAAGTCCCCCTCGGCCGAGTTCCTGAAGAAGCAGAACTACGCCTGCGTCGTCGTCGATGAGGCCCACCGTGCCCGTCGCCGCAACCTCGGGCAAGGTGCCGAGGACGAGAAGGCCACGCCGAACAACCTGATGGCGTTCCTGCAAGAGCTTGCGGTCCAGACCCACAGCCTTCTCCTCGCTACTGCGACGCCGGTGCAGATGAACCCGGTCGAGGCTCACGACCTCCTCGATCTCCTCGCGCGCGGGCGCGTCGGGGTGCTTGGAAACAGGTGGAGCCAATGGCAGAACGCCGGTCGCGCTCTCCCGGTGATCATGGGGAAGGAGCCGCTACCGGCCGACCCGAAGGACGCTTGGCAGTGGATCCGGAACCCCCTCCCGGCCAAAGAGGAGCACCAGGACATCAGGGTGCTCCGCGGCCGGCTCGGCATCGGCGACGACGTGATCGTTCCGAACCAGATGGTCGACGAGGTGTTCAACGGTGCCGACTGGAGCCGCGTCGGGAGGCTGGCGCGCACCTTCGGCGTCGAGCTGAACCCGGTGATCCGGCACATCATCCGACGCAGCCGGGACTACCTCGAAAACACCATCGACCCTGAGACCGGCGACCCGTACCTGAAGCCGGTGTCGGTGGACCTTCGCGGCGAGCGTGACGAGGACGCGATCCCCCTGCCGCCGTACCTCGAAGATGCGTACCGACAGGCCGAGAGCTTCTGCAAGCTCCTGGGCGGACGCGTGAAGGCCGCAGGGTTCCTGAAGACCCTCCTGCTCCGCCGCCTCGGGAGCTCCATCGAGGCCGGGCGAAGCACTGCGCTTCGGATGCTCCACGAGTGGGAGGCGATCGAGGACGGCGGGGAGGAAGACGACCTCGCCGAGGAGGCGACGTCCGAGGCCAAGGCCGCTGGCCAGGGCCGCGCCCTCACCGGGAAAGAACGCGATGAACTACAGCTCTTTGTCGATTTGCTGAACGCGGACCAAAGCGGCGATCCGAAGTACCTGATGGTGCGGAAGCTGCTCCTTGAAGAGCACTGGCTCGACCTGGGCTGCATCGTGTTCTCCCAGTATTTCGACTCGATCCAGTCGCTCGGCGAGCAGCTCACCGCCGAGCTGCCTCTGGAGCCGATTGCCTACTACGCGGGTGGCGCACGTTCGGGAGTTCTGACCGGCGGAGTCTTCCAGGCCACGCCACGAGAGACGATCAAGGCGAGGGTGAAGGCCGGAACAATCAGGCTCGTCCTCGGGACCGACGCCGCGAGCGAGGGCCTCAACCTCCAACGCCTCGGGACGTTGATCAACCTCGACTTGCCCTGGAACCCGACCCGGCTGGAGCAGAGGAAGGGCCGTATCCAGCGGATCGGCCAGCTCCGCGACACCGTGCTCATTTACAACCTCCGCTACAAGGAGTCCGTCGAGGATCGCGTCCACCAGCTCCTCTCGCAGCGGCTCCAGGACATCTCGTCGATGTTCGGTCAGCTCCCCGACGTGCTCGAAGACGCCTGGGTCAACGTCGCCCTCGGGGACATCGCGAAGGCCAAGCAGACGATCGACTCTGTGCCCGCCGTTCACCCCTTCCAGGTGCGATGCCACGAGAAGGTCGAGCGCGTAGCGTGGGAATCCTGCTCGACTGTGCTGAATCAGTTGGAACGCCGGAAATGGCTGGCACGCGGGTGGAAGGCATGACGGCACCGCGCGTCGCCCGCGGCGAGCCGTAGGTGGGGCACAACCGGCTTGGCGGGGGCCTTCCTCGAACCAAACGCTGGATCGAGGTCATCAACCTTGTCGGACAGGGGGGCTCGCCGGAACAGGTCGCCGACGCGACGCTCGACGCGACCGAAGGCCAGTTCTTCGCCGCAGCCGATGACCCGGTCGTCGTCCGCACCGTCTGGCTCCTCACCCAGCTCCCTGACGCTGCCCGTGTCGGCGACTTCGCCGCCAACCTGCGCGCGCTCGGGATGGATGTGGCGGACAGCCCGTCGTCCACCGAGCTGGCTTCCGCGCTCGGGCGAGCCGTGGACACGTTCGCCACCTCGCTCGGACAGCCGCGCTCGGACCTCGCAGAGATGGCCCGTCTGTCGGCGATGGAGACGGTCGCCGCGGCCGCGTTCGAGCGGTCCCCCGGCCTGTTCGGTCTGAACCCAGACGCCGCGCGCACGGCAGTAGCCCAGATCTACACCGAGCAGAAGTTCGGCGTCTTTGCACGAGACTTCTTCGCGCGCCTGACCGAGCGGACCCTCGTTCACTACGTCAGCCGCGAGCTGCCCCTCCACGTCGGCTCCGGTGAGCGGTTCGAGACGGCCACTGAGCAACGCGCGTTCCAGGACGCGGTCGCCACCCACGCACGGCAGGCGTCGAAGATCGTCGAGACCTTCGCGGGGGGCTGGTACTCGAAGGCGCGCTTCCAGCGCGACCTGACGCCCGAGCGCACAGCCCGGTTCATCGGCTACTCGATGAAGAAGCTGCGCGCCGAGCTTCGGCTGGGCGCGAAATGACCCGCTGGGTACTATGCGCGGGCGCTACCCATGCCGACGCGCCCGCGAACGCGCTGCGGATCGGGCTGGGCGATGGCGACTGGCGGAAGATGTCCATCAAGTTGGAGGGGATGGAGCAGGGCTTTACCGGGAAGCTGCCCCCTCGACTGCGCGAGTTCATCTGTATCTCGTCGTTCATCCTCGGAGCGGACGGGGCCACGTTCCGGGGGGATCCCGGCAAGCTCGACAACGGCGCGACCTGGCGTCGCGACTTCCGCTTCGTGATCCCGGTCGCGGAACCGGATTTCTGGAACGCGCCCGATGTCCGGCGATTGCTGGAGGCCACCGCCGGGTTCCTGTCCGACGACAGCTACCGGTTCGAATTCGTGGCCGCGAAGGGGGACGCGGGACGGGTCATCGACTCCCTGCCCCCGACCAACGGCCGGACCTTCATCCCGTTCGATCAGTTCGAGGAGGTGCTGCTCTTTTCCGGCGGCATGGACAGCCTCGGCGGAGCGATCGACCACGCGCTGGTGCAGAAGAGGAAGGTGCTGCTGGTCAGCCACGGCTCGTCCTCCAAGATGGCGAGCATTCAGAGGGAGCTGGTGACCGAGCTGCAACGGCTGGCACCCGTCGGAGCAGCCCCGTGCCATGTGATCCTCGACGTGCAGAAGCACGACGAGCTCCTACGCAAGGAGGACAGCCAGCGCTCCCGCTCTCTGTTGTTCGCGGCCATCGCGGGCGCCGTTGCGTGGTTCGCCGGAAAGCGGAGGGTGAAGTTCCACGAAAACGGGGTCATCGCGCTGAACCTGCCAATCGCGGGGGAGATCCTCGGGGCGCGGGCGACGCGCACGGTTCACCCACGGGTTCTCGTGGGATTTCAAGCGCTGCTCGGCGCGGTGATCGGCGAGCCCTTCGTCGCGGAGAACCCCTACCAGCTCCTCACTCGCCAACAGGTTGCTGAGCGCATCCGGGACGCCGGGGCCCGGCAGCTGCTCCGGCACTCGCGGAGCTGCGCGCACGTCCGCTGGGCGACCACCCAGCACCCGTTCTGCGGCATCTGCTCCCAATGCGTCGACCGGCGCTTCGCCATGCACGCCGCAGGGCTGGCGGACGAGGATCCCGAGGAGATGTACGACTTCGACCTCTTCGCGGACGCGCTCGTCAGGCCCGAACAGGTCAAGCTGGCGCTCGGCTACGTCAACGTCGCGGAGACGTTCCGCCGGATCGTGTCGCCTCGGGAATTCCAGTCCACGTTCGGGGAGATCGGCGACGCGCTGCCGGCGCTGGCCGAACTCCACGGACGCTCGCAGGACGCGATGCTCGAGGAGGTCGTCCATCTGCATCGCCGTCAGGGCGAGATGGTGATGGGCGTCATGGGACGGCTCACTGCCGCGCGGATCTCGGGCCTGGCCACGGGCTCGGTTCACCCGCGCTCATTGCTCGCTCGCGTGCTGAGCACCGGCTTGCAGGCGAGCGAACGGCGGTTCGGGGGGCCGCCGGACGCGCCGCCCGCCACTTCACCCTCGCCGACGCCACCTCCCGATGCGGAGGCTGCGGCGGTCACCGCAGTGCTCGAAGAGAAGGCGCTCGCCCGCGACACGTTCTTCGACGGCGGGGCCGCATGGGTAGTCGGCCTCAAGGGGACGAAAGCCCGCCTCGTCGAATCGTCAGACGGGATGCGGTACCTGGCCCTCCTGCTGGCCCACCCGCGCCAGGCCTTCGGTGTGCTTGCGTTGGAGGCCATCGCTCGCGGCGACCAGCCTTCGGACGCCCCACCCGCGAGCGTCCCGGGCATTGGTGCGACGCTCGACCCCCAGGCAATTCGGGAGCTTCGGGAAAAAGTCGAGGAACTGCGGCAGGATGAGGCGTTGGGCGACCCGGACGAGGCGGAGCGGGCCCGCATCGAGCGAGAGCGGATCGAGGACCAGCTGGCCGCCGATCTCAAACTCGGCGGCGGGGGACGCGAGGAGCCACCCGAACTCCGCCGGGCCCGCGACCGGCTGCGGAAGGCCGTCGACAAGGCCATCGCCAACATCAAGAAGCGCCATCCCGGCGTCGGAAGGCACTTGGCGAACACGATCAAGAAGGGGACGGACCTCTCCTACGAACCCGAAGGAACGATGACGTGGAGGCTTTCGGCGTAGGCGGCCGGTGAAAGGAACCCGGAGTTCCAGAAAGGAACCGGAAGTTCCCGCCACGTCCACGAACATGGAGTGTTCGTGGTTACCGCCAAGCGTCCTCGAAAAGATGAGTCCCGCACTCGTGATCTCGCAGATCGCGCAGTTGCTCTATACCAACCCCGCACCACCCGCCAGCTCGGGCCGGAGGACGGCCGCGAGATCGTCGCCAACCTCGGCGGCTTCCTTGGCGTGCTCGCCGGATGGAAGCGCCGCGAGCGCGAAGAAGCGGCCGCCGCCGTCGCCGCTGGGGGTGCGCGATGAGGAAGCGCCTTCCCCCGCCGCCCAACCCCAAGGGTCCGACGCCGCCGCAGAAGCAGCCGCCGCCGCCGAAGTTCGACCCGCGTGGTCTCCACGTCGGTCCGCCGCCGTGCCCCTACCGACCCCAGGGTCGCCGGGGAGGTCGCCGATGAGCGCCATCGTCAACCTCGGCGAGCACGTCGTGGCGTTCGTCCACTTCGACAACGAGCTGGACGCGATCCCGCGACCCGATCAAGGTCCGCTGCCTCGCGCGCTGCGCCGCCACGTCGAGCGCGCCGTGAAGAAGGGTACGCCCGCGTTGTCGTTCGCCGTCTACTCGGACGGCGCGGGACGCGGGAAAGCCGGGGTCACCTGGGTGACGGCGTTGGTGTTCGACTTCGACCACCTCCCGGCGGCCGTCGCGCGCGGCATCGTCGCTGCCCTCCGGCGGCTCGGCTATGCCTACCTCCTCTACACGTCGTTCAGTCACAAGAGCGCGGGCGACGACGACAACTGCTTTCGCGTCGTGCTCACGCTTTCGCGCCCGCTCGGGCCGCGCGAGTACCCGAAGGTCTGGTCCGCGCTCGACTCCGACCTCGGGGGCCACGCGGACCGCAAGGCGCGCGACGTGGCGCGGCTCTGGTACATCCCAGCGTGCCCCGCCGAGCGCCTGCACCTGGCCGTGTATGAGCATCGGGACGGTCACGCCGTCGACGTGGACGCCGTCCTCGCCGGGCCTCGTGTCGTGCCCGACGATGATGCCCCGCCAACGCCGCGCCGCCCCCTCCCGCCGGTGCCGGTGCGCGTCGATCAGGCCCGGCGCGTCGCGCAGTTCAGGCTGAACAACGACCCCGAGGTCCGCGAGCGCGCCGCGCAGCGCCTGGGTGCTCGCGTGGGCGCGATCAGCGCGAAGGAGATCCCGTGTCCGGCCTGCGGACGCACCTCGGTATGGTTCATGCTCGACCCCAGACGAAAGCGCAAAGCCGCCTGCGCCCACCGGAAGACGTGCGGGTGGTCTGGCTTCCTCGACGCCCTCCTCGACGGTGCCTGTGGGGGTGTCGATGTCCAGTGACACCCCGCCCTCGATGGACGTGGCCGGCGTCACCCCGGTCGCGCCCGATCCCGCCGTCGCCGAGCTGCTGGAGACCGGCAAGGACGGCGTGCCGCTCGCGACGCTCCTCAACCTCGTCACGATCCTGGAGGGCGACCGCAAGTTCACCGGCCGCTGCCAGCGCGACGACTTCCGCCTCCGCACCGTCGTCGATGGACAGCCCGTCCGCGACGACGACGAAACCGCCATCAACCTGGAGATCGCCCGCATGTACGGAATTCGTGCCTCAACCCCCTTGGTCGGCGAGGCGGTGCGCCACGTCGGCAACCAGCACCCGACGCACGGCCCTCGGGAGTACCTCGACGCCCTCGTCTGGGACGGCGTGGTCCGCACCGAGACCTGGCTGACCGAGCACTGCGGCGCTGAGGACACCCCGCTCATCCACGAGTTCGGCCGGTGCTTCCTCGTGGGCGCGGTCGCTCGCGTCATGCAACCGGGCTGCAAGGTGGACAACGTGCTGATCCTCGTAGGGCAGCAGGGCATCGGAAAGAGCCGCGCGTTCGCGACCCTCGCCGGGCCGGAGTGGTTCAGCGACAGCGCCATCGACTTCGCGAGCAAGGACGCCTACCAGCAGCTCCCTGGCGTCTGGATCTTCGAGCTGGCGGAGCTGGACAGTCTCCGTCGCTCCGAGACGAGCGCGGTGAAGGCGTACATCAGCGCGCAGATCGACCACTACCGCCCGTCCTATGGGCGGAACACGGTGGACGTTCCCCGGCAGACGGTGTTCGTCGGCACCACGAACGAGCCCGAATTTCTTCGAGACCCCAGCGGGAGCCGCCGGTTCTGGCCCGTCGCCGTGACGGTGATCAACCTCGACGCGCTCGCGGCCGAGCGCGATCAGCTCTGGGCTGAGGCTCGCTGGCGGTACGACCAGCACGAGACGTGGTGGCTCTCCGCCGAGGGCGAGGAGGCGCGCGTCGAGGCGTCGGAGCCCTACCGCGAGGTGGACGCCTGGGAGGCCCCCATCGAGAAATGGGCCGACGAACGCGGCGAGCCGTTCACGGTCGCCGACGTGCTGGGCGCTGCCGTGGCTGTCGAGATCGGCAGGCAGACGAAGCGCGACGGGATGCGTGTGGCCTCGATCCTCGCCCGCCTCGGGTACGCCAAGCGCCGCGTCCGCGTCGGTGACGGTCGCGCGATGATGTGGACCCGCGCTGACGCCCCCGAGGTCGCGTGACCGGCGCGTGGCCACACCTGTCCACACCTCCCGTTCGAGGTGTGGACAGCCAGAACCCGCGTGCAAGGCGCGTTGTCCACACCGGCCACACCGGCCACACCTGTTTTCCCAACATCGCGGGAGCGCACACCCGCGCGCGTAAGGAATGTGGTGGATCGAGGTGTGGCCGGTGTGGCCACCCCGAGAACTTCGCCGTGAAGCCGCGTAACTCGCGGCCACACCTTCAGCACGAGGTGTGGCCGGGGTGTGGCCAGGTGTGGCCAGCCCTTGCTCTCCCCCGCCGGTCCCCTTTGGCCCGGCTTCATCGCCCAGGAGTCCGTCATGCGCATCCTTGATCCGCGAGATCCCAGCATCCCCGAGATCGGGCCCGCCAACGAGCCGCTGGTCCGCGCCATCAACGCGGACGACCTCGTCGCCGCCTTCGAGGAGAACGGCCTCGCCGCCGAGCGCCAGTTCGCGGGGCAGCTCCTGTCGGTGACCGGCGAGGTGGGCATGGTCCACCGGGCGAGCTCCGGCGCGCTGGTGGTGAACATGCCGGCGTCCATCTTCGGCGCGGTCGCGTGCTCCTTCCCGGAGACCGCGTTCGACGAGCTCGCGGCGCTCCGGCGCGGGCAGCGGCTCGTGGTGGTCGGGGAGTGCGTGAGCGGGCGTAGCTTGACGGTGAGGCTCAAGGACTGCGCGATCCCGAAGGCACCGGACCCGGCGGGGGAAGCGGCGGCGGGGAGGGCGGCGTGAGGGCGTGCAGCTCGGTCGAGAGCCTACTCCTCCGGGGGGGTCCGGCCCTCATCGCCGCCCGCTCGGGCGTACACAGAGGCGTGGGAGGCTCCGTGAGGCGTTAGCGAGAGGCGGGCGTCCTCCCCTTCCCCTTCGACCAGGACCAGACTGGGCACGCCCTTGCAGACAGTGAGCGTGTTCGAGGAAGTGAGGACCATGTTGTATCGGTCGTGCATCGCGTCGAGCACGTCACCGATCACTGCCGAGCCCCCGAGGTGGCGGAGGGCCACGATGCACCGGTCTGCGGCGCCGGGGACAGGGGCCCGCGACGGTCCCAGCCAGGAGGTGCGCTCGTCGCTCGCGCGCTCCAACTCCTCCACTTCGGCGGCGGCCATGAACTGAGCCATGTCGGTGGTCGGCAGGCTTTTCTTGGGTGGTTCCAGCTCGAATTGCCAGAACGGCATGACGAGCTTCCGGCCGGGAAGCAGGCGCACCTTGTACTCCCTTCCGATCAGGAAGGCTCCGGGAACGACGGACGACGGGAGCGCCCGGAACACCGTCTCGGGGTGCTGATCCAAACTCACGGCGTCTTGCAGAAGGTAGCGCTCCGTGCCGTTGTCCAAGATCTGCCGATCCATGTCGACCACGAACGGCCGATAGAGGAAGTCGTTGCTCTCGTCGAAGAGTTCGAGCCCTTCGGGCCTCTCCCCGTCGCCGCGATCCCGCAACGAAAAGGTGACGCGCCCGCTGCGCCGCCGGAAGGGAGACGCCAGCATGACCTCGGCCCGCTCCGAGTTCTGGTAGATGCCGATCAGGAAGCAGAAAACCCTCAGCGAATCGGTACGGACAACCTCCGCAGTTGCAATGGCGACGTCGCGGTGCACCCCGACGGCATCAATGGCACCGAGGCGCGTGTGCTCGACCGTGGTCTGGTCACTCGGATGAAGCAGGCGATCGAGCGATTCGCAGAAGGAGCTGTCCTCGGCGAGCCGCTGCGGCAGTTGGCCCGCAATGCACTCTTCCAGGATGCTCAGCTCCAGATAACGAGCAACCTGATCGCGAAGCTTCCCCTTGCTCCGCACGGAGAACACGAGGCTGGCGCTCGCTGCGAGCAGCTCTTGCAGGTGCAACTGCGGCACCTGGTTCGCGGCAAGGAATCCGAACTGGCAGGCGACCTCCGGGGCCAGGCTACTATGCAGTTCTCGGAGCGTGCCGAGCGTGTCTGCCGCGGCATCAATGTCGAGCCCGCCGCCTTCGGCGATGCCTCCGTCGAACTTGATCTTGTACTTATGGTCGGCTGAGAGCGACGCGAGGAGGGTTTGGAATCTGAGCTTCGCCGCGGGAGCCGTCACGCCCGCGTCGGCGAGCCTGCGAGCGAGCGACCGCCGATCCTCCGCGGTGAAGTGGACCCACACCGCGTTGAGGGCGGCGTGACCGCGTCCGAGAGCGAGGCCCGCTCTCGCGAGAGCGGCGGCGGCAGGTGCATCCTCATCGAGATCGGCGAGGATGTGCGCAACGAGGCCGTCCTGCTTCTCTTCCCTGAACACGTCGAAGATCGACCGTTTTGCGAACACCCAGCGGTAGCTGTCCGACGAGTGTACGCCCTCGACATACGGGCCGTACTTGCTTGTGTTCACCCGGAACTGCGCACAGTCTGCTGCACCCTTGGCCACGATGTACACCACAGGCTGATCATGGGGCCTGAAGCGTGGAAGCGACACGGCGCGGATGGGGGTAGCGTGCCCCTCCTCCACCAGCGCGTCGAAGCGCGCCTGGGAGAAGCGTCGGTGCGTCACGGGGTTGAAAAGGCTCTGCCCGTCGTCCAGGATCGCTGTCTGCCAGCTCGCGACCGCGCCTTCGGGCAGCGTGCCCTCGTACCCTACAACGCGGCTCAAGCGACCTCCCCGCGGACGTAGGCGGCATGAAGATCGCTCGCGCCACCCTCGAAGTACGTGTCGAGCAGCTCGATCAGGTCGTCCGCCCGATCCGGGTTGTTTTCGATATACTCCACAAGCAAGGGGTACATTCCTGGTGCTCCGGTCCACCGCGCTATCCGCTCTCCGGTGGGGAGTCGTCCCGCGCAGCGCAGCTCCCACGTCCAGGCAGGCCACTCGTTTGCCGGCAGCCAGATCTCAGCAGGCGTCCGGCCGGTCCACACGAGGTGCGGTCCCGCGTGCGCCGGAGCCGCGCCCTGGACGTAGGCATTCACGGCCGGCTGGTCCAGCGTCGGGTACGCCTCGACCAGATCCTCGATCTCGTCCGAGGGCCAGGTGTACTCAAGCAAGAAGATCTTCCGGTCATCGACGTCCCAGCCGTTCACGGGACCGATGTGTCCGACCAGTCCCCCGGTGTCGAACGGCGAAACTTGGCCTCCCGGCGCGGGCAGGCTCAACATCAAGCAGGCGTCAAGACACTCCTCGTACGTTCGACCCAGGTAGGCGTAGACCTGCGGGGGGTCGATGCCGAGTGCAGCCTCGTTCATCTTGGTCTTGCACGTCGGCAGGGGGTTGGGCTCCGGTCCTTCCTTCAGCACGGTGAAGACCTCGGGGATGGACCGACCGCGAAAAGCGTGAAACCACACCAGACCCATGCTTCGGCACCGTCATTGGACTGTGAGGGTATCACGCGGCCGTCGCCTGAAATCGGGCGGGCGAGCCGACGTGACCATCCCGTGACGCAACAGCGTCCACCGAGAGCGCACCTCATGCCCCCGCCTCAACCCCCAGCTCCCCGAAGCTGCCCAGCGGCACCGCCTTCCGCATCCCCGGCTTCAACCTGACCGCGTACTCCGCGACGTGCCCACCGTTGCTCCCGGCGCGCACCCTCGGCCCGGCCGCGTCACCCGACGCGATCTCGGCGGCGAGCTGCGGCGTCACGAGGTCCATCGCGGCGATCGGCACCACGAGCACGAGCGCCGAGTGCAGGTTGTAGAAGCCGATCTCGCCGAACAGCTTGATCGGGATCGTGAGCCCTTCGCCGTCAGGGATCGCGAGCGGGTACACGTCCACGACGCCGCCCAGGACGGGTCGCGCAAACTTCGGCCCGATCATCAGGGACGAGAGCACGTCGGCAAGGTCCACGCCGAGCAGCGCCTTGAGACCGTCGAACGCGAACGGCCCGAGCCGCACCGCCGTTGACGGCACGGTGAGGTTGACCCGCATGGCGGCGGGATCGGCGCGCAACGCGGCGTTCACGGGACCACCACGGTGCGGGCCGGGAGCACCTCGGGGACGAGCGCGCCGCCCCCGCTCACGCCGTGGTCCTCGTTCTCGATGACCTCGTCGGCATCCACCGCGTCGGCCAGCTCGCCGTCCTCGTCGTCGTCGCCATCGTCATCGCGGTCGCCGCGCGTGGCGTCGCCGCCCGATCCTGCGCCGGACTCGAGGAGGTCGAGCATCTCTTCCTGGCCCTTCGCGATGACGACGAGCGCCTTGCGGATGCCAGGGAGGTGCCGGAGCGCGCCGAGGGCCTTCGGATCGAGCGCCGGGAGCCCGGCCTCGATGCGCCGGAGGCACCCGTAGATGTCGTCGAGGCCCTGGACCTGACGGTAGGCGAGGTGCGCCTGGTGGAACGCCTGCTCGTCGGGCGAGAGGGCGCAGAACGCCTCCACGGACTCGACGAAGCTGTCTTCCGACGCCGTGTCGAAGCTCTTGGCGTAGAAGGTGCGAAGTACCTGGGCCCACTCGGGCGTGGTGAGGGTGCGGGCGCGGGGCAGACGGGTAGCGGTCTCCGGCATCGGAGCCTCCTTTTCGGGTGAACGGGGACGGGATCAGGCCGCGGCGGACTGGCCGGTCGGCGGGGTGGGGTCGTTGGCGGGGGCCTCGCCGGCCTGTGCCGCCATGATGAGCAGGGCTGCCAGCTCCTTGCGAGTCTTCTCGTCGCGCAGGATCCGCTTGACCGCGGGGTTCTTCATCGCTTCGAGCAGCTCGGGCGAGGCGTTCACGATGTCGGCCAGCTCGATCATCTCGGGGGCCATGCCGAACTTCGCGGTGGCCAGCACGCGGCCGAGGCCACCCAGCTCCGCGATGAACTGCTTGCCCAACTCGGCGCCGACGCGGCCCTCGCCGTCCTCTCCGCGCTGGTTGGACTCGGCCTCGAACACCCCGATCTTCAGGTTCGTGAGCTGGCCGACGATGTTCTCGTTCGTCCGCTGCATCCGGGCGATCTGCCCACCCGTGCTCGTGATGTGCGCGCTCTGGAGGTTCGCGATGTGCTGGTAGCTGGACTGCACGAGCCCGACGAAGTTCTGGTACGCCTCGCCGAGCGCCCGCCAGGTGCGCGGATCGGGCGAGGTGTCAGGGTACTGCGTCGGCAGCGGCACGGTGGGCGACGGGGCCGCAGCGGGCGGCTCCTCCCACTCGGTATTCGTGCAGAGGAAGCGCGAGCTGTAGATCACCTTGTCGCACTTGCCCTTCCACAAGTTCACCTTGAACTTGCCTTCGCGCTGGCCCACCATGTTCTGGTCCGCCATGTGCTTGATCCAGCGGATCGCCGCGTCGGCGAGCACGGCGTAGGTCACGCCGTTGTCCATCCGGGCCAGATCGCCGAGAGACTCGGCGTCGTCGGTGTCGGCCCCGTCGCCATCGTCGTCGCGGTCCTCGTCGTCGTCGTCTTCACCGTCGTCGGTGTCGGGCTCGATGAACGCCTGGAGGTCCACGCCGCTGAAGCAGATGCGCCCGAGCTGGGGGTAGCCGCTCCGGTCCATCACCTCGTGGACGGTGATGTGCGTGATCTGGGTGCAGCGTTGACGGATCACCGTCTCGATGGTGTCCAGCTTTTCGAATTGCAGTTCGTCGATCATGGTCGGCTCCAGGGCGAAGGGGGTGCTCAATTGTTGAGCATGTTGACCCCCTGAACTTAGCGCAAGAGGCTGAAAATGGAGTGAATTTCGGCGTTGTAGGTCAAACCGCACGAACCGCGCGCCGTGCGGTTTGGGAACCGCGTTGGCGACCGCGGCGGGCGACGACGGAACCGCCGGGGGAACCGCGGGCAAGCGTGCGAAACCGCCGCAGTGGAGGGCTTGACCGCCGGCCAGGACGGCGCGACCGCGGACCTCTCGACGGCGACCGCGACGAGCAAATTCCGGGACCGCGTACAACCGCGTCGACGGTTCCAAGTGGCGAACCTGCGGCGAAGCTCTCGCGTACGCTGGGATCCAGCGACGCTCCAGAAGATGCTCTGGCTCCTCCTGGCATGGGCTCTCGGCCCTGCGGGCGGGGCGCGCGGTTATCAGGGACCGTGCTCCTCGCCTTCCTCCTTGCAAATCCGGCCTGGGCCGCCGCCTACAGCCCGACGACGTACCTGCCTTCGGCCGCGCCGGAGCCCGCGCACACGGGGGAGGTGGCCGTGACGGCGCTTCGAGTGTTGGACGGATCGTCCGCCTGGTACCTGGAAGGTGCCTGGGCACCCACGGATCGCGTGCGGCTTGGCGGGCCCTCTGTGTCAAGCTGAGCGAGACAGTGTCCACCCGCGAGTTTAACGAGTAGGGCGCCCGACGGATCATGCTGACGATGTCCCAGAAACCGAGTCTCACAACGCCTCCGCCCACCGAGGTGTCCTCGAAGCCGAGGCGCCGAACGTTCACGGCCGAGTACAAGCGCGGGGTTCTCCGCGAGCTCGACGCGTGCTCGAAGCACGGCGAGATTGGCGGTCTGCTACGCCGTGAAGGCCTGCACAGCTCGCTGGTCTCGGAGTGGAAGCTGGCCCGGGAACGCGGCGACCTCGCCGGCGCCACGAAGCCGCGCGGTCCGAAGCCGAAGCAGATCGACGCTCGCGATGCGCGCATCGTCGAGCTCGAGCGCGAGATCGTCCGGCTCGAGAAGCGCGCCAGACGCGCGGAGACTCTCGTCGAACTCCAAAAAAAAGTGTCTGTTCTGCTGGGGAATCCGTTGGTGGACCTGGAAGACGTGCTCTGATGGAGACCGTCCGCGAGGTCGCACGGGAGGTGGGGATCGCGCCGGCCTGCGATGCGCTCGCCGTGCCGCGTGCCAGCTTCTACCGGTGGATCGCGCCGGTGCACGGGCCGCGGCCCGCTCCGGCGCGTCCACGTGCGCTGGACGCCACGGAACGCGCCGCGGTGCTCGACGTGCTCCACGAGGAGCGGTTCATGGATCAGGCTCCCGCCGAGGTCTACGCCACGCTCCTGGACGAGGGACGCTACGTCGGCTCGATCGCGACGATGTACCGGATCCTCCGCGACAACGCCGAGGTCCGCGAGCGTCGCGACCAGCTCCGCCATCCGGCGTACGCCGCGCCCGAACTGCTCGCCGAGGCCCCCAACCAGCTGTGGAGCTGGGACATCACCAAGCTCATGGGACCGCAGAAGTGGTCGTACTTCCATCTCTATGTCATCATCGACGTCTTCAGCCGCTACATCGTGGGCTGGATGATCGCGACGCACGAGAGCGCCACGCTCGCCGAGAGGCTCATCGAGACCACCTGCGAGCGGCAGGGGATTCCGCGCGGCCAGCTCACCCTCCACGCCGATCGCGGCTCCTCCATGAAGTCGAAGTCCGTCGCCTTCCTCCTCGCCGATCTCGGTGTCACCAAGACGCATTCGCGTCCGCACGTCTCGGATGACAATCCGTACTCGGAGTCCGCCTTCAAGACGCTGAAGTACCGCCCCGGCTTCCCCGAACGCTTCGGCTGCATCGCCGACGCGCGCATCCACTTCCGGGCGTTCGTCGCCTGGTACAATCTCGAGCACCATCATTCCGGCATCGCGTTGCTCACGCCGCACGACCTCCATTTCGGCCTGGGTCCGGAACGCGTCGCGGCGCGCACGGCCGTGCTCGAAGCCGCGCATCTCGCGCATCCCGAGCGCTTCGTGCGCGGCCGGCCGAAGGCTCGCGCGGTCCCGACGGCGGTCTGGATCAACAAGCCGGACGTCGCAACCGAGCTATCATTGACAGATCGCATGGATCTAAACTGATCCCTGATATTGACTGGTGCGATCCGACCTGTGGGCAACCCGCATCGGGTTGTCCAAGGGACTGCGGGCAACCCGCCCTGGGGTTGTCCGAGCGGCTTATGGGCGGTTGGGGGCAACCGGCTCTGAGGTTGTCCCCATCCGTCCATAGGCCGCGCCAGGCCCGGCAGGTCGGAGCGCACGCCAGTGACGTCGTCACTCACACTACGTTTTGCCGGCTAAACTTTTCTCCCGACTGTCTCATTCTTCTTGACACCTTCCGGGGTCGCTGGGGGTGGGGCTATACGATTTCCCCGCCCCACCGACCGACTACTGGATCACGCTTGCAGGCCGATACAATGTCGTTCAGCACGATAGGTTGAACCTCGCGATCTTCGGGGGCACCGGCTACCTGCTCGAACCGGCGATCTGCTTCTTCAGTTGCGGGACCCTCGACGACGTCTTCGTCATGGCGGGCATCGCGGCCGAGGGGCCGATCGGGTCCGGCGGCCGGCTCCGGTTCGATGTGTCGGTGCCCGTGATGCTCAGCGTCTACTTCGGGAACTTCAGCGTCGAGCCGGGACTGGAGAGACGACTGCTCACGACGCCGCTGGAGACCGAGGCGGGCGTGAGCCTCCAGCTCACCCCGAAGGACCGGGTCCGGTTCGGGAAGGGGCTGGACCTTTGTGCGGTCGTCGGGTGGACGCACAGCTTCGGGACGGGGTCGGCACCAAAATGGTTTTTCGAGGTCGATGTGGATGGCGGTTACGCAACCGTCGGCCTCTCCGGAGCCACGGCTTGGGCCGACCTCCAGCTCGGCCGCGCCTTCTGATCCGGGGCCGGGCCCGACCGCGCCCGCGCGCCCACCCCCGGTCTACTCGTCGAGCGGCCCCCGACCCCCGCCGGGCTTCACGCCCTCCCCGAACTCCCCGGCGACAACAGCACCCACCAGTTGCCTGACTTGCCCCACGGGCGCCTGACCTGAAGCTCGACCATGAGGTCGCCGCGCGTGAACTGCCGCCAGCGAACCTCGTTCCACGGCATGTGCTGGTCGTGGTTGCTGGCGGCAAACCCCTGCGACGACAACCAGGTCGTCCACGTTGCCCAGAGCTGGTCGCGAGCGTCGAGCCCATCCGGACCCGGCAACATGACGATGAGCTGGCAGGGATTCACACCCACAGCCGTGCCCCCGTCCCCGGGCGTCATCGACCAGTGGATGGGAAACGTGGGCGCCAACTTCATCAACTCCGCCTCCGGGGCGCACTGCTGCAGGGGCCTGGCGACGGCATTGTGGGCGAAGAGAAGCAAGAAGGGGAGCATCCATGAATGGTAGCACCAAACGTGACCACTCCGAGCGGCGTGCCGGCGACCCCCGGGGGCCGGGTCGTAGATCGGTGCGGCCCACGACGTGATGCGCCCCAGCCAACGACCATTCGAGCTTCGTGTGCGTCCGGCGCGGTCGTAGACGCTCGTTTTTCCCCGATAGGAGGGCCGAAATTCCGGCCTTCCTGCCCGATCCGCCCAACCGCACCCCCCGCGGTCCGAAAACCGCACCGGCAACCGCATCGGCCTGATTCCGAACCGCGCCCCAAACCGCCCGTCGTCGCCCGAACCGCCCTCCTGAGCGCCCGACCGCGCCCAGGACCGCGTTGACCGCGCCGGCTCCGCCCCGAACCGCGACGACCCAATTCCGGGACCGCGTACAACCGCGACACCCGATGCCAAAACCGCGCCGGGTGCCCTGCCCGTGCGGTTTCCCGCGGTCGGGGCGACTCGCCAAAATCGGCTTTTCGAGTGCCGTATCGGCTGCATAGTGGTCCTTGTCAGCCGGGCTCCCCGGTGACCCCACTCCCCCGCCGGCCCCGCCGGTCCCTCTCCCACCGGGCACGGCCCGATCCCACCTCCGAGGAACGTATGACCACCGCAGCCACCGCATTGAACAAGGCCGTCAACGGCGAGAAGGTCCCAGACACCCAGGTCAAAGG
>CAIMSU010000288.1 GCA_903844155.1 uncultured Pseudomonadota bacterium | reverse complement strand
TCAAGGCCGGCCGCTGGGAGGACTTCATGGCGGCGATGCTCGACGGGCGACACTGGTTGCAAGCGGGCGGATTGGGACTGGAGGCCACCAGTGAGGCCGCATGAGTCGACACTTGGAACACGCTTTTCGCGAACGCACCCGGTGTAGTAGTGGTGCATCTTCGCACCATGTCCGCCGCTGGTGACAGCGATGGTCCCGCCGCAGGAGCCGCAGCGCAGCCACGGCGTCAGGACACCGCGTTCGCTCATGTGGATCGCGTGGTTGCCGTTACCACCCTCGTGCTTGTTCCGGTCCTTGAGCTTTCGCAGCGCGGCCACGCGGGCGAAGTCCTCTTCCGAGACGGCAGCTTCGTGGCACCCTTTCGCCAACGCTTGGCCGTTCTGGACGAGGTGCCCGCAGTACGTCACGTTCGTCAGGATCTGCTGGACGTGCTTCGGCCGCCACGTCCCGGCGAACCGTTCGCGGGCGACCTCCCGACTCGGCGGCCGGACGCCCTCGCGCGTGAGCTTCTCGGTCAGGCGCTTCTGCCCGTCCTTGCCGACGAGGTACTCGCGAAAGATGCGCTGCACCGTCTCGAAGTCGGCGCGGGTCTCGTCGGTCACCGCGAGGCGGGTGCCGCCCTCGACTTTCTGGAGCGCGTAGCCGTAGGGTGCATGCCCGTTCTGCCAGAAGCCCTTCGCTGCCTGCGACTGCATTCCACGCTTCACATTGTGCGACAGTTCCTCGCTGTAACGCTCGGCCAGCCACGCGAGGATCGGGCGGATCAACTTGCGGAAGGACTTGTCCCCGGCGTCGGGCTCGGAGAGCGAGATCACGTCGATGTCGGCTTCGTCGAGGGTGGCAAGCGCCTTGAGACAATCGAACATGTTGCGCGCGACGCGCGAGAAAGCCCAGACGTAAAGCCGGTCAATGCCCTGCACGCGCACCGCGCGGCGACCGAGGCGCGAGTCACGCTGCCCTTCGGCCGCGCGCAGGAGCGATTGGTACGCGGCGCGCTTCTTGGCGTTGCGTCCGCTGATCCCCTCGTCAACGAACCAGTTGGAGGCGGGGATGACCACGCCGTCGGCAGCGGCGCGGCGTTCGATCTCCTCTTTTTGTTGTTGGACCGATTTGTCTTGCCGGGGGTCACTGCACCGCAGATACGCGGCTCCGATCATGGTCATGGGGGCTCCAGAGTGCTGGTTCTACTTGACATAGTTTTCGGTGACTACGCAACTGCCTTGAAGACCGCCGCCTGAATGTCCGCGAGGGACAACGCGGACATCCAAGCCGCAGCGGTCGGGCGCCCAGAACTCGTGATCAGGTCGCCGACGTTGGGCGAGCGGAAGCGCATGGAAGCGGTCTCCTCCTGGATGGCGGCGAGCATGGCGAGCAGCAGCGGCAGCTCGTCGCCAATGAGCGGGGCCGCGCGGCGGGCGATGGCGTCGAGCCCCGACGGGAAGTCCTTGTTCGCGGCGGCCTGGGCGATCGGGCGAGAGGTCGCCGTGGGGGACCAGAGCCGGAGGGTGGGAACCGAGGCGCAGAGGAACCCGTCGTTCGATCCGCCGATCATCCCGTTCGGGCCGAGCAGATCGAGCCGCGTGGTGCCGTTCGGGTGATCGAAGCAGCAGAACATGGACCGGCCGGAGCGAACGGCGTCCCGGACGGGTCCGACGGCGCGGGCGACGAGCCGCTCCTGGTGGGCGGCGAGCTGGGATGCGAGCTTCACGGTGTACCTCCGACATCCTGCCGGGGCTCGCTCATCGCCTCGTGGAGCGCCTTCCGCAACGCGGGGCCGAGGAGCGTCGTGGGTCGGCTCTCCCCCTTCGAAATCGTGCCCTGGCCGACGCCGAACTTGGCGGCGAGAGCGCGCTGATCGACGCCCAGCCACATCCGGTAGGCGACGAGGTCCGCCCCGGTGTGCTGCGGCACGGCGGCCAGGGGGTCGGCGGGCGGCAGCGCGGCGAGAGGGGGCGTCGCTGGCGTCGCCGGCCGTCGCGTTTCCGGTGGGCTCGGCGGCTGAGGCCGCGCGGCTGGCAGGGCCGGCGTCGTCTCCGTGAGCCGCCGTTGGAACAGCCGGGCGAGCGGAGTCAACTCGGCAACCGGCGCGGCAGTTGGGGTGGGCAACGCGGCCGGCGGTCGGGGAGCAGGGTGCGCCAGCGTCGTTTGGGGGACCGGGGACGGCCGTGTAGTCGTCGGCGTCGCTGCGGCGCTTCGGGCCGAACCCGGGGTGGCTGCTGGCCGTGGGTCGGGTGCCGGCTGAGACGAGGCCATCCTCGACGGCGGAGCGACGGCGGGCTTTTGGACGGCCACAGCGCGGGCGGCGGCGAGCCGCAGCCGCTCGTTTTCGCGGACCCGCTCTCGCACGGCCTCGCGTTCCGGTGACCTGTTGTGCGGGACGAGCGGTGCCAGGTTCACGGCGGGTGCCGTCGCTTCCGCCGCTTTGTCGGCGGCGACCTTCGCCGCGACGGCCTCGCGCCCTTGCTGCTCGGCGCGCTCAACGGCTGCGACCCGCTCGCGCTCGGCGCGGGCCTGCTCGCGCTCGGCTTTGGCCTGCGCCTCCCGGCTCGCCGCCAGTTCCTCCTTCACCTTCCGCAGTTCCACGGCGGAGTTGTCCACCTGAGCCGTCGGGCGCGGCGACGCGGACGGCTGCGCCTCGGGCACCTGCGGCTTGGGCCTCGAAGCCAAGATCTGCGCCGCCTTCAGCTCGATCGCCCGGTCCTCGGCCAGCTCCGCCAGATCGTCCATCTGGCGGGCGGCCTCCTCGTCCCCGCGACCGACCGCAGCGCGCTCGCCGTCACGGTATTCGCGCATCCAGTCGAGGAGCGTGTTCGGGTCGTCGCACGCGGCGATGAACGCGCTCTGCGCCTGGAATTCACGGTCGGTCGCGCCCATCACGGCCTCCCAGCGGCGAACCGCTTGGCCTTGAGGT
>CAIMSU010000287.1 GCA_903844155.1 uncultured Pseudomonadota bacterium | reverse complement strand
GGAGATGTACGAGAAGTGACGTCGTCGGTTTTGATACATTTTCCGGAACGCGCGAGGCGGCGGGTCAGTAGGTGGGCATCCCCGGCTCCACGTCCCTCGCCCATGCGACGATCCCGCCCTCCAGATTGACGGCGTCGTACCCCGCTTCTGTGAGGACGGCGCAGGCCTGGGCGCTTCGACCGCCAAGCTTGCAGTGCACCAGCACCTCGCGGTCCTTCGGGATCTCCGCGAGCCTCGCCGCGACCTCCGAGTGTGGGATGAGGGCGTCCGCCCAGGGGAATCGCACGATGGCCGCCTCGGCCGCGCTGCGAACGTCCAGCACGAAGGGTCGCCAGCCCTCAGCCCGTCGCCCTGCAACGTCGGTCGTGGTCATCCGCCGGAAAGCGCCCGTCGATCCCGGGTGTTCCTCTCGTCCGCCGTGGTCGGCGCTCGCCTTCGGGACGCCGCAGAACTGGTCGTAGTCGATCAGCGCGGTGATCGGGGGCGAGGCGGGGTCGCGCTCCAGCTTCAACTCCCGGAATTTCATCGTCAGCGCGTCGAATAGCAGCAGGCGACCGGACAGCGTCGTGCCGATGCCGAGGAGGATCTTCAACGCCTCCGTCGCCTGGATCGTCCCGATGATCCCCGGGAGTACGCCGAGAACACCGCCCTCTGCACACGAGGGCACGAGGCCCGGCGGCGGCGGCTCGGCGTACAGGTCCCGGTAGTTCGGCCCGCCCCGGTAGTTGAAGACCGAGGCCTGGCCCTCAAAGCGGAAGATCGACCCGTAGACATTCGGTTTTCCGAGGAGAACGCAGGCGTCGTTCACGAGGTACCGCGTCTGGAAATTGTCCGTCCCGTCGACGACGACGTCGTACTCGGCCGCGATCCCGAGCGCGTTCGCCGACGTAAACGCCGCATCGTAGATGTCCACGCGAATGAACGGGTTGACGTCCAACATCCGCTCGCGCGCCGAGATCACCTTGCGGACGCCCATGCTACGCGTGCCGTGGATGACCTGGCGTTGGAGGTTGGACGCGTCGACGACGTCAAAATCGACGATGCCGATGCGGCCGACGCCCGCCGCAGCCAGGTAGAGCAGGAGCGGTGAGCCGAGGCCCCCGGTGCCAATGCACAGCACGGAGCTCTGCTTGAGCCGCGCCTGGCCCTCCATCCCGACCTCAGGGAGGATGAGGTGACGGGAGTAGCGGGCGATCTCGTCGTTGGTCAGGGGCATGGGCACCCAAGGTAGGAGGGCCGACCGGAGAACGCAACCCGCGTCGGCCCCCCCAAACTGGCCACAGGATACATTTCGACAGAGGTTTCGCGATGAGTGACGCTCCCCCTTCGAAAATGCCCATGGTCGGCGCCGTGCTCGCGGTCACCGCCGTCGTGGTGTGCAGTGGCGTGGTGATGATGGTGGGCGTGATGGCAGCGATCGCCATCCCGAACTTCATCACGATGCAGCTCAAGGCCAAGCGCGGCGAGATCCCCGGTAACGTGGACGGGATCAAGACCGCGGAGCTGGCCTACGACGCTGCGTTTGACGGGTACGTCGCCGTGCCGCCAGCACCCGGCCCGGTGGGCAGCGAGGGGAAGGCGCTGTGGGACTGGCGAGGAAGCCCCGAGTGGACGACGCTGAACTGGCAGCCCGATGGCAAGGTTCGTGGCGTGTATTGGGTCACGGTGAGCCCGAACAACAGCGATTTCGTCGTTCACGGCGTCGCAGACGTGGACGGCGACGGCGCCGAGGTCCACTACACGGCGACGACGTCGATCAACGCCACCCTCGCCCCGGGCGAGTACAACGTCTACTGAGTTCTCCGCCTCGGGAAACGGCCACGGCCCGACTACGGAGGGAGGACCTCCCGGATCTCGCCCCCCTCGGCGAGGTCGACGGTCCCGCCGTCGTCCCCTCTCGCCTCGCCCTGCAGGACCCGGCAGATCGGGCGCGCGAACGTTTCCTCGCTCCGCGCGACCGAGGTCACCACCACCGTCTGCTCGTCCCCGAGCCGAAGGACCGTTCCCGGCGGGTACCTGCCAAGCCGATTGACGAACAACTGGAACAACACGGCGTCGTAGCGCTCGCCGGCCACCGCTTGCATGCGTTCAAGCGCCTCAAACGGGTTGAACCGGGCGCCAGTCAGGCGCGGCCGGGTCATCGTGTCGTAGTCATCCGCGATGCACACGATGCGCCCGTGCAAGGTGGGGCCGCTGTACATGCTCCGATGGTGGTCCAGGGTGACGAGCAGGCGCTTGACCTTTGCGGCGTGGAAGCCCCGTTGTCGCAGGAGCAGGCGCGCCCCGGCGCTCGGATGGCGGGCCATCGCGCTCTCGCCGGCGCCCTCGGCCACGGCGTAGCCAACGTCGTGAAAGATCGCGCCAACGCCGAGGTCGGACAGCGGCCCGCGGGAGAGACCAAGTTCGCGGCCGATAAGCACGGCAAGCGCGCACACCCGAACCGCGTGTCCAGCCTGGGCGGACGGATGGACAGGAGTCCCTATCAGGGCGGCCTGCACTTCCGGCGTGGCGCTGAGCGTCGCGTCCACGATGTCGTTGACCAGGCGACGCACCGGGAGCGGGTTGAGGGCACGCCCCGCCCTGAGCTGGTCAAGGGCGTCCGCAAGCTGGGTGGCGGCGCGATGGAGCAGCGTCGGGACATCGCGCACGTCGTCCTGCGCGTGGTTGACCTCACCGGAGAGACGGAGGCGGTACAGGCCGCTTGCGCGGACCATCGGGAGGCTCGCGTCGTGCAGGCGCGCGCCAAGCCCATTGCGCGCCATGCGCTCCGTCGGCTTTCCGGCGAGCACCCGAAGCAGCTCGCGAATCTGGGTCTCGGAGAGCACCTCGTCGAAATGCAGCCCTCCGGACTGGTGCTTTCCCAGCTCCTCCTCGAGATCCGCGGCGCCGCCGATGCGCTCATCCAACCGGATGCGGATGTCGTTCACATAGGTCTGGCCCTCGACGCAGACAATGTGGATCGGGCCGAGGAGATCGATGAGGCGCGCGAGGACAAGCGCAAAATCGCGAACTGGCACGTCAAAGGCGTGGTTGTCGGCCGAATGGCTACGCATCAGGCGCCAGAGACCTGTGAGCAGGCGGACGGCCTGCTCGCCCGCATCACGCACCCGCTGAGCAAGAGCGCGGTCCTCACCGGCGCGCGCGGCTGCAAGCGCCTGCCCAAGGACCTGCTGGTCGTCGTGCGCTTCGATGGTCATGGGTTCGGCCGCTTGCCGGTGAGCGACCCGAACGGCGCCGCGGACGTTCGGGCGGTGCGACGACGCCGGACCATGCAGTCGGTACAGTACTTCTGCAGGTCGGCCCCGCCCTTCTCCGACGCGACCCGGATCAGGTCCTCAGCTTCCGTCCCCGGGAGGAACACGAGCCCCGAGACCGCCACCCACCGCAACATCGGCGGCGCCAACGCCGAAAAAAATCCCTTCGGCCGTACCCAGTCGCGAAACGTGCTCAGCGCCAGCTCCGGGTCCGCGCCCGCCAGCGCCGCGCCGTACGCCTCGGCCTCATCGCCCGTCATCCCGCGCAGCCCCTCCCGTTTCACCCGGTCGAGCACCACCGAGAACGCCCCTTGCACCTGCCTGCGCCCGACCAGCGCAAGCGCCCCGGTTCGGGTCTCGGCGTTCACCGACCCGACAAACGCAGTGAGCACCTTCACGACCGTGGGCGTCACCGCAGCCCCCTCGATCGCCCGGAGGCAGCCGAGCTCAACGTCGCCGTCGCGGTCCGCGGGGGGCCGTAGCGCATACTGCCGGGCGGCCTCCACGGCGCGCTCCGGGTGGGCGTAGCGCAATGCGCGCAGCAGCTCGTTGGCCAGGGCCGGTGGAGACGTCTGGATCTCCTCGACAATCCGTTCGGACTTCTCCCGTGCGTACCGCTCCACCAGGGCTCGGGCGATGCGCTTGCCCTCGCCCGCCTCGTGCTCCAGGACGGCGAGGAGCGCGGGGAGGTGGTTGCCCGGGACGAGCTGCAGGAGGGCGACGAGCTCCGGGGGCAGGTCCGGCCGCTCGGGGTCTGTACCGCGGACGAGATGGCCGATGGAGCGCTCGTCGGCGAAGGAGGCAAGGAACGCGGCCACGTCCGCTGCGGGGGCGGCCTGCCCCGGCTTTCCGGGGATCATGGCGCTCCCGACGCGGCGGGCCATCTCCAGGACGACGGCGAGCTGCCCGTCGGTCTGCACGAAGTCGCGCAGCTCGCGGAGCTGCGGGAGGGCATCGAGGAAGCAGAGGGGGTCGGCGGGGTCTTCGACGAGGGTGATGAGCTCGTGCGTGAGCTGCAGGCACAAGTCGGGGATCGCCGCCATGCCATCCTCGGCCTCGAGCAGCGCGCTCGCTTCAGCGCTCACCGCCGCGAACCGCACCGGCACGCGCGCGTACAGATCGGGCATCGGCAAGTCGAGGACCTCCTCGTCCTCCGCCGCGCCGACCTCCTGGGTCTCCATGGTCTCGTCCTCCTCCTCGTCGGCGACGAACCCCTCGACCGCTTCGATCTCGACGTGCCGAAAACCGGCCTTCCAAAGCAGGACGACGAGATCGTCCTCGGCCTGCCGGACGCCGATGTACCGGATGGAGAGGACCTCCAGGAGCTTCAGCACCTCGGACCAGCCAACGTCGCGCTTGATGGTGAGTCGGCGCACCCCATCCCGGAAGAGCTTGAATGCGAGCGAGCGCTCCCGGTCACGGTCCAGGAAGACCACCTCGGTGCCGCGCTCGCCACTGCCGGGTGCCGCGGTCAGGACCAGCTCAAACGGGCGCACCAGCAGCGAAAGATCGCCCCACGCAGCGGTGTAGGACTCGGTGGTGTCCCGCAGCGCGTCGAGGAAGATGCGGATGGCCTCGTTCGCCGGATCGTAGAGCAGGAAGGACCGCGCGGCCCGGCTCAGCGCCAGCACGACCTCGTTCGCGGCCTGCCCCCGTGGCGAATGGCCAAGCCGTACCTCACCGCCGTCGCCGGTGGAGTCCGACTCGCTCTGTGGGGACTGGGCCATGCCGATAGTCTACTTCAATTCACGATCAAATCGAACAGCGGCTCGCTCGCCGCCGGGTCGGAGGTCCTGACGCGAAGCTGTCCTTGCGCGCTGCCCGCCTCGGTGAGCAGCGCGGCCACGACCACGCTGCCGATGTCGCCTGGATTGAGGGTGAACGCCGTGAAGTCGGTCGTGAAGACGCTGGACGGGTCGTTGACGATCGTCGCCTCGGTCACGCTCAGCGCCCCGGTGCCGGTGTTCGTGACGTCCAACGTCTGGTTCTCGGAAAACCCCGGCGTGAGGTTCGACCACGTGAGCTGGGTCGCCGAGAAGCTGGCCACGCCCCCGGACCCGGAGTCGTCGCCATGCGTGGTGGTCTTGACAGCAGCGCCGCCGTTGCAGGCGAGCAGAAAGAGCAGCGTCATCGGAAACCTCTCAATCCGGGCGTTCTATCGCGGGCGGGGGGCGCGTGGGCGCTACGGTTTCGACAGGATTTCGCCAGACTTTTCGCGCCAGATGCAAATAACGCCAGCAACCTGACGTAGAATGGCTGCATGACCACGCTTCTGCTCGTCGACGACGATGCCCTGAGTCGCCAGGTGCTTGCGGACATGATCAAGGTTCATGGCCACGAAGTGCTCCTGTGCGCGGACGCCTCCATGGCGATGGATGTGCTCTCCGGACCGCGCGGCCGCGTGCACGCGGTCATCTCAGACGTCCGCATGCCGGGGATGGATGGCATCGAATTAGCCCGACGGATCCGGCAGAAGCTTCCGGAGATGCCCATTGCGCTGATGAGCGCGGAGCCGGACTTCAGCATCTACGAGGAGGCGGCGTCGCGCGGCCTGCGCATCACGATCATGCTCCAGAAGCCGTTCCAGCCGCGATCCGTGCAGCGCGTTCTGGAGCAGCTCCTCGGGGAAGCGGCAAGCGGCACGCCGAGCACGACCCGCACCAGCAACCCGCCCGAGGCGCCAGCGGGCGCAGTCCCCGTCGGCAAGGACGACGCTCCGGCCTGGCTGGGTCAGCCCGCCCTGCCCTTCGCGCGGCTGCCACCGGCCCGCATCTGGTTCGTGGCGGCACGACGCCGGGTGACGGGCCGGCTGATCCTGTCACTGCCGGGTCGGCCGGTCTCGATCGGCCTGCGGTCCGGGCAATGGATCGTCGAAACCGGCGGCTCGGTTCCGCCCGCCAAGACCCCCATGGAGCTCGCCCGATGGATGCTCGATCTGCAAGACGGGGCCGCCCGCTTTGAGGCGTGCGAGTCGTTCGAGCTCGGGGGCACCGTCGCCGAGCGGATGTCTGTACCCGACGCGGTGAGCGCCGCACTCGCGGCCGTGCCGCACGTGACGATCCAGCACGCCTGGCGCTCGGTCAGCGGGGCGCGGGCGTTCGCACGGTCGCCGAAGGACAGCCACCCCGAGGCCTGGGGGCTCGACGCGGTCGCCACGCAGGTGCACGAGGCCGCGAAGGGCCAGCGCGTGGAGGCGCTGGTGACGGATCTGGCTCGTCGATCCCCGTCCTTCCGCAACTCCGGCTTTCGCACGCTTGAGATGCTGGCCCGCCTCAACCTGCTGACCCTGTTGGCATGAGCGTCGGCAATGGCCCGCCGATCCTGGCGCTCGGCACACCTCGCGCCAGCCTCGGCGCTGAATTCCCGCAGTTCCAAGGCCACGAACCCCGCCAGCCGGCGAGTACGCCAGCCGGCACGGTTCGTGCGCGGAACCGCGCGCCGGGGGGCCATTG
>CAIMSU010000286.1 GCA_903844155.1 uncultured Pseudomonadota bacterium | reverse complement strand
CAATGGCCCCCCGGCGCGCGGTTCCGCGCACGAACCGTGCCGGCTGGCGTACTCGCCGGCTGGCGGGGTTCGTGGCCTTGGAACTGCGGGAATTCAGCGCCGAGGCTGGCGCGAGGTGTGCCGAGCGCCAGGATCGGCGGGGCGTCGGTTGCCCTCCGCCCGGCTTAGTCAGCGCGTCATGCGCGTCCACAGGCCCACCGTCGTCATCGGCGTTGCCGGTGCCGCGCTGTGGCTGTTGCATGTACGCCTCGAAGGCGCGGTGTTGCCCTGGCTGCCGGTCCACGGCGCTTGCCTCGACGGGGTCGGCGGCTGGGCGGACCTCGCGCGCGGCAAACGGCCGCACCCTCCTTGCCTCGCCGGCGCGCGGGAAATCGACTGTTGCCCTGCGGCCAGGGGCTTTTGTGAGCCCGCAGAGACGCTCGCGAGCGACGTCACGTTGGGCCTCCCCATCCGCGTCGTCGCCCGCGCGCATGCGCTTTCCGCCCGCTGTCCCGCCGTCACGCTGCCGCTCGATGACGTCACCCTCCCGCCCGGGACCCGTCGCGCCCTCGCCCTCGACACCCATGGCATCGTCGCCGACCCCTGGAACGACGAGCCCATCGCGATCCACGGCCTGTGGGGAGACGCGATCGCCGAGCGTGCCTACCTGGGAGATGGCGACGCCCTCGACCTCCTCGCCGACCTCGTCCTGCTCGACGGCACCTACCGACCGGCTGCGGTTCGGGCGTTGGCGCGGGATCCGGGCCGTGGCCTGCATCGGGCGTTGATCCTCGCTGCCGCCCATCCCCAACGCTACGCGAACACCGCGCCGCCCCTCGATCTCGCGCCGGGCCAGCCCGCCCCATCCGACGCGTTGGACGCGCTGACAGGCTCCGGCGACGCTACGCACGCGCTGCTGGTCGAGGCCGGGGCCGTGCGCGCCTTCGTGGGGACCGACCGGGTGCGGCTGGAGGCAGCCTTGTTCTCGCCGGCGAGCGCGGGCAGCCCGCCCGGGGATGTGCATGGCGCCTTTGTTGCCGGAGGTGGGAGCCCCGGGGCGACGGCGCTGGCGGCTGCCCTGGTCTGGGGTGCGGTCGACGCGCTTTGGGTGCCGGGTCTCGGCGTTCAGGTCGGCGCTGAGGCCCCTCCGGATGCGCCGATCTCCGAATCTGGCGCGTCGGGGTGGTGGCTCGACGGGTGCTCGGCCCCGCGACGCGCTGAGATGACCCAGATCATCGACGGCCAGGCCGCATCGCCCCTCGCGCTCGCCCTCGCTGAGCGTGTCGGCGCCTGGCTTCGCGTGGGGGAGTGGGCCCGGGCGCGCGACGCGGAGGCGCTCCTGCAGGGCGCGATCGTCGGTCCGACGCCGTCGTGGGCGCCCCGGATCTTCCTCTCGGATGACGGCGGCAAAACCGCCGATCCCCGAACCCGCGCCGACCTCGTCGCCGGCACCCGGACCGCCGACGAGCTCGCGGTCTCGGCCTGGGCCGCCCACGTCGGGCACGACGACGATCTCGCCAGGATGCTCCTCCGGGATCCGCCGTCGGACCCGTGGCCCCGCTACACCTGGGAGACCGTCGCCAACGCGCTCGGCGAGCCCTCCGACCCTGCCGTACGACCCGAAGGCTGCCCGCCGCCGCTCTGGCCCGGCCCGGTGTAGCTCAGCCGGTGTCGCCACCGCTCATGAGCGGGGTGAAGGTGACCGGGATCGGAAAGGTCGACGGGGTGCTGTCCGTGCCGATCGTGACGTTGGTGTCCACCTCCGTTCCGCGCTCGCCGGGAAGGTAGCCGCAGACCGCGATGTTGAGCACGTAGGCCGCACCCGGATCGACCGGCGCCATCACGCCTGGCAGGTTGTCGTGCGAGTAGCCCTGCACGCAGAGGTAGTCGGAGTCCCAGTCTTCGAGCGTCAGCGTCACGGTCTTCGTCCCGTTGTTCGTCAGGGAAGTCGCGATCGGCGCGTAGCCGTCCGTCGGCATCTCCACCGCGAAATCCACCTGCCCGAAGGCGACGGGGTTCGGCGCGATCGCGAAGTCGATGGTGTTCGTGTCGCAGGCCGGGAGGGCGAGGAGCGCGAGGGGGGCGATGAGGACCGGGCGCATGGGGCTCCAGGAAGGCGTAGAGGGTCAGTGAAAGCGTTCGAATTCTACCGGATCGTGCGCCGAGAAGATGCGGACGGTCGACGGGCCGGAGGTCGCCTGCAGGTCGCGCAATCGGGCGCGGTTTCGCAGGCGCGCGGGACCGTCCATCTGCAGGATCTTCTGGAATTGTTCGAGGATGAACGGGGCGTGTCCCTCCGCCAACTCCTGGTGATGAAAGTAGGCATCCCCGGCGTGCAGCAGCCAGCCGGAGTCGTCCTGGACCGCCACGGCGCAGTGCCCGCGGGTGTGACCATGCAGGGGGATGAGGAGGACGTCGTCGCAGAGGCCCTCGGCACCCCGGACGGCGTCAAAACCCATCCAGCGGTCGCCTGCCTCGGTGTAGGTGACGGGATCTGGAAAATCGAGTTGCGCGGTCCGGTAACGATGGCGCTCCCGCAACGTCGACCGCTCGCGGGCTGCGGAGAGCTCGCGCGCGTGGACGTGCAGCCGTGCGTTGGGAAAGTCGCGAGCCCCGCCGATGTGGTCGAGGTCGAGGTGCGTGACGACGACGTGGCGCACGTCGTTCGGGCTGAAGCCGAGCGCGCGGACCTGCGCGTGGGCGGTCTCGGCGGGGTCGAGCCGGGGGCCCGAGAGGAGGACGAACCCGCTGCCGAGCCGCTTGTGGGGGGTGCTGACGTCCGCGAGGCCGAGGCCGGTGTCCACGAGCACCAGACCGTCCGGCGCTTCGATGAGCAGGGTGTGGCAGACCATCTTCCGGTGTCCCTGATAGCCCAGCAGCCGGCCGGCGAACGGACACATCGTCGCGCAGTTGAGGTGGTGGACCTTCACGTCGGGAACGGTATCCCGTGGCCCAGCCAGCTCGGCGCACGGCTCATCTCGGCGGCCGCGCGCGCGACCACCTCGGGGCGCTGTCGCAGAACGTCCTCAAACGTGGCGCGGCGTTCGGTGCGGCGGAGATCCCAGAGCTCCAGGTCGAGCCGCCGGGTGAGGATGCGGCGGGCTTGCTCGGCCGGCGCGGTCGATGCCGCGGGGGCCGGTAGCGGGATGAGGCAGGAGAACGCCCAATCGCCTTCGGCGCCGCCCGAGATCTTGTAGGGCCTGCCGGCGAAAGCGCGGGGAAGTCGCGCCCAGATGGGGTCCAGCGGGAGCGGACAAAGCGCTGGGACGATCGGCACGAGCGCGACGGCGTCCACCCAGACGCCCATCGGCGCGTCGTCGATCACGCGGACCGCTCGGACCAGCGCGCTGTCAGCGTCGGACGACGCGCGACGGCCCCTGGACTCGTCCATCCACCCCTCCACCGGGCGGGTCCCCTCGATGCCACAGTGGGCGAACCCAAGCACAGCGACGGCGCCAACCGCCGGCCTCGCGGGCATTCCCGGCTGCCCGGTCACGCGCTCCAGCAGCATCATCAGCTCGGGGACGGCGTCCTCGACGACGTCGCAGAGCACCTCGTCGCCGACCTGAACCGGGGCGACCCGACCGGGGCGGGCGTCGTGGTGGCGAGGACCGTCCACCCCGAGCGCGCGCGCGGCGCCAAGCAATTCGCCGTCGTTCCAGGGGCGAAGTCCTCCGAGCACCGCGAGATAGGCAGCGTGGAAGCGGCGCTCCTCGCGGTCCCAACTAGCCGGGTCGCTGAGGCTCGTCCGCGGCCAACTGTATCGGAGGCAGTTCTCGTAGCTCCCGGGTGTGTGGAGCCCTTCGTCCTGCGCGCAACGATCGCCGGCGTTCAGGACCGCGGGGATGACCTCACGGTCGGGGGAACGCACCGATCACCCGGAGTAGTTGGCGAGCGCTGCGCGATGGGCCTCCCGCACGGACTCCACCAGATGTTCGGGGGCGTCCACGCGGGCGTGCGGCCCAAAACCGAGCAGCCATTCCTTCAATTCCGGGCCACAAACGACGCGCATCCGCAGGCGCACGCCTCCGTCGGGCAGCTTTTCAAGGCGCTGCGTCGGGTGCCAGACGCGCTCGCGGACGTAGAAGGCCACCTCCGGCGAGAATCGGGCGACGACGTCCTCGCCCTTTCCGCCGGTGATCCCGAAGCTGGACGCGACCTGATCGCGCGGATCGTAGTCAGCCGGGTACACGAATGTCTCGCGGCGCAAGCGCGAAAAGCGCTCGAAGCGCTCGACGGCGAAGCTCTTGATCTTGCCCTCCGCCGTGTCGCGGGCGTAGAGGTAGAGGCCCTGGCGGTAGACGGCGAGGGTCAGCGGTTCCAGCCGGTAGATCTTGCCGAGTCCGCGGACGCCCCGGTATTCCGCGTCCGCCGGGTTGGAGTAGAGCAGCGCGCTGATCACCTCATCGAGCAGGTCGGGGTGCGAGGCGTAGTTCTTGGCATGCTCGCCGACGGCCATGAACTTGCGGTCGATGTCCCGCGTGAGGTCCGTCGTGGAGCGCGCGATCGCCGGCTGCAGGCGCTCGATCGCGCCCTCCATGTCCGCCGCGAAGGACGTGCCCTCCAGGAAGGTGTAGAGCGTACGCCCAAAATGCAGGGACAAGACCTCGGCGAGCGTGAGCTGGACGCCCGACCGCGCGTAGGTCGGCGCGATGCAGATGGTGCGCTCGGTGCCGTTCCCCGTGTCCTCGATCGGCAGGCCGAGGTCGTGCATGTCGGCGAGGTACCGCCGCAGCGTCCGGGCATCAAGCCCGAAGCGATCGATGAGAACCTGTGCTTGAACGCCGCCCCGTCGACTGACGAGCTCCAGGATGCGGACGAACTTCTGTGACTTGTTGAGATCGATGTCGAGCATGGTGCAAAGAAAAATAACACGGCGGACATTTTTTGGCCTGCGGCCCGGTGAAGATGTCCGGGCGTCGTTGACCCGCAACGTCAGTTCAGGTATACTGGTCACCAGTTCAAAACAGGAGCCCTCATGCTGCCCATCTTGCTTCACACCCTGTTCACCCTTCTCGGCTGTCTAGCCATCTTCACGCTCTGCGGCGTTGCCCTTGCAGCGCTGCCCTGGCACCTCTCCGCGCAGGAGGCGACGGAGCGCGGCCTGCTGCTTCTGGCCGAGCGCGTGGTGGCCCTTCTCCGGGGCGCGGTGCTCACTTCCGAAGGGCCGGCGGCCCGAGCCGGATCGCAGGGCCACGCTGCGCAGGTGGACGCGGCCGCTGCGTGAACCGGGTCTACGGCTTCGCCGCCGCCTTGTTCTTCTGGGCCTCGGCCATCTTCAGGAGCGTCGTCCAGCCGTCCGGGCCGATTGGCACGACGGCCTCGCCGACTACGAGGTCGCCCTGCACCTTGAGTCCGAGCCAGAGCGGCTGGCTCAAGCTGAACCCCATCCCGGCCGGACCGCTGTTCAGTTGCATGGCAAGCAGCCACCCGCCGGCGCGCTCCCGGTCCGCGGGAGTGAGCCAGGCCTGGCCCTCGCCCGCTACGATGGCGTTGGCGAGCGGGCCATTGCTCGCGAGGACCAGCTCGCCGGTTCGTGCGCCGACGACGACGGTGGTCGCGTTTGGCGGCGTGCCCACCGTCGCGGTGAACCCGTTGGGCAGCCGCTGGACCTTCGCCTTCAAGAGGGTGAAGAGCCGTTGGACATGGTGGAGCGCCTTCCGCGCGGGCCAGGGGTGGGCGAGGGGGAGGACCACCGCAAATTCCGGTGCTGTCGTTGCGGTCGCGCCCGGCTCCTCGAACACGCCGAGGGTGATGCCGGCATCGATGGGAAGGAGCCGTTGCAGGCGGCGGCCACGTGCGAGCTCCTTGCCCTTCAGGAACGTCTTGAGGTCCGCCTTTGCCGTGGAGATGCCGATCGTCATCCATCCGATCGGCGCGTTGGGGGAGTGCACGTCGGGGGGGAGCGTCGGTCCATCCGGTGAGAGCGCTGCGAGGACCGCCGCGCTGGACAACTGTGCGCTCTGGACGGCAAACCGACCGGCCTCGGCGCTGTCCAGGGGAAGGTACACGCCGGCGCGAACGTGGCCGACCTTCGGGTCGTCAGTGCTCACCACGCCTTCGCAGCCCGGTCCCAGGTCTGGAAGCGCGTCGACGAGCTCGTCAGGCCCGGCAGATGCGGGTACCGGCGTGCTGCCGGTCCCTTCTTCGACCCACACACGCTCCGGCCGAGCCGAGACGTGCATCGCGATCGTCCCACTTTGGATCTCGAACCCGTCCCCCGAGGCGACCGGTGCGGGCCCCTTGTCCACGGCGGCGAGGCGCGCGGCGACGGTGCCGGCGTCGAGGGTCGTGTGGAGGAGCAGTGCCGGCCGGGAACCGGGCAGGATGCCGAAGGCGAACGCGCCGTCGTCGGCAAACGCCCCGCTGCCGGGATCGCCAGAGAGGAAGCCCCGCATGCGGATCCACATCGCCCCGTCGGTGTCGGATGGCGCGACGGCCTGGAAGACCGTGTCGACGCCCCGGACCATGCGACGCGCCGAGCCGCACGCGAGCGCAACGTTCGCGCCGCGGGCGTTCATCGCCGCGAGATCGTCGTGGAACCCGGCGTGGGCCGTGCCGAGGAGGGAGACCAGCGCCAGCCACATTCCGGGTACCCGCAATCGGCCAGCGTATCCGGTTGAATCCGCGCGGCCGGAGGTGATACCCGCGCGCTTCCACGGAGCCCACGATGAGCCGCTACAACCCGCACGATATCGAGCCGCGTTGGCAGGCGCTCTGGGCGGAGCGCGCCACCTACCGGACGGACGAGGACCCGAAGAAGCCCAAGTTCTACGCCCTCGGCATGTTCCCGTACCCTTCGGGGGCGGGCCTGCACGTCGGCCACCCGGAGTCGTACACGGCGCTGGACATCACGGTCCGGTACAAGCGGGCCAAGGGCTTTCGCGTGCTTCACCCGATGGGGTGGGACGCTTTTGGCCTTCCGGCGGAGCGCGCGGCGGTGCGAACGGGGCGTCACCCGGCGGTGATCACCAGGGAGAACACGGACAACTTCCGGTCACAGCTCCAGCGCTTGGGGTTTTCCTACGACTGGGAGCGCGAGGTCAACACGTCCTCGGTCGACTACTACAAGTGGACGCAGTGGATCTTCCTGAAGCTTCACGAGCGCGGGCTCGCCTACCTGGCGGAGGTGCCGGTGAACTGGTGCCCGGCGCTCGGGACGGTGCTCGCCAACGAGGAGGTGCAGGACGGGCGCTACATCGAGACGGGCGACCCGGTCGAGCGCCGGATGATGAAGCAGTGGATGCTCAAGATCACGGAGTACGCCGAGCGACTGTTGGTGGACCTCGACGGGTTGGATTGGCCGGCGGGGATCCTCGAGATGCAGCGGAACTGGATCGGGCGCTCGGAGGGGGCGGAGGTCCGGTTCGAGACGCCAGCAGGCGAACTGACCGTGTTCACCACGCGGCCGGACACGCTCTATGGCGCGACGTTCTGCGTGTTGGCCCCCGAGCACCCGCTCGTGGACGCGCTCTGCGTCGGGCCTGCCAGGGAAGGCGCGCTCGCCTATTCGGCTGCGGCCCGGAACCGCTCGGATCTGGACCGCAAGCTCGGCGAGAAGGAGAAAACCGGGGTATTCACCGGCGCCTACGCCACGAATCCAGTGAACGGCGCGAAGGTGCCGATCTACGTCGCGGACTACGTGCTCGCCACCTACGGCTCCGGCGCGATCATGGCCGTGCCCGGGCACGACGAGCGGGATTTCGCCTTCGCAAAGCGGCATGGCATCGCGATCGCGCGGGTCGTCTCGGCGTCGGCGAGCGAGCCGGAGCTGCCCTTCCCGGGCGAGGGCGTGGCTGTCAATTCACCCCTGATCGACGGGCTCGGAACGAAGGAGGCGGCGGGCCGGATGATCGAGTGGCTGGAGGCGAACGGCAAGGGCCGTCGGATCGTCCGGTACAAGCTGCGGGACTGGCTCTTTTCCCGCCAGCGGTATTGGGGCGAGCCGTTCCCGATCGTGCACACTTCGGACGGCGCCGTGCACGCCGTGACCGATCTCCCGGTCCAACTCCCACCCCTGGACGACTTCCGTCCGACTGCGGGCGGCGATCCGCCGCTCGGGCGTGCGACCGATTGGGTGGCGACGACGTGGAATGGCCAGCCGGCCCGCCGCGAGTTGAACACGATGCCTCAATGGGCGGGCTCGTGCTGGTACTGGCTCCGCTACATGGACGCCCACAACACGGAGATGCCCTTTTCGCCCGAGAAGGAGCGGCTCTGGGGTCCGGTGGACCTGTACATTGGGGGCGTGGAGCACGCGGTTCTCCACCTGCTCTACGCGCGGTTCTGGCACAAGGTGCTCTACGACTGCGGTCTGGTTCACACGAAGGAGCCGTTTCAAAAGCTCTACAACCAGGGGATGATCCTCGCTTACAGCTACCAGGACGGGCACGGGAAATACTACCTGCCCACGGACGTGGAGGAAGTCACGCCGGGGAGTTGGGTCACGCGCGAGGGCCAGACGCCCCTCCGCACGCAGATCGAGAAGATGTCCAAGTCGCTGATGAATGTGGTGAACCCGAACGACGTCGTGGATCAGCACGGCGCGGACGCGCTGCGGATCTACGAGATGTTCATGGGGCCGCTCGAACAGGTCAAGCCGTGGCAGACCCAGGGCGTGCAGGGCGTGTCCCGGTTCCTCGACCGGGTCTGGCGCTTGTTCATCACCCAGGACGCGGCGGATGGCACCGGGGGAGGCCTTTTGCGGGTGGGTGCGGTGGAGTCTCCGGCCGTGACTCGCGCTTTGCACGTGGCGATCAAGGAGGCGACGGAGGGGATCGAGGCCCTGCGGTTCAACACCCCCATCGCGAAGATGATGGAGCTGGTGAACGCCTGCAAGGGCGAGCCGCTCACGCGTGCGAGCGCCGAAGCACTGCTGGTCATCCTCCATCCGTGGGCGCCGCACATTGCGGAGGAGCTCTGGGCGCGCCTTGGGCACGCCACGTCGATCTACGGCGCGCCGTGGCCGGCCTGGGACCCGGCGATGCTGGTGGACGACGAGGTCGACATCGCGGTGCAGGTCGGCGGCAAGCTCCGCGGGGCGTTCCGGGCGCCGAAGGCCCTGGCCGGGGCGGAGCTGCTGGCGATGGCGCGCAAGGTGGAGAACGTGGCGAAGCACCTCGACGGCATGGTGGTCGTCAAGGAGATCGTCGTACCGGGAAAGCTGGTGAATTTCGTGGTGAAGCCCGCGTAGCGCCTAGTGATGGAAGGGGCGGTTCACGTCCCAGCCGATCTGGAATTGCACGTTGGGCGGGCCGGCCCTCATGTCCGCGTCATCAAGGATGTAGGGGAGAACCTGCAGGATGAGATCGGGGCCGCCAAGGACCTTTTTACCGGGGTTCGCGAGCAGGACGCCCCCCAGCACCAGAGACCGGTCCGTCGACACGACCGCCCAGTGATGACGGACGGTCGCGCCGATCCAGAGCTTCCTCGTCCCGTTGTCGCCCTTCCACACCATGCCCATGACCGCGCCTTGCTGCTCGATGACAGCATCGTCCCAGGCCAGCACCAGGTCCCAGAACGGCTCGTAGACGTAAGGCGCGGTCTGATCGGCGGGCTTGTCCATGTGGCGGATCTCCAGGGTCCAGGCGTCGAATACGACGATGGGGTCGGCCTCGGCCTGCAGGGTTGGCTCCCACGTGGCGGTCAGCGCGGTCGTGGCGAAGCTCTCGGTGCCGCGAGCGGCGCGGACGGCGTCGGGCTTGCCGGAGGTGAGCTGGTCAAACGGGAGCGGGCCGAAGGATGTGTGGAAATAGCGTTGGACGTTCGCCGACAGATCCATGTTGAAGAAGGCCGCTGGTGCGAAGCTGACGCGCGGGCCGGCGAGGACGTAGGCGGGCGTAATCGCCGCGCGCAAGCCGGCGCCCGCAAAGTTGTCGGCGAAGAACTCGCTCCTGGTGGCGTAGAGCGGCGTTCGCGCTTGCAGCCGGGTGTCGAGCTGCAGCCCCGAAGGCCAAGCGCCCCCGCCGAGCGCCGCGTGCGCCCACAGCCAGGGGACGTCGGGGTTCGCGGCGAGCGCAGAGGTCGACAGGAGCAGCAGCGGGATCATGGCCGCAGCATACAGCTTTTGACGGTGGCCCTTCGGACAGTCCGCCCTACTCGAACGCCTGAATCCCGGTGATCCAGCGCCCGATGATCAGGTTGTGGATGTCGTGCGTCCCCTCGTAGGTCTTGACCGACTCGAGGTTCGCCATGTGGCGCATGACCGGGTATTCGTCGAGGATCCCGTTGGCACCATGGATATCGCGCGCCTCGCGCGCCACTGCGAGGGCCATGTCCACGTTGTTCATCTTCGCGAGCGAGACCTGCTCAGGGATCATCGTCCCGGCGTCCTTCATCCGGCCCAACTGCAAGGCGAGAAGCTGGGCTTTGGTGATCTCGCGGACCATCGTCGCGAGCTTCATCTGCACGAGCTGGAAGCTGGCGATGGGCTTGCCGAACTGGATGCGGGACAGCGAGTACTCGCGCGCCGAGTGAAAACACGCCATCGCGGCGCCAATCGCACCCCAGGAGATGCCGTAGCGCGCGTTGTTGAGGCAGGAGAACGGGCCCTTCAGGCCCGAGACGTGCGGCAGGATGCGGTCCTTCGGGATGCGGCAGTCGAGGAAGACGAGCTCGGAGGTGACCGACGCCTTCAGCGAATGCTTGCCGTGCATCTCGGGCGCCGAGAAGCCGGGATCGCCCTTCTCCACGATGAACCCGCGGATCACCCCGTCGAGCTTCGCCCAGACCACGGCGACGTCCGCGATCGTGCCGTTGGTGATCCACATCTTCGCGCCGTTGAGCACGAAGCTGTCGCCGTCGTCCACGGCCTTGGTGACCATGCCGCCGGGGTTGGACCCGAAGTCGGGCTCCGTGAGCCCGAAGCAGCCGATGAACTCGCCAGAGGCCAGCTTTGGCAGGTACTTCTGCTTCTGCTCCTCGGAGCCGTGCTTCCAGATCGGGAACATCACCAGGCTGCCCTGCACGCTCGCGAAGCTGCGAATGCCCGAATCGCCGCGCTCCAACTCCTGACACACGAGGCCGTAGGCGACATTGGACATGCCTGCGCAGCCGTAGCCGTGGAGGTTCACGCCGAGAACGCCCATTTCACCGAGCTGGGCGACGAGGTGCCGTGGGAACGTGCCGGCCCGGCAGTGGCCCTCGATGATCGGGATGACGTTGTCCTCGGTCCAGTCGCGGACGAGCTGGCGCACCGCCTTCTCCTCGTCGGAGAGCATCGAGTCGATGTTGTAGAGGTCGACGCCGTCGAATTTACGCATGGGTTTCCTTCGGGGCTACTAGCCCCCGGTGAAGTGACGAAGGGAGGCTTCGAGGATGTCGACACACACGGTCGCTTCGTCTTCGGTGCAGACGAGGCCTGGACAGAGACGGATCGTGTTCTGACCACAGCCGAGGATGATGAGCCCGTGGTGGTGGAAGGCGTGCATGACCAGGTCGTTGCGTAGGCTGATCGCGCGCGCTTTCGTCGCCCGGTCGGTGACCAACTCAACGCCGATCATCAGGCCCATGCCGCGGATGTCGCCGACGTTCGGGTGGGCGCCGAGGCGCTCCCTGAGCAGGTTCAGGAGGAACGCGCCGACTGAGGCGCTCTGCTCCACAAGCCCGCCTTCAAGCAGGTCTAGCGTCGCGTGGGCGGCGGCACAGGCGACCGGATTCCCGCCGAACGTGCTCGCGTGCGCGCCCGGCTTCCAGGCCATCAGCTTCTCGGACGCGATGGTGGCCGAGAGCGGCATGCCGGAGGCGATGCCCTTGGCCAGCGTCAGGATGTCCGGTTTGACGCCGGAATGTTCCCACGCGTACATCTTGCCGGTGCGTCCCATGCCGGCCTGTACCTCGTCGAACACGAGCAGGATGCCGTGCTCATCGCAGAGCGCGCGCAGGCGTGGGAGGAAGTCCGCTGGGGGGACGACGTAGCCACCCTCGCCCTGGATCGGCTCCACGAAGATGGCCGCTACTTCCTGCGGATTGACCGTCGTGCGGAAAAGGAGCGCGAGGTGCTCGAACGCCAGATCCGTCGCCCGCTGGCCCATCCGGTAGGGGTCGGGGTAGATCGCGTGGGTGACCGGAAGGAAGGGGCCGAAGCCCTCGCGTTGGCGGACGCGCGATGCCGTGAGCGAGAGCGCGCCCATGGTGCGGCCGTGAAAGCTGTCGAAGAAGGCGATGAATTGGCTGCGCTTCGTCGCCCAACGCGCCAGCTTCAGCGCCGCCTCGTTGGCCTCCGCGCCCGAGTTTCCAAAGTAGATACGGCAACTTTCGCCGCGAACGGGCTGCATGGCGACCAGGCGGGCCGCGAGTCGGCCCTGCACCGGGTAGTAGAAGTCCGTGCCGCTCATGTGCAGGAGCTTGTTGGCCTGTTCGGTGATGGCGGCGACGACCTTCGGGTGGCAGTGGCCGGTCGAGGTGACGGCGATCCCCGCGGAGAAGTCCAGGAATTCGTTGCCGTCGGGGTCGGTGATCCACAGGCCGAGCGCGCGCTCGGCCACCAGTGGATGGTCGCGGGTGTAGGACGGCGAGACGGACGCGTTGCTGCGCTGGATCAGCTCGGCGGCGAGCGGCCCGGGGAGCGAGGTGCGGAGCAGCGGGCGGCGGGGCACGGGGGCCTCCATGGGGGTTGCGGCGGGGTTCAGGGCGGACACGGGCCGGGACATATACGGCGGATCCGGGCAGGGCAACCCGGCGCGGTGTCGGCTCAATGGCCGGCAGGCGCGGCCACCCCCGGCGTGACGATCGGCTTGCGCATCGTCAGCACGACGATGAACATGCCGATGGCGACGCAGGTGCTGAGCGCGAACGCGTCGTCGAAGGCGAGGAGGAGGGCCTGACGGCTGATGGTGCCGTTGAGCGAGGCAAGCGCGAGGGCCTCGCCTCGCGCCGGATCGCCCAGCCTGGCGGCGAAGATCTGCTGGGTGAGCGCGAGGCGGGCCTGGACGGCGGGTGAGACCGTGGACATCGAATCGGCGATCGCGGCCTGATGGATCGCGGTCTGGCGTGTGATCAAGGTTGCGAGGCCGGCTGTGCCGACGGAGCCGCCGAGCTCGCGGGTGAGGCTGAAAACGCCAGTCGCATCGCCGACATCACGCGCGGCGATCCCGTCGAGCGCGAGCGTGGAGACGGGGATGATGATGGCGCCCATCCCCAGCGCACGGGTGAGCTGCGGGACGACGAGCTGCCAGGAGTCCTCCTGGCCCGTGAGCATCGCGTTCTGGGCGAGCGAGGCGATCAACATCAGCACGCCGAAGCCGACGAGCACGCGCGCGTCGAGCTTCCCGCCGAACCGCCCGATCAGCGGCATCGTGCAGCCTTGCAGCAGCGCCGCTTTGAAGATGAGCGCCCCGGTCTGGCCCGCCGTGTACCCCATCATCACGCCGCAAAACAAAGAGAACACGTAGATACTGCCGAACAGCGCGAGGCCGACGCCGATGTTCACCAACGTTCCGGTCAGGTACTGCCGGTTGGCGAAGAAGCGGAGCTGGACGACCGGGTAGGCGGTAGTGAGCTCCCGTTCGAGGAACAGGAGGAAAAAGCCAAGCGAGACATAGGACAACACCGCGATGACGGGGCTGTCGAACCAACCGTCGGTGTTGCCCTCCTCCAGCACGTACTGCATCGTCGCCAGCCAGCCGATCAGCCAGGCGATGCCCCAGCCGTCGACCGGCGTCCGCTCGACGCCGGAGCGGTCCTCGCGCAGGATCGCCAGCATCAGGAACAGCTCGACCACGCCAAACGGCAGGTTGATCAGGAAGATCATGTGCCAGGAGTAGTGGTCGGTGAGCCAGCCTCCGACGCTCGGCCCGAGCAGCGGCCCGGTCATCGCACCGAGCCCGAACATCGCCATCGCCATGCCGCGCTCGGCCCGGGGGAAGCGGTCGAGCATCACGCTGGACGCCGTCGGGATGAGCGCGCCGCCGCCGAGGCCTTGCAGGCATCGGAAGACGACGATGCTCGGCAGGCTCCACGCCGTCGAGCAGAGCAGCGAGGCGATCGTGAAGACGATCAGCGACCCCGCGAAGTAGTTCTTGTACCCGAAGCGGCGCTGGAAGAAGCCGGTCATCGGGATGATGATGATGTTGCTGACGATGTACCCGGTGGTGATCCAGCTCGTGTCCTGCAGGCTCGCGCCGATCGAGGCCCGGATCGACGGCAGCGCGACGTTGACGACGGAGACGTCCAGGACGGCGATGAGCGCGGCCATCGACGAAACCAGCGCGATCGGCCATTTCGGGCCGACGAGCCTGCCTTCGCCGCGCATGTCCGAGTTCATCGGGACCTGCTCGGGTGGCAGGTGCCGGTAGTCGACAGCGGCCGCGGCGGAGCCTGGGAGGGGCGCGGGCACGATGATCAGCGCGTGTGAACGGTGACGTCCGCGGATTCACCCGCGCGCACCAGGGCTTGTGCCTCTGCCGGCAGGACGACGTGCACGGGGATGCGCTGGACGACCTTGGTGAAGTTGCCGGAGGCGTTGTCTGGCGGCAGCATCGCAAACCGGCTGCCGGTGGCGCCAGCGATGGCCGCGACGGAGCCCGTGAAGGTCTGGCCGAGGCCGTCGATCGCGATGTCAACGCGTTGACCCGGGGCCATGTCCTTCACCTGCGTCTCCTTGAAATTCGCCATGACCCAGAGGTCCGTCGTGCCGACAAGCCCGATCAGCCCCGTGCCCGGCGCCACCAACTGCCCGACTTCGACCGACCTTTTGCTGACGACGGCGTCAAAGGGGGCCAGGATGCGGGTGTACGAGCGGTTGAGCTTCGCGGCGTCGAGGTTGGCCTCGGACTGGCGCATGCGGGCTTCGGCGGCCCGCTCCTGAGCGACAGCGGCCTGAACCTGCGCGTCTCCCGTCCGGGCCTGCGCCTCGCCCGCGACGGCCTGGGTCCACCGTTCCCGCGCGCCCGTCACGCCCGCGTGTGCCCCTGCAAGCGCCGCTCTGGCCGAGTCGAGCTGGGCCCGGGCGCTGTCATCCGCGGCGACGGCCCCGTCAGCCTGTTGTTTTGTTGCGCCGCCCGAGGCCAGGAGCTGCTCGGCCCGCAGTCGGTCCGCGCTGGTCTGCGATGCGCGCGCAGTTGCGGCCGATAGCGCCCCTTCCGCCTGCGCTACCGCCTGTTCGGCGCTGGTGATGCCCGCCAACGCCGACTGCACGCCCGCGGAGGCGCCTGTGAGGTTCGCGGCGGTCGAGCCGGTCAACACGACCATCTGCGCCGCTGCGGCGTCGCGCGCGGCCGTGGCGGCGTCGACGTCAGCCTGCGCAGCGGCCTCGCGGACGGCGTAGTCGGCGTCGTCCACGACCGCGAGCACGTCACCCTTCTTCACGACTTGTCCGTCGGCGGCCCGGACTTCGGCGATCGGGCCGGCCACACGCGCGGCGATGGTCACCACGTGGCCCTCCACCGCGGCGTTGTCTGTCGACTCCTCGCCCCAGGTCCAGATCGTCCGGACAATGCCGAATGTTCCGAGGACGACCATGATGCCGACGAACACGAACGGGCGCATGGACCGCCGTGCCGGCTTCTCTCCGACAGGCGCTGGAACGTCGATGGGGACGGACGGATCGGGGTCGTGTGGCACGGGTGGGCGGTATCATGAACGTCGCTGCCGGCCAGACCGGATACCCCCTCGGGATGCTCGCTCTGTCGGCCGTCCTCATCGCGCTCGCCGCCGCTCGGGCAAGCGACGCGCCTTCTGCCGCCATCCCCGCGCCCCCATCATCGTCGCCCGCCTCGGCCCCGCCGGCATCGACCCCACCGCCCCGCGATGGCGTTCGCCCGGTCTACTGGGCCGACGTGCGCGCCCGCCACGTCGCCCCTCCCGCCGTCCCCGATGGCCTCAGCGCCCCCACCGACTGCGCCCTGCGCGTCACCATCGACGCTGCCGGCGTCGTCACCCACGTGGATCCCGAGGATTGCCCGGGCACCGTGCTCGACGCCGCCCGGAACGCCGCGCTCGTGTCGACGTTTGAGCCGTACGTCGTCACCGGGCGCGCCGTGCCGGTCGCGTTCACCTACCGCTACCATTTTGGGCCGTCGACCGCCTCGCCCGCCCCGGTCGCGGGGTGGACCGAGGTGCGCTGACGGCTGGTTCTATGGGTTCTTTCCCTCAAAAAGCTCGACCGCCACCCGGCGGTTCGACGCCCGGCCTTCGGGCGTGTCGTTCCCGGCGACGGGGTCCCACTGCGCGCGCGCGACGAGCGTGAACCGATTGGGCTGGATGTTGTACCGCCGCGTGAGCTGGTCTTCCACCGTGAAAGCCTCGCCGAGGCTCCATTGCCACGCGTCGAGGTACCGACCCCGCAGGACGTCTGGCACCGGGGCGTTGTCGGTGTGGCCGACGACGATGGCGTCGAGCTCCGTGTGGACCGACAGCGACGTGGCCAGCAAGTCGAGCCAGGGCTGCGCCTCCTCGCGGACGCTCAGCGAGCCGGCGGCGAAGAGATCATCGGTCTGAAAGGTGAGGATCGCCCGGTTCCCCGAGCGGCTGACCACGACGGGCGTTCCAGCGTAGACCTGCACCAGCTCGGCGTAGATCGCGGGAGGCGCCTGGTCGTTCCCGCAGTGCTTTTCGAGGAGATCGATGCGCTGCCGGAGCGCTATCACCTCGCTGTCAAGCTGTTTTACGAGCGTGCGGTCGCTCCCGGCGCCGGCCAGCCAGGGGAGCGCGCCCGTCAGCACCACCGCGCAGAGCGCGAGGCCCCATCGTCGGTCGGTCACCCCGTCACCGGCGGGTCGATGCCCCAGTCCATCGGCCCAAAGCCCTTCGCGCCCTGCGGGTTTCGTCCGGAGGCCCGAACCCGCAGGAACCGCTCGGCCCACGCGCGCACTTCCGGCGGAAACACAGGTTGCCAGCCTGTTCCATCCGCACGACGCTCCCGGGCCAGGCTCATCCAGGCGAGCTCGTCCGGGTGCTCCTCCACCGGGCGGCCCTGGTGCCGGCCGGTCGCAAAAAGGGTGACGCCCCCCTCGCCGCGCACGAGGTGGCCTGTGTGGGGCGGGTCGCCGATGCCGTCGGCCCAGGTGATCATTGCCGCGAGGTCGTCGGGGGCCGCGTGCCGGCGGGTCAGCTCCAGGAAGCCCTCCCCACAGGCGCGAGCATCGTTCGTCGCGCGGTGGGCGCCGGTCAGCACGACGCCGACGCGCTGGGAGAACGCGGCGAGGTTGTGCTCACGGGCCTCCGAGTAGAGCCGCCGGGACATGTCGAGGGTGTCCAGCTCGGCGGGTGGGTTTGGCCAGCGCATGCCACAGCGCGCGAGCTCGCTCGTCACAAAACGCTGGTCAAACGCGTAGTTGTGCGCGACCGTGATCCCCGAGGCGAGCAGGTCGCGGATGCGCTGTGCAAAGACCGCGAAGACCGGCGCGCGCGCCACGTCCTCGTCCCGAATGCCGGACACCTCGGTCGCCTCCCGGGGGATCGGGCGCTCCGGGTTGATCAGGAAGTGGTGCTCGGTCTGGCTCTCGACAGTGCCTTCGGCAGAAAGCCGGAATTCGATCGCCGCGAACTCGATGATCCGGTCACCGACCTCGGGGTGGAAGCCCGTCGTCTCGGTGTCGAACGCAATGAGGGGGAGCGAGCGCCAGGACATGGTGGTCCGGCCGGGTAACCCGGGCGGACGCGCCTACTTGCGGCGACGGCTGGCGAAGATGGCACCGGCGGCGATCAGGAGGCCGGCGATGCCCGACTCCGGGGCGGTGGCGCAGCCACAGGAGCCCGAGGTCTTGAGCGGCGTGAACGTCGAGGTGTCGATGGTCCCGGAGGAGTCGTGGCCGCCGGAGTCCGTGTCGGTGTCCGCGTCCGCGTCCGTGTCCGAGTCGGTATCCGTGTCGGTATCCGAGTCGGTGTCGGTGTCGGTATCGGTGTCGGTGTCCGTGTCGGTGTCACCGCCTTCGCACGCGTCGCCGACGCCGTTGTTGTTCGCGTCGGCCTGGTCGGCGTTCGACACGGTCGGGCAGTTGTCGCAGGCATCGCCGATGCCGTCGTTGTCCTGGTCGGCCTGGGTGGCGTTGGCCACGTCCTCGCAGTTGTCGAGGTCGTTGATGACGTTGTCGTTGTCGTCGTCGAGCGCGTACACCGCGGGTTCGCTGAATGCGCAGCCGGCCGCGCGCCCCTGGATGCCACCGCAATTGTAGGCGTAGAACCCGACCCGATCCATCTGCGTGCCCTCGGCGATGGCGCCCGAGAGCGACCAGCCGACGTCGTCCGACCAGGCGGTCAGCACGCCGTTGTCCGAGGACATGTGCATGTCAAACGGCGTGTCCGCCGGGTAGCTGTCGTGCGTGGTGGCGAGCACCACGGCGTCGTGGCCCTTCGTGATCTGGAGGAGGACGACCTCGCCCGCGTTGTCGGTCGGGCAGGAGCTCCCGCTCCGGTCGCCGCAGATGATGACGAGCCAGGCCTTGGAGTCGCCTTGCCCGATCACACCGCCGATGGCGTCGTCGTCGGAGATGAACGCGGTCCAGTCAAACTGCCCGTCGAACACCGGGGCCGCCGCGTTGGTCATCCAGTTGGAGATCGGCGCGTCGTCGAACCAGTTGCCGCCGGCCTCGTCCGTGAGCGGGTAGGCCCAGGTGTGACCGCCGTAGTCGAAGCCGCCCCACTGATCGGGCGTGTAATCGCCGGCCCACCCGTCGGTGCCCGAGACCGTGTCGCCAAAAGAGTCGTAGGACCAGAGCAACTCCGACGATGCGTGCGCGGGGGCTGCTGCGGCGAGCGCGACGACGGCAATGACAGCAAGCCGGCTGGCGGCGAGGGTGCGAGAGAAGGTCATTCGTGCTCCGGGTGGCTGTAGAGGCGGGCAGTGCGCGCGCAGGCGACAGCCTATCCGTTAGTGTCGCACGCTTCGGTCATCGGGCACCAAGTTTTTCAGTCCCCCTGGGGCGCGATGCTGCCGATGCGCTCGCCGAGCCGGACGACAGCGCCCGGCGTCACCTCCCAGCGCACGGCGCGCGGCACGATGAGCACGACCGTCGAACCGAGCTCAAATCGGCCAAGCTCGGCGGCTCGACCAAGGGCGTGGTCGACATCTCCGGCGCTCGCCAGGCCCCCATCGTTGGCGACGACGTCGTTGTAGACCGTCTTGATTCGCCCGACCCCGAACGCGCCGACCATGACCACGGCGATGGGCCCGGCGTCCGTGTCCATCCAGCTCACAAGGCGCTCATTCCGGGCGAACAGGTCCCGAATTCGGCGGGTCGCGGCGGGGAACACGGGCCACAGCCGCCCCGGAAGGTACCGGTACCGTGTGACCCGCCCTTCGCGCGGGGTGTGGACCCGATGGTAGTCCTTCGGCGACAGGTAGATCACGGCGTAGCGGGCATCCTCGAAGGGCTCGTCGAGCAGCTCGGCGACGCCGTAGTCGATGCCGTCGGCCTGCGGAATGCGCCCGTTCACGACGTCACCGACTCGGGAGCAGACGCCGTCGGCGGGGGAGACGATGCTGTCGGGCGCGGCGTCGACGGGCCGGGCGCCGGGGCGCAGCGCGCGGGTGAAGAACGCCGTCAGGCTGTCGTAGTCCGCGAGCGTTCCTTCACACTCATCCAGGTTCGGGCCGTACTTGGCGACGTACGCACGCAGGATGAGCTGTTGGATCATCGCCGGGAACCGGGTACGGCCGAACACGCCCATCCAGCGCGCAACGAGCTTTTTCGGCACCGCGGAGAGCAGCGAGACGATGAGCGCGTCCTTCATCGGATCGCCGCGAAGACGGTGCGGGGCGCGACGTCACCCCCCGTCTCGCCTTGAAAGACGCCCATTGCGCCGAGCTTCGCCGCAGCCAACGCCATCAGCTCGGCGACCTGCCCAAGCGTGAGCGAGAGCTCCGGCTCCACGAACGGCGCCTCGTCGCCGACCGGCTTCTCGACCAGCCAGACGAAATCGCCGTTTCGGGCGTCCCACGTGCCGAGCACCGTGACCACAAGGCTCTCGGTGGTGCCATCCTCACCTTCGTAGGGCGACGGCGTGTGGATGCTCAACCGGCTCCCCTCGATGGCGAAGGTCTGGGCGCCCCGGCACATTTTCCATCCTGAGCGGACGCGGCTGGCCTGCTCGGCCCAGGCGGAGACGGTGGCGAGGTAGCCGGGCTGCTCGACAGCGACACCCGGGCCCTTCGGCTGGCGGAGCGTTCCGAGGGCGTAGGCGTCGCCGTCCTCGTCGAGGCGCAGGGTCACGTCGAGGGTCGGGGCCTTCTTCTCGTCGCGGTCGACCACAACGCCGATGGCGCCGCGATCGAAGCTGAACGGGGCCGGGAGGGCCTTGCGCAGGCCGGCGAGGGCGCGTTCGACGGCGGGGAGGGCGCTCGTGGCGGTCTGCGGCGGGGGTGGACCGCCGCCCCCTTTCACCGGCTCGCTCTCAAGTCGGGTGACTCGCAGGCCCCGGGACGTGTCCTGAAAGCGTACGACAAACCGGCGTAACCCCGGAGGGCCACAGAGCTGCTGGAGCGCGGCTTCGAGCCCGCTGCGTGCGAAGGCGGCGGTGAGCGCATCAAATGCCTCGCGGGGCGCTGTCTCGCCGCGGTTCCGGTCAAACCAGGACATGGGAGGGGCTAACCTTCGCCCGTCGGCAGCGGGGCTTCCGGGCTCCCGGACCCGTCGCCGAACACGACGCGGGCGTGGTGGAGGAGGTAGTCGCCGACGGCACCGGGTTGGCCGTAGAGCGGGTCGCCGACGAGGGGGATGCCGGCGGACAGCGCGTGCGCGCGGATCTGGTGCATCACACCCGTCCGGATCTCCGCTTGCCAGAGGCCGCAATCGGGGACGTCCGGGTCCGCGCGTAGCCACGTGAAACGGCTCCAGGCCGGGTACCACTTGCCGCGGCAACGTCGGTAGGGGCGGTCGGCGACGACCATCTTGCGGGTGTTCTTGGGGTGGTGGCCGAGCGGGGTCTCGACGGTCACGGGCGCTGACGGGCCCGAGCGCGAGCGGAAGACGTAGAATTTCCGAAGCTCGCTCCTTGAGAACTGCGCGCGGAGGTGGACGAGCGCCTCCGGAGTACGCGCCACCAGCACCAGCCCGCTGGTGGCCGTGTCGAGGCGGTGCGCGATCCCGCCCTCAAAGCCAGGCGGGAACGGGTCCGGCGGGAACCCCGGCTGCGCTTGCCACCACGAAAGCAGGCTTGGTCCGTCGGGCTCGCCGTGCGGTGCAAACACGGGCAAGCCGGCGGGCTTCCACAGGAATGTGCAGCGCGCAGCGTCGCTTGTGGGCGCCGGAAGCGGGGCCGCGGGGGCGAGGAGGTGAGGGGTCATGCTCGGCTCGCCGGATGGGTGCGGCGGGGTAGGATGCGCGGTGCCCCGGCTCTATCTCTTCCTCCAGTCGCTCGCGCTGGCGCTCTTTCTGACCTGGCCAGCGCCAGTCACGATGTACCAGGCGCTCGGGAGTGTAGACGGCGACGGCATCAAGCACGTGTGGAACCTGTGGTGGATGCGGCAGGAAGTGCTGCATGGGACCTGGGGGCTGCACACGAACTGGGTCGGGTTCCCATCCGGGATGGATCTCTACCCGATCGAGCCGCTGAACGGCATTTTCGCGGCGTTGCTGCCTGTTACGCCCGTGGCGCTCTCAAACCTGCTGGCCATCGCGCACCTCACGCTGCTTGGCGTCTGCGCGGGCTGGCTCGGGGAGGTCATCTCCTTTCGGATGCGCGGCGCGATGATGGCGGGGGCGCTGAGCCAGTGCAGCGCGTTCGTCGCGTTCACCCTGCACGTTGGCATCGGTGAGCTGCGGGAAGTGTGGTGGCTGCCGCTCGGGTTCGGGTGCCTGCTGGAGGCGCAGCGGACGCGGGACTGGAAGTGGTTCGGCGCGCTCGGCGCCACGCTGGTCGGCGCGATGGTATCCTGCTTCTACCTTGGGTTCTTCCTGGCGACGGGCGTGCTGGTGCACGCGCTCGTGACCTTCCGTCGCCACCGCGATCTCTTCCCGCGCTACGCGGCGACCGCCATCGTCTCCGCCGGCCTCGTCATCGCGCCGTTCCACGCCTTCTCAAAGACCTACGACCCGGACGACGACCGCGATTCGCTCACGTTCTCCGAGTGGGTACGCACTCGCCCGTTGGAGACGTTCGAGAACGCCGCCGCCGAGCCCCAGCAGCTCGTGGAATGGCGGGATGGCGACCGCGACCACATCGATCGGCAGCTCAACGCCTACACGGGCGGGCGCTACCTCGGGTGGGGCACGCTCGCGCTCGCGCTTCTGGGCACCTACGCTCAACCCCGTCGCGCCGGACCCTGGCTGGCGGTCGCCGGGGCCGGGGTGCTGCTCTCGCTCGGGACGGTCGTGTGGTTGAACGGCGAGATCTGGAAGCCGTGGGGCTCCCGCATCATCCTGCCGTTGGCGTGGGTGAACCACTACCTCGGCTACTACGCCGACCCCATCAATTTCCCAGCCCGGTTCCTGGCTTTGTCCGCCGTCGCACTCCCAGCCGCCGCAGCCTCGGCGTCACGCTGGCGGTGGACGCTGTTTTTGGTGCCGCTCGCGTGCGTCGACATGGTCGCGCACGACCTCGTCCCCTGGCCGCGCGAGATGTTCGCGCTGCCCGACGTGCAGGGCCTGACCGCGGACACCAGCGACGCCGGCGTCCTCAACATCACCCCGTTCCTGCGCCTCCGCGCCTTCGACCCGAGCATGTTGCTCGCGAACAAGGACGCTGAGGGCCGATCCCGGGCGATCGCCGCCCAGATCGCGATGCAGCGGCGCTTTGACATCATCCCCATCGAGCGGATGGACTTCTGGTCGCCGGACGGCCTGTTGTGGGCGCTGCCGCTGCCGCTCATGCGCGCCGTGAACCACCCGGGAAAGGCCTCGATCGATCAGTACCGGCGCGATCTCTGGCTCATCCGCGACCGCGGGTTCGACAAGTTGCTGCTCACGCACGGGCCGGGGGTGAGCGGACTGGCCGAGGTGATCAACCTGCTCTCTAATCTGTGTGGCGAACCTGAGCAATCCGAGGTTGCCCTGGTCTGGACGGTGCCGGAGGTGCAGGCGACGGAGGAGGAGGGGGCTGCGTGGCGCGCCGAGCACGAGGCGGCGGTCGATGCACTCGGTCGACCGAAGATGGGGGCGCAGTACCCGGAGCAGGACAAGGCCGCCCAGCGGGGGGTTTCGCCGCCTCCGCCGAGCCAGATGGCGCCAGCGACGCCGCCGGCGGATGCGCCCGGAGCAGCGCCCGTTCCTGGACCTCCCGCGCCAGGAACGGGCGCGCCGCCCGCGCCTGCGCCCGGAACGAAGGTCGCGCCGCAAGGCGTGCTGCCGCCGCCGGGCCCCTGATGTAGTACACTCGGGGACCATGACCCTCCTCGCCCTGCTTCTGACCGCCGGTCCCGCGCGCGCCTTCGACTCGGACACGCAGCCCGTCCAATTGGCCGATACGGCCAAGATTTTCTCGAACGCCGAGTACTCCACCGGGTTCGTGCCCGCCGGCTCGCCGCTTCAAGTCGGCTTTTCGATCGAGGCCAACGGCGGCGCCGACGTGTCGATGGAGGGCGACGCCGACCTCTCCTGGCCGGATGCGTTGCTCCTGAAGTTCACGGGGCGGCCGGGAACCGGCATCTTCCTGCTCGACGCCTCGCTGGACGCCGTCACGGACGTTGCCGTCGACCTCTCCGACTACGGCTACTACGGCACGTTCGAGATCGACCGGCGCACGCTCAGCTTCTCCGGCACCAAGTTCTTCGACCCGTTCCTCCTCGCCAAGTCCGACGGCACCGTCGACAGCGTGCAGGTCGAGGACCCGGGTGTCGCCAACAACCTCATCACGTACACCTACGACATCTTCGTCGGCCTCTCGCTCACGTTCAGCGCGGACTTGAGCACGGACGTGACCGTCGGCTTCTCTGGCGCCCAGATCGCCGCGAATGACGGCGTCTGCACGGTCGAGGACGCCGTCACGCCCGTCACCTACGAGGCCGTCGGCGACTACCCCGTCGACACGACCTACACCGGCGCCTGGGACGCGAACCTCGCCGTCATCCTCACCCCCTCGATCTCGGCCTGCGCGTCGGTGTTCGGGTGCGTCACCGTCGCCTCCTTCGACATCCCGTTCAACGTGCTGACGGACAGCTTCCTCCAGGATTTCCCAGCGATCCAGCCCTCGTTCCCGCTCCCGCTGCTCACCGTCGGCATCGACCAGGCAGACATGGGTGCCGTCAACGTCGGCCAGATCGCGGACCTCGACGTTCCCATCGGCAACGACGGCAGTCTCTCGGCCTACGGCACGGCGACGATCCAGGGCAGCTCGGACTTTACCGTATTCCCAACAACGTTTGACGCGATGCCGGGGACGGAGGACGGCCTCGTCGTCACGTACGCCCCGACCGCTTCCGGCGACGTCACCGCGGACCTCGTCCTCATGAGCAACGACCCCGGCCAGCCCGAGGTGCACATCCCGCTCACGGCGTCGGGGACGGTGCCGGACACGGGCTCGGACGTCGGGCAGGACACGGGCACGGTCACCGCGAAGACCAGCTCCTGCGGCTGTTCGAGCGTGGAAGGCGGAGGGGCGTGGACCGCGGTCGCGCTCGTCGGATTCGCCGCGCTGATCCTTCGTCGTCGCTCCTCCAGCGCGCCCGGCTGACCGTGGCACGCAGGGCCCTGCACCCGAGCACGCTTCCGCCGGACAGCCGCCTGCGGCCGAGCATGGTCTCGGTGCCGCCGCCGGAGGCCCCCGTCGTCTCCGGCACCCTCCCGCTCACGTCCGCAGCGGCCGCCACCCGAAAAAGCCCTCGGCACGCCCAGAACGAAGACCGCTTTCGCATCCTCGACGGGAGCCATCCGTACATCGCAGCGGCGCGGCGTGGTGCCCTGTTCATCATCTGCGACGGAGTCAGCACAGTGCCGCGGGGGCGCGAGGCGGCGGAGCTCTCCGTGTCGCGGATCGACAGCTTCTTCCAGCGGCGTCCGCACATCGACAGCCTGCGGGAGCTGGTGACGGAGATCGACTGGGAGCTGCGCGCGGGTGCCCGGGGCTCGGCGGCATGCACGCTGTCGCTGCTGTGGCTGGCCGATGGGCGCGCCAACGTCGTCCACATCGGCGATTCGCAGGTCTACCGGGTCCGGCATGGGGAGACGCTTCGGATCACGCAGGCGCACCGGGGTGGGCGCGGGCTGGGCGCCTACATGGGCATGGGTCCGGAGGTCGCGAAGGTCATGCAGGTGTGGTCCGACGATCTGTTCGCTGGCGACCTGTTCCTTCTCGTGACGGACGGCGTGACGGAGGTCGTCCCTGCGGATGAGCTGCGCGACACGTGGTGGGCGCTGGGTGCTTCGCCGGCGCTCGCGGCGCAGGCGATCATCAGTGAGGTTGATCGCAGAAAGGGCACGGATGACGCGACGGCGCTGGTTGTGGACGTGCTGGACGTGGAAACGGGGCCGGCGGGCGGGGCGGAACCGGATTAGCGCGGCCCGATGGCAACCCCCTTTGGCATCCGTCGTCGGCTCAAGCGCCTGTTTGGCATCCCCCTCGATGGCGCGGGAGCGGCCGCGGCCGAGGCGCCGAAGGTCTCGCTCACCGTCGTGAGCCCCAAGGGTGAGCAGGCCACGGAGTCGGTGCCCGAGAGCACGCTGCTCGCGATCTCCGGCCGGATGAAGCACCCGATCTCCTCGGGGTGCTCGGACTCCTCCTGCGGGACGTGCCGGGTCGAGGTGCTCGAGGGCGCCGAGAACCTGACCGCGCAGGACGCGCGCGAGCGCGGGACGCTCAAGGACAACGGCTTCCCAACCACGTTGCGACTGGCTTGTCGCGCGGAGCTGGTTGGCGGCGCCGCGAAGGTCAAGGCGTTCGAGGTGGTCTGAGTCGCGACGATGCCGTCAGCGACGGCGTCGTAGCAGCGCGAGGCCGGCGACGAGGGCGGCGGCGACGTTGACCGCCCCGGTCGAGGTCGTCGCGCAGCCGCAGTCCGGGCCGCTGACGGGGCTGGCGCCGGGGCAGGTCGCGGCGGGGGCCCACGGGCTGCCGTCACCCGGCGCGGGCGTCCAGACGACGTCCGAGGTGATGGTCTGGTCGCCCAGCGTGGCGGTCAGCGTGGCGTGCTGTTCGCCGGAGAGGGTGTTTGGATCGCGACAATCGTCGGACAGTTCCGCGTAGTCGCTCGACGGCATGCTGTCGGTCACGCCTTGCTTGAGGTCGAGGATGTCCGACGTCCAGGTCACGGGAGCGCCGAACGCGATTTCGCCAGCGGCGTCAAGGACCACTGCGCGCGCTCCGATCGGCACAGTGACGCCATTCTGGTCGTCCACGACGCCGACGTAGACGCTCGACAGCGTGAACGGCCCCTCGTCCGCGACGACCGCCGTGAGCGGCCACGACGACGCCCCGTCCGTCCAGATCAGCGTGGCAGACGCACCGCTGGCCACGCTGATGGGCACGTTGGTGCTGCCGTTTGTGGTCGCGTAGCTCGCCGCCACGCCCTGCCCGTCCACCGTCACACCCAGGTTCGGACTCCCCCAGCCGACCGTCTCGCCGTCGGCGGTGCGCTGCAGCTCGGGGGTGAGGAGCATCGACGCGCCCGTCGCGACGCGGATCGGGTCGCCGTCAGCCGGAACAATGCCGCCGGGAATGGGCGTCGTCATCGTGAAGCCGTTCTCGTCGGGCACCTCCTCCAGCCACTGGACGCTCGCGGTCGCGTCGGCAGCGGCGAGCACATCCACGCTCAGGCTGTCGGGCTGCGCGGTGAACGGTGCGTCGGCGACGGTGCAATCCTGCGGCGCCAGGTTGAGCGCTGCGTTGCCGACGGCCAACGCGTCGTAGCACCCGCTGGCGACCTGCCAGGCGGCGTCCGGCTGGATGGTGTAGCAGTCGGTCACGGTCTCGTTGCTGGCCACATCCGTGATCACGTCGGGGCAGAGGCGCGTGCCGACGACGACCACGCGGTTGGCGAGGCCGTGCGCGTCGGGAAAGTCGATGGAGACGACGCCGTTGTCGCTGGTGAGGGATTCGGCGCAGCCGGCCAGCGGGACGAGGAGCCAAAAGCCGGCGATGATCGTGCGGGGGAGGGGACAGACTGGGATGGTCATGTCAGCAACCATAGCCGGAACGGCGAAGGGCGCGGCCCCTTGAAGGACCGCGCCCGGTGTGCCTGGCCGCTGGATCAGTGGCTGCGGCGCTGCGTGCTCGCGTGGTTGGCGTGCGTCGCGGCCTGGTGGCTGGTCGACGAGGTCGTCGAGCCGCTGGACCCGGAGGACCCGCTGGATCCGTGCTGGCTGTTGGACCCGGAGGACCCGGAGGACCCGCTGGATCCGTGCTGGCTGTTGGACCCGGAGGACCCGGAGGACCCGCTGGATCCGTGCTGGCTGTTGGACCCGGAGGAGCTGCTGGAGCCGTGCTGGCTACCGCTGTTCGAGCTGCCGCGGTCCTGCTGCGCCCGGTCCTGCGCCGCCTGGTCATGGGCCGCCTGCGAGTTGCTGGCGTAGGTGTGGCTGTTGCGGGCGTCGCTGTGGGCCCGGGCCTCCGAGGCGCGGCGGTCGGCCTCACCGCGGTTCGCGCGAGACTCCCCGTAGGCGGCGGCGCGGCGGTCGGCCTCGTAGCCGTCAGCGCGGGCGTCCCGGGCCCAGGCGTCGCGGGCGGCTTCGGCGCGCTCGGCGCCCCAGTACCCGTCGACCCAGCGGCCGCTGGAGTAGTACCCGTTGACCCAGGCGAAGCCGGCGCGGCGCTCCTCGCGCCAGTAGCCGTCCATCCAGTTGCCACCGTTCCAGTAGCCGTCCACCCAGCCGTACCCGGCGCGGCTGTAGTTGGGGACCCAGCGGCCGGGGACGAACTCGCCGTAGCCGTTGTAGTAGCCGGCGACCCAGTTGTACCCGGGGCGGGGCGCGGGGCGGTAGTCAGGGGCCCAGGGGTTGAAGGCGATGGACAGCCCGGGGACACCGACGCGAACCACGACACCGGCGTGGGCGGGAGTGGTGAGCAGGGCGGCGAGGAGGGGGAGGGCTGCGAACATGACGTACCTCGAATCGGCGGCTTTCCGCCGGGTGAAGGGCCGGGAAATCCGAACCTTCACAAGCTGGAACGCGGCTGGGGCCGGTTCCTTCAGGCGCGGGGCCGTCGGCGTGGTCACAGGTTGTCACGGGGTTCGGGCCGTCCCGGACGTCGCGCCGCCCGATGCCGCCGAGCCCATCACCGTGACTTGCGGCGGGACGATCACGCCATTCACCGGGGAGTTCATCGAGAAGTGGCGGGTGACGCCTCCCGCCGCCGCCTGGGCGCTCCACGCCGCGCGCGTGCGGAAGGCGAGGTCAACATGTTCCACGCGGACGGCATGTTGCTTGCGACCTGTTTGCACTCCGGCGGCAACGGGTACAACGCCTCCTAACGGACCCCACGCCGCTGTGGACATACACCTCGCCCGAACGCAACTGGCCCCGTTCTCGCTCGCCGATCTCGACGGCGACGGTCTCCACGAGATCCTCGTCAACGACGGCGGCGTTCTCGTCGTCCTCGACCACACCGGCGCCACGCTCGCGACGCAGGGCCAGAACGTATGGCAGGGCGGGGCGGCGGCGTTGGCCAGCCTGCCGGATCTGGCGGTCGCGATCACGGACGTTTGCGTCGCGGACTGCGCCACGGACGCGATCGTGACCGTCCGCGTTGCGAACGCCAGCGAACGGGCGGTGGACGCCGACTTCGACGTTGAGCTGGAGAGCATCGACTTCGAGGACGTCGTCGGCGAAGCGACCGTCACCGCGCCCCTACCCGCAGGCACCGGCCGGTACCTGACGTTTTCGATGTCGCCCCCCGCGCTTGCCGGGGGCCTCCGCGCCATGGTCGATCCAACCGGGCAGATCGCCGAGTGCGACGAGCCGAACAACGAAGCGGAGTGGCGCGACCCGGTTCGTCCGTGGCGCGGGCCGGCTGTGGCCCATTTGCGGTCGGATGGGGAGCCAGGCCGGGGGTCAAGGTGTCGGATTTGGCGCGATTGCGGAGTCATGGTGCGCGCTTTGGCGCCGGACGCGGGACCGAGGGTTGGGATGGCGATGCGGTTGGGGTGTTGGTGCGAAACGTCGCCAGCACGCCCGGCCACCTTCCGGAAAAACCGGCGTTTGTCGGTTGGCGCGCTGGCGAAGGCTGGGCGACCGGTTCGCTGCGCCACGCGGGGTGTGCTTCGAGATCACCTGCGCCGCCTCCGTCGCGCCAAAATCAGGACCATGAGTCGGTGATCGCGCCAAGAACACGACCATGAGTCCACCGCAGGCGCGTGAGTCGGGCGAACACGCGGTCCCGCATCCACTCGGCTATGCTGTGCCATGCTCGCGCAACACCAGAACCGCCGATGGACCGCCGTCGAGATCGACAAGATCGTTGAGGCTGGGGTGATTCGGCCGGAAGATCCGTATGAGCTGATTGATGGGGAGCTCGTTTTCATGCCACCGCAAGGTCCGCTGCACTCCACCATCAAGGATCGACTCCGTCGCCGGCTTGACCGGGCCTACGGCGAGATCCGGTTCGTCAAGGACCAGGTCCCGCTCCGGTGCGACGCGCATAGCGTCCCCGAGCCAGACATCTCCGTCTCCCGGGCGGAGTTCCTCGACCGCCACCCCCTCGGCTCGGAGACCGTCCTCGTCGTCGAAGTGGCGTTCTCGTCCGGACAGATAGACCATGAGAAAGCCGCGATCTACGCGAGCGCGGGCGTGCCCGTGTACTGGCTCGTCAACCTGCCGGAGCGCCGCATCGAGGTCCACGAGCAGCCGGGCGACGGTCGTTACCACCGCGTGACGCTGCTGGACGACACGCTGGAGGTCGAGGTGCCGGAGCTGGGATTGATGTGGAAGGTCGCGGAATTGTTGCCGTAGTCGGCGCTCAGAACGTCCCCGACAGGACGACCTTTCGCGGACCCGCGGAGAGCTGCACCCTCGCGGCCTCCCCGTGATGGTGGCCCGCCGCGTTCACCACCGCGCCCGCGATGAACAGCGGCGCGCTTGTCGCCATCACGGCGAATCCCGCCAGTCCGAGCTCCATCCCCGGGATGATGTATCCTTCGTTGTCCTTATAGGAATTGCAGGGTGGGGTGGGGATCAGCGCCACGATCACACCCGCGCTCACCGTGGTCAGCCCAACCGCGGCACCGACGGCGCCCGCTCTGATGAGGGCGCGGCCGGTATGGGCTCGGCCTTCGGCACGGTCCGGTAGCGGCAACGGCGACATCGGCACCGTCTCCGCCGCCATCGCCAGCCGCCCAATCAGCAGCAACGCCAGCATCCACCTACTCCTTCTTCACATCCGTCGTGTCCCAGCCGTCGTTCTGCCCGTCGAGGTACCAGGGCTTTTCCGTGCCGGCTTTGTCCGTCGAAGCTGCCTTCTCCGTCGACCCCGTCGCCGGCTTCGTCGCCGCACCCGTCGCCCCATCGCCCGACGCCGCCTTCGTCGCCCCAGCCCCGGTCGACGACGCAGTCTCCGGCCGCCCCAGCACCTTCTTCGCGAGCGAGCGCAGGAGTCCCATTACTGGCTGATCAGCTTTCGCAGCGACCCGTACTGCCGGATCTTGAACCACGTCAGCTCGCCCCGTTCGAAGTACTTCATCGCCACGTAGAACATGCGGATGTAGTTCGAGGCCCACGCCAGCAGGAAGATCGGCTCCACGTTCTTCTTCCAGATCTCGCGCTCGTCGATCAGCTTGCGGATGAACGGCCGCGGCACGAAGCCCTTGGAGGCGAGGCAGAAGATCGCGAGGTAGAACTTGTCTTCGTCGCTCCGCGGCCAGTCCATCGACACGCGGAACTGGTGCCAGGCCTTGTGGGACTGCCCCTCGACCTCCTCGAACTTGAGGCTGCCGTCAGCGAGGCCCTTCTTGGTGAGCACGGTGCCCGGAAAGTAGTTGAGCGAGTAGAAATAGATCGAGTAGGGAAGGGGCAATTGGAGCAGGAACTCGGCCGTCTCGATCTTCATCTCCTCCGTCGCGTGCGGGTTGTCGATGATGACGTCGTACACGACGTCGAGCCCCATCTCCTTGTTCGCCTCGGCGAACTTCAGGATGCTCGTGTTGCCCGGCGAGCGGTTGTGGATCTCCTTGGACTCCTTGGAGCTGCCGGACTCAATCCCGGTCTGGACGCGGATCAACCCAACTTCCATCAGCTTTTTCAGCATGTCCGGCCGCATCATGGGCGGGATGAGCAGGCACTCGAACGGCACGCCGACGCGCTTGGGGTATTCGGAGAGGAACTCGTCCATCCACTCCTGGCCGAACGCAAAGCTGGTGTCGTCGTCGATCTTGATGCGGGCGGTCTTGGCGAATTCGGTCCGGATGTACTCCAATTCGCCGAGGATGTGCTGTACGGAGCGGGCGCGGTAGAACTGGCGACCCTTCTCGTTGTAGACGTCGCGGAGGATGCTGACGTAGCAGTAGGAGCAGTTGTACGGGCAGCCGCGCGAGAAGTAGATCCGGTACTCGGCCGTGCGCTTCCACGGCTCCTCGATGCGGACTTTGCCGCCTTCGATGTAGTATTTGTTATCGTCGACGACGTCCGGGTACGGCAGCCAGTCCAGCTCCTGCATGAGCGGGCGCGGCTTGTTCTGGTAGATCTGCCCGTCGAGGTTCGCCCAGATGTTCGGGATGTTGTGCGTCGGCAGGCCGTCGCGCAGCGCGGTGGCGAGGTCGATCGCGGCAAGCTCGCCTTCGCCCACGCAAAGGTAGTCGGTGTCCTTCATGCACTCCGCGGGCACGCTGGTCGGATGGATGCCGCCCCAGACGAGCGGCGTGTCCGGAAAAGTCGCCTTGATCCGCTTGGAGAGCTCGCGCGCCATCGGCAGGAGCGACGACATGAAGCCCACGCCGACCATGTCCGCGCCCTTCTGCCGGATGATGTCGAGCACCATGCGAAACTCGCGGTCGCTCGGCATTTCAAGCTGGTTGTGGCGCCAGTCGCGCAAGAACACGATGGTGGTGTCGAACCCTGCGCGCTTCAGCGCCGCGGAGACGTAGCGGATGCCCGCGTTCTCGACGCTGTAGATGGTGACGAGTACGACGTGGAAGGGCCGGGCGGCGTACTCCGAGTCGATCGGCACGTTGGCGGCGGGCTGGACGCGTTGGCCGAGGAGCGCGTTCTGCACCATCTCCCGGGCGGACGCGGGTACGGCAGGGGCGGGCGACGGCGTGCGAGGGTGACGGGCGAGGGTGCCTGGACGGGCGGGCGGGCGGGCGTCCGCGCGGGGTTCGGGGTGGGCGACGGTCTCCATGGATGCGGCCTCGACTCTGAGATGCTCATCGTGGCGGAATTCCGCCTCGCGGTCAAACCCGCAGACGACCTATGCGCGCGCGGATCGCTGCTTTTGTATGCCCGACGGCACCGCTCGGTGAGCCGCTACGCGGCGCATCGGCTCGCGTTGGGCGGCGATGGGTCTAGAACACAGCGGCCAGCGCCGGCGCGCGAAGCTCGACGTGCGGCAGCCCTGTGACCCGCGACCGTCGGATCAGCCCGGCCATCAGCAGTTGGTCGTCCAGCTCGGCGTTCTCGACCCGCGCCTCGCCGTTCGCCAGCTCCAGGATGCGCTCCGCGTGGGCAGGCGAGTGCATCGCAGTCGAGACGGCGGCGCGGACGTCGTCGGCCAACGGCCCCATCAAGCGGAACAATTCACCGGTCTGGAGTGGAATGTGGCCGAGCTCAGCGGCACCGGCACACAATGCGTCCACCAGCGCCGGCACGCCGCCCGTGAACCGGCTCACCCGCTGCAGCACCGGGAACGGCATTCCGCCAACGTGCCGTAGAAAGGTCGCTGCGGCCTCCGCTTCTGCGAAGTCCGCCAGGTCGATGCGCGCGGCGTTCCCGACGTCCAGGACGGGCGTCGCCACCGCTCCAGCCAGCAGTACAACAAGCCGACGGTCCGCGCGCATGCGGTCGGCGTACGCGGCCCAGACTTCCGTCAGATCGCTGATGACCTCCACCGGCAGGTTGTGCGCCCCGTGCGCCAGGAGCGCGGTACCCGGGGCGTTGGTGGCCAGGGCCGCCTCGTGCGCGTTGTCCAGCAGCGACGCCGCCGCGATGTGGAACCCACGCCGGTTCAGCGCCATCGGGATCCCCGCCAACTCACGGCCGCCAAGCTCGGACAGCACCCGCAGGATGAAATTCCAGGCTTCCGGCGTGCTCCGCCCCATCATCGGTCGGAACGAGATCGTGCGACAGCCCATCGACGGCTCGCCGACGGCGAGGTCGAGCGCGATGTCCTCCAGGAAGGCCTGCGGCGAGGTCCACCGCGGCGTCAGGAGCGCCACCGGCTCCAGGCGCCGGAGTTGGTTGCGCACTTTCCGCGCTGTCCGGCCCCGCAGCGCGGCCTCGATGTACACGTGATCGCGGTCGAAGACCGTGCTGCTGCGGTGCTGGAAAATCTCCATGCGGCGGGCGTTGCGGTCCATGGGCGAGGCTCCGATAGGCGGTCAGGCTACAAGATATCTGGTGACGCGTCAAGAGCAGGGTTCAAAGTTTACAGTCAAAACCGCTCGCGGGTCCGCCTGGACCTCTTGGGCGGCTCCGCAAACCCTTCGCGGGTTCCGGCGTCTGCTTTGGAACGCCGCGTCGCCCCCGCGCGGGCTCGGTTCGTTCGCCATCTGCCCGGGTTACCGAACCCGAATGCCCCGTCCTTCCCGCCTTCCCCTGTTCGCCCTCCTCCTCGCCACCCCCGCGCTGGCTGGCGACCCTGGGGCGCCCCCGCCTGCTGCCGCGCCCGCCACACCGGCCGCGGCTGCGACCCCCGCGCCGGCCACCGTCACCGGCACGCTGGAGGCTACGCTGGTTTCGGGCGATTCGCACACGGTAAAGCTCAAGATAACGGGGGGGCAGACGCCGCCGCCCGGCGCGACCGGATCGCTCTCCAAGTGGGTCAGCACCACGATCTTCGGGGCCGACGTCACCATGTGGCTCGGCATCGCCAACGGCACCGTCAAGTCGGTCGACGGGGTCATCGTGACGCTCACCGTCACCGAGGTCACCTTCGACGCGACCGTGAACGACAAGAAGGTGAACCCCTTCGACGCGGGCGCCAAATCGCAGTTGGAGTGGACGAAGTAGGCGAGCAGCGCCGCCCGCGGCTACGTCCGCAGGCCGTCGGCCCGCTCCTGGACGAGCACGTCGGTGTCCAGGGAGAAGCTGCGTGCGTGGCCGAGGTCACCGATCAGGCGTGCCAGGGCATCGCGCTCGGCAGCGACGCCTGCGGGGTCGATCGCCCCGAACGTTCGCGTAGCCACCTCGCCCTTCCGCGCGTCCCACTACCACAATCCGGCGATCCGGCCCTCGGTCGTGATTGTGCGGGATTCCACGTGTTTGGCCATCGCCAGCGAGACTGGGGCCCGGCCGTTTCCCCAGCCGCGTACGACCACGTCGCCATCGCGCGCGTCCACGAACGGCGCTACGGAGCCATGGAGTGCGTAAAGATTGTCCTCGAAGCGTAACAAACGCACAGCGGCCGTCGGCGAGGGACCAACGGTGTCCAGCACCTCCGGAAGCGCGTAGACGTCCTTGCCCCAGCCTTCAATCGTCACCGGGACCAACGCGAGCGCCGCTGTCACCGCCTTCGCGTCCTTCTGCGAGATGCCCGCCCAGTCGGCAAAGTCCGCGCGGTCGGCAAAGCCGGCGTGTCGCCAGTAGCTCCGGCCGACCTCGATCATCCAGTCCAGCGGGTCCGCAGGGACGCCGACCATCGGGTCGGAGGCGGCACGGCGCCAGAGGTACGATTGGCAATCCAAGCCACCGTCCGCCAACACACGCTCGACCTTGCCCGCAAATTCCAGGTCGCGGAGCGCGGAGGGAAGGTTGGACGAAACGCCCATCTTCTTGCCCGCCTCTCCAAAGCCACGCACGAGGCCAGCCGGCAGCGCCTTCTTGAGCTTGTCGGTCGATAATGCGCCAGCCGCGAGGCCCTCCAGGATCGCGATCCCGAGGGTCTGCAGCTCCTCGCGCGGGCATCCGAGCTTCGCCATCTCGGCGTCGATCCGTCGCCGGTTCAGGTGCTCCGCAATGCGCAGCAGCACGCCGGTCATCCGCCTCGGCACGAGGTAGATGCAGCCGCGGACCGCCGGCATGACGCGAATTGCGCCGTTCGCAAGCGCTGTGTCCACGCAGCCGCGTGTGATGCCGGCAACGCGATTGTGGAGCGCGACATAGCCTTCAATCCCGCCGAGCGTTCGCAGCCAACCCGTCGCGTCGAGGTGGTCCGCGAGATCCTGCGCGGACGTGCCCGGTCGGCGGCGATCGAGGGACTGGCGGGATTGGGAGATCGCGCGGGCGCTTGCGAGCGTGAGGGTCATCCGACGCCGCTATCGTGAAGCTCGTCGGGGCGGTCGCCACCGGATCGCGTTCCAATCGAGGCGCTACCGCTTCTTTTTAAGGGCCACTGAAGGCGGCCTCTCACGGCCTCTCACGGCCTCCCGATGGTCGGCCTACCCCTCGCTCACCACCCACCTGAATTCCCAGCCACCGAGCGGCGCTCCTTGGTGGACCGGCGTTTCATGCCTCTGGGATGGCCGCGCCGCCCGGTGGTGAACCAACCCGGCCTTGCACCGGTCAGAAGTTCGTGACGATCGCCTCCTCGATCTTGCCCCGGCCGGCGCCGTTCCGGTTCACGTTCCGACTCGCCAGGACGGTCTCGATGCGAAAGCCGGCGTACAGTGAGCGAACGCGCTCGTTCATAGAGTTGGAGAGGATGAACTTCACGCCCCGGCCGTCCAATACACGCAGCACACCCACCAACTCCTCCTGGTCGGCCGGACCAAAGCCGCCTTTCGCGTAGCCCGCGAACGAGGCGGTGGCCGACAGTGGCACGTACGGCGGGTCGAAGTAGACGAGGTCGCCGTCCTTGGCGCGCTCGACGATCGCGGCGAAGCCACGACAGAGGATCTCCGCCGATTGCAGGGCGCGGCTGGCCGCGAACAGGGCCGGCTCGTTCCAGATCCCGGGGTTCGCGTACTTGCCGTGTGGGACGTTGAATCCGCCCTTGGAGTTTTCCCGGTACAGTCCGTTGAAGCACGTTTTGTTCAGGTAGATCACGCGGGCGGCGCGCTCGACGCGCGTCTCTGGCACACGGCCGCGCACGGCGTAGTATTGGTCCTCGCTGTGTGTCTCCTGCAGGGCCCGCAGGAGCCGAGAGAGCGTAGGACACTCCTCGCGAACGGCCTCGTACACGTCGATGAGGTTGGGGTTCACGTCCGAGATCGTCGCCCGAGCGGGCAGGAGGCCCCGCCCGCAGATCTCGAAATAGACGGCGCCCCCACCGATGAATGGCTCGTGGTACGCCGACACCTTGCCGGCGCCCGCGATCCGCGGCATGAGCTCGGGGAGGAGCTGGCGCTTGCCGCCGGCCCACTTCAGCACGGGCGCTGGTGGCATCATGGACGCCGGGGCCGGCTCCGGGGCCGCGAAGAACGGCCGCCGGATCGTCCGCGAGACCCTACTCAAGATAGGTGTAGCCCTCAAGTCCGGCCTGATACGCCGTGATCATCTTGGCCGCCTCCTCCATCGTCATCCGGCCCTCCTTGAGCGCGTTCTCGGTTGCGCGCCGCACGTGGCGCACCAGGTCCGCCTTGCCATACTGCACGTACTTCAGCACGTCGGTCACGGTGTCACCCTCGATGACGTGGTCGATCTTGTAGGCACCGTCCTCGTCGATGCTCACGTGGACGGAGTTGGTGTCGCCGAAGAGGTTGTGCAGGTCGCCGAGGATCTCCTGGTACGCGCCGACCATGAAGATCCCGAGGTAGTACGGCTGGGAATTGAGCGGGTGCAGCGCAAGGACGTCCTTGACGTCGCGCAGGTCGATGAAGCGGTCGATCTTGCCGTCGCTGTCGCAGGTGATGTCGGCGATGATGCCGCGCCGGGTGGGCTCTTCGGTCAGCCGGTGGATGGGCATCACGGGAAAAAGCTGGTCGACCGCCCAGGAGTCCGGAGCGGACTGGAACACGCTGAAGTTGCCGAAGTACGTGTCGGCCAGGGCCTTCTCAAGGCCCTCGAGATCGTCGGGTACGTAGGACTGCTGGCGGGAGATGTGCAGGATCTTCTGGCAGGTCTGCCAGAAGATGCGCTCGCCCTTCGCGCGCTGCGTCAGGTCGAGGAGGCCCAGGTTGAATCGCGAGAGGATGTCCTCCTTCGCCGCGATCGCGTCGTGGTAGGCCTCTGTGTAATTCTTCCGCGACACACTGTCGAAGATCTCCCGAAGCTCGTGCAGGACGTCTGGATCTTCCTCCTTGACTTCGACCTCGGGGGCTGCCGGGAACTCCGTTGTCCCCAACACGTTGAACACCAACACAGCGTGGTGCGCCACGAGCGCCCGTCCCGACTCCGTGATGAGGTTGGGGTGCGGGACCTTCGCTTCGTCGCACGCGGAGGCCACGGCGGCGACCACGTCGGCCGCGTATTCGTCGACCGTGTAGTTGACGGAGCTCTCAAAACTGGTGCGCGATCCGTCGTAGTCCACACCCAGACCGCCGCCCACGTCGAAGAATTGCATCGGCGCGCCCATCCGGTGCAGCTCCACGAAGATGCGGCCCGCCTCGGTCAACGCGGTCTTGACCGAGCGGATGTGGCTGACCTGCGAGCCGATGTGGAAGTGCAGGAGCTGCACGCAGTCGAGCTTTCCGTGCGCGCGCATGTACGCGACGCCCTCGACCATCTCCCCGATCGTGAGCCCGAACTTCGCCCTGTCTCCCGCGCTGCCTTCCCACTTGCCCGCGCCCTTCGACGCGAGCTTCGCCCGGAATCCCACGGTCGGCTTGATCCCCACGCGATCGCTCACCTCGCAGACCAGCTTGAACTCGCTGAACTTCTCGATGACGATGATCGGGTTTCTCCCGAGCTTCTTCGCCATCAGCGCGGTCTCGATGTACTCTTCGTCCTTGTACCCGTTGCAGATGATCAGCGCGTCCGGGTCGTCCATCAGCGCCAGCACGATGAGCAATTCGGGCTTTGAACCGGCTTCCAGGCCCATGTGGTAGTGCTTGGAGGCAGACACGAGGTCCTCGACGATGTGCCGCTGCTGGTTCACCTTCACCGGGTAGACCCCGCGGTACTGGCCTTGAAAGTCGTATTCCTTGATGGCGTTGTGGAAGGCCGTCGCGAGTGTCCGCACGCGATGGCGCAGGATGTCGGTGAACCGCACCAGGATCGGCAGGTTGATGCCACGCCGCGCCAGATCGTCGATCAGCGCCTTCAGGTCGACGCCGTCGTGCCGCGGACCCATCGGCGTGACCTCGATGTTCCCGAGGTCGTTGATCCGGAAAAAGTCGCGTCCCCAGTGGCGAACGCTGTAGACCTCAGAGCTGTCTGCAATTGACCATCCACCGCGCATGAGGCCTCCGTCCCGGGGAGCCGGGGGACGCGCGGATATCGCACTGCGCGCGACGTGTGCGGGCTTCGGCCAAAATGTCACCGACGCCGCCCACCGGGAAGTCCAGAAGCCTCGCTGCCTCCTCGTTCATCTCGCTGAGAGCAGGAGTCCGAACGCGAGGGGGGTGGCGAACGCGGTGGCGACCGCCGTCGTCAGCCCCGAGACCGCGAACCCGGCGACGAGCGACGTCGTGAACCCCGAGATGCGCGCTGCCGCAGCCGCCCCAGCGCCGGCGCCCGCTGCCCCTCCGACGACGAGCGCGATCGCGAACGGGGTGCCCGCGGGGTCATTCCCAGCGCAGGAGAGGCCCGCCCCCACCGCGGCCAGGACGAGGGTGCCGATGCCGACCACCCCGGCGCAGTAGTGGTTGCGTTCGCCGGCCATGGCGCCCCCTATTCCGCTGCCGCACGCGCCGGCGATGGGTTGCACCCGCGCCGCTAGCTGTCGAACCCCCGTCTCAGAAACGCCCTACGCGATTCTGAGCCCTCGCCAAAAAATGTCCGGCCCGGGCGATCGCCTGCTCGGTGAAAAGGGGGTTAGAGGCCCGCGTGTTTCCTGACAGCGCGCTCCGCATGCTCCCCTACGCCGCCCACTTCGCGTTCTGGTTCCCGTTCATCGTCCGCGGCCAGGTCGACCGGATGCGAGGCCGGAATGACGGTGCAGTGGTGCACGCCTCCGGGCGTCCAAGCTGGCTCATCACCCAGCACTCCCTGGCGACCGCCGGGATGTATCTTGGCCTTGTAGGCGGAATCTTCGCGAATCCGACGATGGTGCAGGGTGGCGTTGCGGCGTGGGCCGGCGCCTCCGTCATTGGGCTCGGCGGGCTGCTCGGGCTGTGGACGCTCTGGGTGTTCCGCTCGTGGAAGTTGCGCGCGGAGCTGGGCGCCGACCATGAATTGTGCACCGACGGGCCTTTTCGCCTGGTCCGCCACCCGATCTACACCGCGATGATCCTGCTCGCGCTCGGCACCGCCATCTGGGTTCCGAACGGCTTCATCTGGGGCTCGATCCTCGGCATCGCCTGGGCGGGCGACCAGCGGGCGCGCGCCGAAGAAGCCATCCTCCTCGACGCCTTCGGTGACCGATACCGGGCGTTCGTTGCCCAGACCAAGCGGTTCATCCCGGGGATCTACTGAAGATGCCGGGGATGACCCTCGCCTCGACGGTTTTGATGGTGCGCCCAGCGTGTTTCGCCTTTTCGGAGGAGGCCGCGGCGTCGAACCTGTTCCAACGTCGGTTGGACGTTCCCGCCCATCGCCTCGCCGCCCTCGCTGTCGAGGAATTCGACCGGATGGTCGTGCAGCTTCGCGAGGAGGGGATCACCGTCCGCGTCGTGGAGGACACGCCCGACCCGCCGAAGCCGGACGCGGTGTTCCCGAACAACTGGGTGAGCTGGATGCCCGATGGCCGCGCGATCGTCTACCCGATGGCGGTGCCGTCGCGGCGGGCGGAGAAGCGCAGGGACATCCTGCCGGACCGGGTGGTCGACTGGTCGATGCTGGAGGACCGGGGGCTCTTTGTCGAAGGGACTGGGAGCCTCGTTTTCGACCACGAGAATCGGCTCGCCTACGCGTGTCGCTCGCCCCGGACGGTGGACATGGCGACCTGGATCGTCGCGACGAAGCTGGGGTATACGTCGAGTGGGTTCGATGCCAGGCTCGACGGCGCGGCTGTCTACCACACCAACGTCGTCCTCGGCCTCGGCGTCGACTGGGCCGTCTGGTTCGGAGACGGCGCGACTCGCGGTCGGCATGCCGTCGAAGGCCGCCTCCAGGACACTGGCCGTAGGCTCATTTCCCTCACCGCCGCCCAGGTCCGCGCCTACTGCGGCAACGTCCTCACGCTGCGTGGCGCCCACGGCCCGGTCACCGTCCTCTCCCGCACGGCCTGGGAGGCGTTCCGGCCCGAGCAGCGCGATCAGCTCGGTCGCGTCGTCATCGTCGCGATCCCGACCATCGAGACTGTCGGAGGTGGTAGTGCGCGCTGCATGATGGCGGAGGTGTTCTGAATCTCCTACCGTCGCTGGTCCTTTTCGGATAGTCGCGGCGAATGTCTGACACCATCCTCCAGTCCCGCCGCGAAAAGATCTGCATGCACCTCCTCGAGAACGGGGGCGAGCTGACGATGACGGCGCTTGGCGAGTGGTGCGGCCTGAAGCTGCTCGTCAGCCACCAGCCGCTCTCGGAGCTGCTGGAGGGGATGGTCGAGGACGGCCTCCTGCGCTGGGACGGCACCTCGTTCAGCCTGCACTCCGAAGGTCGGGCCCTGGCCGAGAAGACAAAAGCGGCGGGTGGGGGGAAAAAAGGCAAGAAGAAGGCGGCCGATGTGCCAGCGGAGCCGTCCGGCGAGGCGACTGCCGAGGCTGTAGCCGTCGTCGCCGCAGACGCGGCCACAACCGTCGCCCCGCCTGCTCCCGTCGCCCCGCCCGAAGCGGACCAGGGCCACGACCACGGGCACTCGCACGGCCATTCGCACGCGCATGATCGGGAAGGCTCGGGGGAGGAGCAGGAATTGCCGCCTCCGCCCCGTAAGAAGGCGTCGCCGCCCCCTTCGGCCGCCCCGGCTGCGGACGGGAAGACCTGCACCAAGCCCAAGGGCATCCTTGGCCGCATCAAGTGCCGGATCAAGAAGCTCCTCGGCCGGTAGTTCGGCGCTCGCCGCTCAGGTGGCGTTGACGTAGAGCCAGCGCCCGTCGACGCGTAGGAACCGGCTCCGCTCCGTGAATGACGCGTCGGCATCGTGCTGGCGGAGCGTCGCGTGGAACTGGACGACGGCCTCATCGCCCGTCACGCTCGAATACTGGACGTCGAGGGCCACGAAGTCGGTGGTGGTGCTGAACTCGCGCAGCTCCGTTGCCCAGAGGCGCCGGTCGACGCGCCAGTGCGGGCTGTCGGGGTGGGTTGTGTTCATGAGGTGGGCCACGTCGCCGACTGCGTAGGCGGTGTACCGCGAGCGCATCAAGGCTTCCGGCGTTTGGGCGGCCTCGCCATCGAGGATCCGGGCACAACAGCCCTTGGCGTTGCGCCCCGAGCCGCAGGGACAGGGTGCGTTGCGGGAGAGGCGCTTCATCCGGGCCACTTAGCCGGCCCAGGGTCAGCGGCGACGAATGGAGACACGCCGTTCTCGCCGCGATCGGTTAGCCGCGCCGCCATGTCACCTTCCCTGCGTTCTCTCTCGCTAGTCGCCCTCCTCCCTGCCGCTCTGCTCTGCGTTTCGCTGCTCGCTCCGGCCTGCTCCAAGTCGGACTCCAAGCCTGCCGAGGCCGCCAAGCCGCTCAACGCCGAAAAGCCCAAGCCGGCCGACATCCCCGCGCCGGACGACGTCGCCGCACCCCCCGCCGATGCGACAAAGACGGCGTCCGGCCTCGCGTACAAGATCCTCACCCCGGGCACCGGCGCCGACCACCCCGCCGCAGAAGACCGGGTGGAGGTCGACTACACGGGCTGGACCACGGACGGCAAGATGTTCGACAGCTCGGTGACCCGCGGCCACACCGCCAAGTTCAAGCTCACGCAGGTGATCCCGGGCTGGACGGAGGGGGTTCAGCTCATGACCACGGGCGAGAAGGTCCGCTTCTGGATCCCGAGCGAGCTGGCGTACAACAACAAGCCTGGCAAGCCGGCCGGCATGCTCGTTTTTGACGTGGACCTCAAGAGCATCCAGGCAGCACCCAAGCCCATCCCTGCGCCCGACGATGTGGCCGCGGCCCCGAAGGACGCCAAGAAGACCAAGTCCGGCCTCGCCTACAAGGTCCTCACGGCCGGCACTGGCAAGGTGCACCCCAAGGCCACGGACACCGTCGAGGTCGACTACACCGGCTGGACGCTCGACGGCAAGATGTTCGACAGCTCGGTCGTGCGAGGAAAGCCCGCCAGCTTCGCCCTGAACCAGGTGATCCCGGGCTGGACCGAGGGGGTGCAGCTCATGGTCGAGGGCGAGAAGACCCGCTTCTGGATCCCCGCTGCGCAGGCGTATGGCGAGACACCCGCCCGCCCTGGCGCGCCCTCCGGGAACCTGACGTTTGACGTGGAGCTTCACGCCATCAAGGCCCCGTAGGTCCCGCGGTCGGCCGGTGGGGATACGATCCCGCGATGATCCTCGGTCTCCTCGTGCCCCTGGCGATCGCCCGTACGCCCGCGCCAAAGCACGCGGCGCCCGTCAAGCACGCGACCGCTCAGGCGAAGGCGTCGACGCCGGAAAAGGCAGTTGTGACGGTGCGGTCCAGCGATCTCAGCTTCCTGCCGCAGAGCGCTTTGGAGTTCCACAGCAGCGCCACGTTGGGCGCGTTCGAGGGCTCCGGCCCCTTCGCCGGGCACATCGACGTTGGTGCCCTCAAGGGTGAGCTCGACGTCCCGACGGCCAGCCTGACGACGGGGTCCGGTCCGCGGGATGCGCGCCTGTTGAGCTATTGCCTGGAAGCCCCGAAGTTTTCGGAGATCACCTTCCGGGCGACGAGCATGACGGGCGACGTCGCCGCGCTTCGGTCCGGCTCGGGCGCCGGGAGCGTGACGCTCACCGGCCCGCTCACGATCCGCGACGTGACCCGCGCGGTATCGGTGCCCGCGTCGTTCCGGTGGGACGGCGGCGAGCTCCACATGAGCGGCCGGTATGACCTGCTCTGGTCCGATTTTGGCGTTCCCGACCCGTCGATCATCCTCTCGACGCTCGACCCGGCCATGTACGTGACCTTCGACATCGTGGCCGGCAAAGCCGCGCCTTGATCCGTCACGATCTGCCCTGGCGGCGTGACAGTCGCCCGGGCCTGGCTCGGCTCCGCGATAACGGAGCGGATGGCTGACGACACCGACGCGGGCATCCCAGGCACAATCCTCGATGCCGCCGGCCTCCTCGTTCGCGAGGCCCGCCACTGGCTGCCGATCGTGGCGGTGCTCTCGATGATCGCGGCGCTCCCGGAGGCGGTGATCGAGCACTACATGCCGGACCTGGGCTCGCTCCTGCAGACGCTGTTGAAGGTCGATGTGCAGGCCATCGTCGACGGGCTGGTCGTGGCGTTGCTGCTCTTCGCCATGAAGCTGCTGATCGAGCTTGTGGCGCTGATGTTCGCGTTCGTCATCCTCGCCGATCTCTCTGCGGGGCGCACGCCGGACATCGCGGGTGGGATGAGACGGCTGGCGAGCTGGCGCCTGCAATTCGCGTGGCTCGTCGCCGGGATCTTTGAGCAGGCTGCCATCAGCGGGTGGTACGCCGGCGGGACGTTGCTCCTCCTGCCCGTTGGCCTCGCGACCACCGTGGCCTACGAGGAGGACAACGGGTTTCAGTCGTTCCCAAGAGCTTTTCACCTCGGCTTGCTGGAGATGGGCCCGGCGCGCCCCGGGATCCGGATCGCCGCCGCCGTGACCGTCGGCTTTGTGGTGGGTGCGGTCGTGAGCCTGCTCATCAGCGTCGTGTCGTGTGCCGGCAGCGCCGCGGTCTCCGCCCCTGCCTACCTTGACATGTATACCGCGTTGCAGGCGGGACATACGCCAGACCTCGCGACGCTCGGCAGCTCCGAGTCAGGATCGAGCTGGGCGCCGGCCGTCTTCGACGTGCTCCTCGCACCCATCAACATCCTGCCTTCCGTCTACATGATCACGGTCCAACAGATGACCTACTGGCAGGCGAGGCGGTTTGAGGCCGCCGGGAATTCGACAGGATCTCCGAAATAGCATAATAGCGCCACTGAGTGTCTTGACTCCCGGCGAGGCCCGGGTACAGTGTGCGCGTCGGTCGTTCGGCCGACGATGCGCTCTGCGCCGGGGTTTCGGATGGAGAAGCGGGAACTGACGGACTGGGAGGCCGGGGAGATCCGGCGGATCGCTGGTGCGGTGCAGCGCGGCCTGGAGGGCGAGAGGCTGTCGTTGGACGCGCTTTTTGGTCCTGGGGACGTCGAAAACGGCTACCGAACCTACGTTCGGCAGTGGCACCCCGACCGGTTCTACAGTCGGGAGGTCGGCGCGCTCCGCACGGTCATCGACGAGAACTTCGCGGCCGTCACGCGGGCGGTCCGCGCCCATCGCGAGGTATCGAGCATCTCCTCCGACGCGCCGCGACGGGCGTTCAGCGTGCCCCCGCGGCCGATCCGGCCGATGGAACGGCCCGCATCCAGCGCGGAAGTCCAGTTTCGTCCTGGGGAGCGGGCGGTCACCTCGCTTCCACCCGGTATTTCACGGGCACCGGCGCCCGTGGAGGCGATCCGCGCTCAGCTCACCGCGCAGATGCAGCAGGCCCAGCGCTTCTTTTTGGCGGGAAAGGCCGACTTTGAAGCTGGAGCCTGGGGCAAGGCAGAGGCGAACCTCTACCTGGCCACCCGGTATGATCCGAAGAACGCCGAGTACCTGGCCCTGCACCAGGAAGCGGCGCTTCGAAGCCGTCATGTCCGGGCGGCCGCGTTGGTGGCCCAGGCCGGACGCGCCCTGGAGTTCGGGCAACGCGCCGAGGCGATTGCGGCGTTCCGCAACGCCATCGCCCTCGATCCGCCGGACGGGGCGGCCTGGTTCCAGCTCGCCGAGCTCCTTCGGACACAGGAGGATGACGTGCGGGGGGCCATCGACCTGTACCGGAGAGCGGTGGCGAAGGAGCCGAAGAACGCGCGGTACCACCTCGTCCTCGCGGAGGTCTACGAGGGTCTGGGCTTGCTTGAGAACGCGCGTCGGCTCGCCATCATGGCTTCGGCGCTGGACCGCGGGGACGCGGGCGCCCGGGCGCTCCTTCGGCGGTTGAAGGGCTGAAACGGCGCGCGTTACTGGTGCCCGCATGAAGGTCACCACGTTGAACCTCAACGGGCTCCGCTCCGCCGAGCGCCGGGGGCTGCTGCCTTGGCTCAAGGCCGCGCGCCCTGACGTCGTCTGCATGCAGGAGATCCGGTGCGACGAGGGCGCGGTCGGACCCGAGCTCTGGTCGCCTCGCAGCTGGAAGTGTGGCTGGACGCCCGCGGTGCAGAAGGGCTACGCCGGGACGGCTGTCTGGACACGCAGCGCGCGGACGGGCGAGGTCGCTGGCGTGCGCTTCTCCGGTGGGATCGGGCACGCTCGGAGCGACGCGGAAGGGCGCGCCACCTGTGCCCGCTTGCCCGGGCTCGACGTCTGGAGCGTGTATTTGCCGTCCGGCTCGTCGGGCCCGGAGCGACAGGCCTGGAAGGACGAGTTCCTGGGGCACGTTCGACCCTGGCTCGACGATCTGCTCGCCAGCGGCCGTCCCACGCTCGTCTGTGGCGACCTCAACATCGCCCATGCGCCCATCGACCTGAAGAACTGGCGCTCCAACCAGAAGAACAGCGGGTTTCTACCGCACGAGCGGGCGTGGTTCACCGATGTGCTCGCTTCCGGCTGGCGTGACACGTTCCGCGAGTTGAATCCCGAGCTCCCGGCCTACTCCTGGTGGTCGCAGCGCGGCAACGCCCGGGCCAACGACGTGGGGTGGCGGATCGACTACGTGCTGGCGACCCCCAACGTGCCGCTGGTCCGCGCGTGGATCGACAAGGACGCCAACCTGTCCGATCACGCCCCGGTGAGCGTGGAGATCGGGCCCCTCGGCCCGGCGGGGGAATGAGGCGAATCGCGGTCGCGGGCGGGGGCGTCGCGGGGCTGTCGGCGGTCGCGCGGCTACTGGAGATCGCGGCGGTGGCCGGCCCGGATCCCCTGGAGATCGTGTTCGTCGCCCCGCTCGTCCCGGGCGAGGGGTCGGACGGGAGCGGGCTCGGGGGCAAGGCCATGAGCCGCTCGTTCATCGGCCGTTACGACGCCGCTCATGAGGGGATGGACAGGCACCCCTTCTACGGTGCGGCGATGCCCGAGCGAGGGACCATCCCGCACGGCTACCATGTGCTCTGGGGGTACCCCAACCTGCGCCGGCTGCTGGTTCGGGGCGACGAAGGCCCGGATCTTTCCGGCATGCTCCGGCCTCCGGGCGGCTCGCGCATGATCGCGAGCTTTCAGGCGCTGCTGGACGATCCGTCTCCCGGCGGCCCGTCCATCGGCCTCGTCGGGCTCTGCGACCCGGAGGTGCCCGAGACGGCCACCCGGGAGGTGACCCGGGCGTTGTTCCGCCTGCGGGGTACGCCGTTCATCCATCCCTTGTTCGCCTTGTTCGAGCTCCTTTTTGGCGTTGCCGCTGAGAGCCCGGTCTCTCCGCTCGCTTTCGCAGACCTGCTCTTTTCGACGGAAGTGGACCTGGAGATGCGCCTCGTTCTGATTGCGGCGGCGCTTGAGGCGCGGCAGACCGACCCGGAGACCGCGACGGTGCTCGTGGACGGCGTTGCAAAACGCCTGTGTGACGTCGAGTACGACGTGTGGGCCCGGGCGGTGATGACGAACCACGTCACCGAGGCGCTTTCGCGGTTGGCCGGGCTGCCGGACAAACGACACGGCGGACCGCTACGCGCGGTGCTCGGGACGCTGATCGGGGGCGTGCGCGACCTCGTCCGCGAGGGCACTGCGGTCGGCCGGCTCATCGGCGTGTTGCTCGACGGCGGGGAGGTGGCTCCACCCGTCCCGAGTGGCGCGCAGGACGAGCCGCACGGGGTGATCGCGGACTGCCACATCGTCTACGAAGCGGTTCGCGATCTTCTGGACGCCGTGCCGGGTGCCCTCGAGCGCCTCGGCACCGGAAGGTACCCGGCCTGGCGCACGCTCCACTTCCGGTTCGCGCCCGACGCGACGTTCGCCTCGCCGTACAGCTTCGACGCGGCGCAGGCGGTGCGGTCGCTGGCGTTCTGCTTCCTCGACCCGGTGGCATCGCGGATGTGGGTGGCCGACGGGGCAAGGATCCAGCGGCTGTGGCTGCGATTGTGGGAGAACATCCGCGAGGACGCAGCGGCTCTGAAGCATGTCACGTTCACGGTGATCGAGGGGCGGGTGGCGTCGACGGACACGCGGGCCGACGGGCGAATCGGGCTTTGGACGGGCAAGACGCTCGGACACGGGCCTCGCTCGGCCGGCAAGGACCTTGGCTACCCGCACCAGGCCGAGCTGCGCCCCCCGCCCCGGCCTGGCGATGTCGTGGACATCGGCGCCTTTGACGCGTTCATCCCCACGCTTCCACCCGCGCTGCTCGCCGACATCCTCCCGTCTGCCGCGGCACGCCTGGCGCCGCTCGTGCCCATCGCCACCATCTCGACCGAGCTGGTGATCTGGACGGCCCAGCCCATCGTGTACGCTGCGGCGGCGCGCGAGGGCCTCAAAAACGCAGCGATCACCGGTCTCGAAGGGCCATTCTGCCTGCTCGCGGACTACCGGTGCGGGCTCTGGTCGGACGCCGAGCTGGATGCGCAGGACCCGTTCGGCGACCGCGCTTTTTCAGGGTCCATCCTGGAGAGCTGTGGCGGCTACCATGACCTTTTTGCGACGCAGGACCGGCGCGACGCCTACGGGTGGCCGGCCGAGGCCAAGGCAGCGATCGCGGCGCTCCTGGACGCCCCCGCGAAGTTCCAGGCCGTAGCGAAACGGGCGTGGCCGCACGACGAGAGCGGCCGGTGGCGGGCGAAGGTAGCGGACGGCACGTGGACCGAGGCAGAGATGGAGAGCGACGTGGCGCGGGAGGACTGGTTCGTCGCCAGCCGCTGGCTCGTCTGGGGGTTCCTCCACCAGCTCGCGTGCTGTGAGGCGCTCGGCCCCCACGCCGTCCGCCAATTCCGATACTACGCCCGACTCGTGGACCCCCGAACGTGCGACCGGGCCGCGTTGGTGCAGCCCTCAGCCTCCCTGCTCAACGAGGTGCGCTGGGTCGTGATGCGGAACGCGAACCGACGCAGCCGGTTCTTCACGCCGGGGGTTGGCGACTGGCGGCATCGCCCGTTCGCAGGCGATCCGATCGTGCCCCGCGTGTTCCCGGCCGGTGACTGGACCCGGAACGGGCTCGACGTGGTGTGCATGGAGGGCGCGTGCATCTCGGCGTTGCGGGCCGGGGATGCGGCCTGGAGCACCGCGACCGGACGACCCGTGCCGACCGGCGTGGCGCGACCGATCCCCGTGCTCCCGCCCAGGAGCTGGTACGACGCGAGCCCCGATGCCCGAACGCGCTGAGCCGCCGGGCGAACCGCCGGCGTTGGAGGCGGGGCGCTGGCAGATCGTCCGACCCCTTGGCGAGGGGGGCGTGGGGTCTGTCTGGCTTGGCGTCGACCGGCTGACGGGCGAGACTGCCGCGGTCAAATTCACACGCAACGCGCGCGCGTCGCGCGACGAGTTTCGTCGCGAAGCCTCGATCGCCCAGCGGAATCGTCACCCGAACCTCGTCCGCGTGCTCGACGCGGGCACGCTCGAGGACGGCACGCCCTGGCTTGCGCTCGAATTCGTCGACGGTGAGGACCTGCGGACGCAGATCGAGCGCGCGCCGCTCGCCCCCGAGGAGGGGGCTCAAGTCGTCGCGGAGGTGTTCGCGGCGCTTGACGCACTTCACCGGGCGGGGTTCGTGCACGGCGACGTGAAGCCGGAGAACGTGCTTTTGAGCCGCATCGGCGGCCAGCGGCGCGTGGCGCTCGCCGATTTTGGCCGGGCTCGTCTGCGCCACGTCTACGATGAGGGTGGGGTTTTCCCCGGCACCCCGCCCTACATGCATCCGTCGCTCTTTCACGGCGGACCGCCAACCGCGACCACCGACTGCTTCGCGGCCTGGGTGATGCTGTGTGAGTGCGTGGCAGGGCACCGGCCGTACGCGGCGCGCCAGCTCGCTGACGCCGGACGAACGCCGGCAGTGCCGCTACGCCGCCGGGGTCTGGCCAACGCCGGGCTCGACCGGCTTGCCGAAGCCGGGCTCACCGTTGAGCTGGCGGACGCCCGGGCCGGGTGGCTCGCCCTCACGCGATTTCGGGCCGGGCGGTCAGACGTGCCGCGCCCGCTCCGTGCCCCGCCGGAGCCGCCGCCGGAGCTGGTGAAGCGCGCCCTGGAGCTGGCCCGATCGGGCCTCCACACGGCGTTTGTGGGCGGGGAGCAGATCCACGGGCGGGCCCTCGGAGAGGCGCATCGCGACTGGGTGCACGGCGGAGGCACCGCGCTGTGGGCTCGGGCCGGGTGGGGCGAGGTGGACAGGCCGCTCTCCGGGGCGCTCTCCCTCGTGAGCCACGCTGCGGAGGCGCTCGACGGCCCGGAGCTGGCGCGGATCGCCGGGGAGTTGGGCCCACACGGCGGCGTGCTCGCTAGTGTGGCGCCGGCTGTCCGCGCCTGGGTGGACGCGGCGCCCCGGCCAGCGACCGGCGAGGCGCTGGACGTGGCCCTCCGTGCGTTCTGTGCGGCGTGCCCACGCCCGACGTTGATCCTCGCGGAGGGGTTGCATCGGATGGACGGCACCAGCCGTCGGTTTTTCAGCCGGCTCGCGCTCTCCGGGGTCGTTGTGATCGGCTCCGCGGCGGCAGGCGCGCCGCACGGACTCGGTCGCGAGGTGATGCTGCCCGAGCTCGTCCAGCCGGCGGTGGATCTGGCCTGGCTCGACGATGCTGGCGCGGAATTGGCGCGTCGTGCCGACGTTCTCGGTCTGCCCTACGGGCCCCGCCTGGCGGTGGCCGCTGGGCTGCTCGAGTCTGACGTCCAGGCGCGGGCCCTGGAGGCCGAAGCCGTGGGCGCTGCGCTGTGGACCGGCGTGCAGGTCCTGCCCCGATCGGCGGGGGCCCCTGATCCGATCGAGGCCCGGCGGTTCTTTCGCGAGGCGGCGCAACGCCTCGACCCCGCCGTCGAGCCCCTTCTCGTCGCCCGCTACGCCGCTCTCGCCGGCGACGCCCCCCGGCTCGGGCTCGTGCTGGACGCGGCGGTGCGTGAGGCGCTGACCCTCGATCCCACCGTCGCCCTCGACCTGCTCCGGGCTGGCCCTTGGAGCCCCGCACGCCTGCTCCAGACGTTCCATGTTGCGGTGCTCGCGCGCGACATGGACGTGGCCGCCGAGCTCCTCGGTCGGATCGCCGCCGAGCCCTCGCTCTCGGTCGCGGACCGGACCGAGGCCGAGGCCGAGTTTGCCTTCCGGACCGGTCAAATCGTCCTCGCGCTGGAGGCCTATCGGCGCGTTGCCGGCTACCTCGGGCGCCCGCTGCACTTTGGAGTTCGCGGGGTTTTTGCGGACGTTGCGGCGCTTTGGCGGTTGTGGCGGGACCGGCCGGCGCCACCCCGGCCCGATGCGCGGCTCGCACGGGTGTTCGAGCGCCTGCACGACCTGCACTTCACCGAGGACAACGCCCCGATGCTGCGCATCCACGCCCTCTGGCGGGAGGCGGCGCCGCTGGAGCCCCGCGTGCGCGCGATGGACGTCGTCTGGAACGTCGCCTTCGGCCGCAAGGATCGGGCGATGCGGGTCCACGACACGCTCTGGGCCGAGGTCGCGGAGCACGACGACCCCACGGGCGCCGCGGTCATTCTGCTCCACCGGGCGATCGCGCGGAGCTGGACCGGGGACGTTGCCGACTCCCATTCCGACGCGATCGACGCATCCGAGCGGCTGCTTCGCGTTGGTGATCCCTACCTGGCAGCGCTCGCGGTGGGCACGGTTGCGGTGTGCTCGTTCCACCTGGGGGATCCGGGACCCCTCGCACGCCTGAACGACCGCCTCGCCGACCTGGTTCGGCACACCGGCGACACCCGTGCTGCAGCATGGGTGACCGCGTCCCGCGCCCAGGTTGCCTGGATGCAGGGGAGGCCGGAGGAGGCGCTCCTGGTCGCGCGCCAGTGGGTCGACGAGGCGGACGCGCGACGGGAATCCACGTCCGTCCTCGCCCGTCGCTTCCTCGGCGAGCTGATGCTGGAGGGGGGGGCTGTCGAGGATGCTCGCGGCGTCTTGCTTCGCGCCTGGGCGGATCGGGAGCGCTTCCACATGCAGATGGACTTCACGGACGCTGTCGCCATCGATCTTCTCGTGGTGGACGCGCGGGCCAGGGCTGCAGGCGGGGAGGCGGTTCCGGGGCGACGAAGGCTCGGCCGGGCGATGGCGACGCTGGTGGGGCGCTCGCCGCGCTGGCGTTCCCGGGCGCTGGTCGCCGCCGGGTGGCAACTTCGGGCCGTCGGTCGGGCGCGGGAGGCGCAGGACCGGTTCGCCGAGGCCCAACGGGTCGCGAGTGGCAGCGCGCTCGCTGCCGACGTCCTCTGGGCCATGCAGAACGAGGCGTTGGCGCTCGGTCACGCGTCGGACAGCGCCGAACTCTACGCCCGGGCCCACGGACTGAGGATGAAGGCGTCTTGATACGCCCGCCCGCATCATGACGTCACCCGAAGAGACCCCGTTCGCCCGCGCCCAACACGTCGCGAGGGACCTGCTCGCCCCCCACGCCGACGACCCGGCTCCGCGCGCGCATCGCATCGCCGCGATCTACGCCGCTTGCTACCTGGATGAGCCGTTCCTGGGGTCCTGGTTCGGACTCGCGACGTTCGTCGCCCGGCAGGTCTATTACGCGCTGGAGGCGGACCCGCCGCCCTGGCAAAAGATGATGGCCGACGGCAACCTCCGCATCTACAGCACGGTCGTGCCCGCGTGGCTGTGCTACCGCGCCGGCTTTGTGGTCCCAGCGCCCCTGGCCGAGGCGTTCTCCACGTTCACCCGTGCGGACGAGGCGCTCGACCGCTCGCCGGACGATCCGACCCAGCCGGGCGACGACGCGGTCGCGCACGCTCTGGCTGAGGAGGCGCTCGACGAATTGTGCCGGGTCGAGCAACGGGTCATGCTGCAGCCGACCTACGATGCGCTCGACCCGGTCTGGCGCCCTCCCCTGCGTGCGCTGTTCGGCTTCCGGCTCGGCCTCGCCCCGTCGAGCCGGGTGATCGCGTGGGACGGCGCCTTCGGCGATCCGTGGGTCGCGGACGACCGAACCGCGTGGATGACCGCGCGCGTGCTGCCGGCGTGGCGCGAGGCGCGGGAGCGCGACATGGGCCTGATTCGCGCCGAGGTGGACCGCGTTCGGCGCGCGGACGGCGTGCGGCTGGCGGACCTGGAGCGCGCGTTCGCGGAGGTCCGCGCAGGATAGACGCTCCGAATGTCCCATCCTACGCTTCTCAACGCCCTGCGTCGTTCCCCCGTGTTCGCCCTGCTGGCGCTCGGGGCCACCGGGTGCGTCCACCACATCCCCGAGCCCGTCCCAGCCGTCACCTTCGGGCCAGAGACACCTCCCAACTTTCAGCCGTTTCCGAATCTTCAGGTTTGCTGGGTTGAGTTCGCGACGGGGTCGCTGCCACACGGCGCGGCCGTCGCGCACGGCGCGCTCAAGGCCAACGTCCCGAGCACGCAGAGCGGGATCCTGCTCAAGTCCCCCTCCGGGAATTGGCTCATCGACGGCGGACAATCCGCGCAGTTGAAGGAGGAGATGAAGGAGGTGCACGGCCTTGGCGGCTTCTTTTTGCGCCAGGCTGCGCACGGGTGGACGGTCACGTCGACGCCCGCGGACGCCCTTCGTGCTGCCGGCGTCGACCCCTCGACCCTCGCAGGTGTGATCCCAACGCACGCCCACTTTGACCACCTCGGCGGCCTCCTCGACCTCGCCGGCTTGCCCGTCCTCCTGCCCCAGGCCGAGATCGATCTCGCCAATTCCATACTTGCCCATGGCGGTTTCGGCGTGCTGCCCAAGGAGGCGCGCATCCTGGTTGCCCGCGCCCGGCCGCTAACGTTTGACGGCGGGCCGTTCCTCGCCTGGGCCAGCAGCCACGATCTCTATGGCGACGGCTCCGTCGTGCTGTTCCCCATGGAGGGCCACACCCCCGGCAGCCTCGGCGCGCGCATCCACCTCGGGGACGGCCGCGAGCTCCTCCTCGTCGGCGACACGGTCTGGGTGCGCGAGGGCTACGAGGATCGCGAGCCGAAGGGCTGGCTTGCCCAACCCTTCGACGCCGATCACGCCGCGGTCGACCACCAGATCCAACGCCTCTGGGCCCTGCACAAGGCCCGCCCGGACCTGCACATCCTCCCGGCGCACGATCGCCGCGCGTGGGTGGAGATGTTCGGGCATCCTGGATGTACGGGCTGACCCTCGACAGAATCGCCGTCGCGTGCAAAGAGGCGGGCGAGGTGTTCAAATGGTCAAGAAGATCCTGATTGGTCTGGGGTGTGCCATCGCGCTCGCGGTCATCGGCGTGGGTATTGGCGCGTCGTTGCAGCCGGATTCCACGCACGTGGAGCGCTCGGTCCTGGTGAACGCTGTGCCGGCCGACGTGTTCCCCTACGCGAACAACTTCGACCTGTGGGTGAAGTGGAGCCCCTTCCAGGATCTCGACCCGAAGCAGGTGATCACGCAATCGCCTGTGCACGAGGGCAAGGACGCCTGGTTTGAATGGAACGGCGACAGCGACGTTGGCCAGGGCCGGATGACGATCACGGAGAGCACGCCGCCAAGCCGGGTTGTCGAGCAGCTCCACTTCATGAAGCCGATGGAGTCGATGTCGACGGCGACCTTGACGTTCGAGCCGGTCGGCGATCAGACCAAGGTGACGTGGGCGTTTGACCAGAAGAACGACTTTGTCGGCAAGCTCGCGAGCCTTTTTGTCGACATGGACGGCATGCTCGGCACGTCCTTCCAGTCCGGCCTCGACAAGATGAAGCCGCTGGCGGAGGCGTCCGCTTCGAAGCGGATCGCGGACGAGAAGGCCAGCGCCGACAGCGTCGCCAACGGACTTGCCGGGCTGGATGCGGCCCTCGCTGGCATCAAGCCAGTCGAAGGGGCTCAGGTCGAGCCGAAGGGCGCGCCGGGCTCCCCTTCGGGCGGCCCCACGACGCGGCCAAACCTGGCCTCGGGCGCGAAGTAAACGCCGACTACTTCCCGTGGAGCGCGAAGGCTGCGCCCTGGGGATCCATCAGGTTCGCGACGCGGTCCCCGCCCGGGATCGGCGTCGGTCCGTGCAGCAGGTGCCCCCCGTTGGCGGTCGCGGCGGCGATCGCGGCGTCCAGATCCGCCACGTAGAAGTAGTACGTCCAGCACGAAACCGGCACCATCGGCGGGCGCTTCATCATCCCGCCGACGGTGCCCTCCCGCGCCGCCGAGACGCCGAACATCTGGTAGGGGCCCATCTCGCCCATGTCCATCGCGTCGCCTTTCACCCAGCCGGCGACGTCGCTGTACAGCGCCATCGCGCTCTCAAGGTTGTCCGTCATCAATTCCGACCAGGAGACCTCGCCGAAGGTCGCCTGACCCTCGTGCCCCGGGGCCAGATTCTCGGGCTGGTGGAGCGCCAACGTCGCGCCGCAGCAGTCGGCGACGATCGCGGTCCGGCCGACGCCCGGCATGTCGGAAGCGGGCATCAGCACGCGGCCACCGTGGGCGACCGTCTTCGCGACAGCCGCATCGCAGCTCTCGACGCAGAGGTTGCCGACCCAGTGCGGGGGCGCGCCCATCGCCCTGGCCTGCTCGGGCAGCGCCATCACGCCACCGATCTGCGCGCCGCCCGGGATCTTCCACATGGTGTAGTCGGTGCCGGGCCAGGCCTCCGTCTCCCAGCCGACGACCTTGCCGTAAAAGGCCTTGGCGGCCGCCGGGTCGGTGGTGAGAAGTTCGAATCAGACAAAGCGACCTTTCGCGGAGGAGACAGACTGCATGAGAGCACCATTTGGGGGAGGGTTGGAGAGGCTCGAACCGCTTACCCAGCTGTCGTTAGCTGAGCAAGAGTTCAGCGCCACATTTGTTCAACGGTCGCGAAACGGGGGCTACGAACGCGAGGCCCACCACAGCGCCGACGCCACGCCGGCGCAGCCGACGAGCAGCAGAATCCCGCCAATGATGAGCGCAATTGGCATGACGGGTGCGCCGCCGGGCTTTGGGGGCGCGACCGCTGGACTGGCCGGCTCCGCGCGCTCCAGGGCCGCGACGAGCTCTACCGTGAACGTGTGGGCGCCGAGCACGATCCGGTCGCCTTCCTTCACCTGCTTGTGGTCGGGCACGCGTTGGCCGTTCACGTGGAGCCCGTTGCGGCTGCCCGCATCCTGGACCCAGACCGCGCCATTGTGGAGCAGGACCCGGGCATGCTGCCGGCTCACGCCCGCGTCGTCGATGTGGACCTCGTTCTCAGGATCCCGCCCAAGCCGCAGGCCCGCTACGGTCACGAGGAACCGCTTCCCCGCGAGCGGACCTTCGACACCGACGAGGAAAGGAGTACGATCCAACGGGTTCCTGCCCGCCGCCGTTCGCCCTGTCCGACCGGACAGTAACGCGACGGCGGCATCCCGCTGAATTAACCCGGTCCTGCCGCGTGGCGGAACTTTTCCGCCGCGTTGCTGTCTCACCCACTCCAGCCCGAGTCAGCCCCGGAGGTTCATGTTCGTCGCGCTCCTCGCTGCCGTCTCCTTCCCGAGCTTGAGGCTCGCGGGGCCGACCGACGGCGACCTGGTCGACCGCTTTCAGCACGGCGACCGGCGCGCGTTTGACGAGATCGTGCGCCGCTACCAGGACCGGATCTACACGCTGTGCCGCCGTTGGCTCGACGACGCTCAGGGCGCCGAGGAGACCGCCCAGGACGTCTTCATCGCGCTCTACCGCTCCCTGCCGGGCTTTCGGGGGGAGAGCCAGCTCTCCACCTGGGTCTACAAGGTCGCGCTCAACCACTGCAAGAACCATCGCCTGTACCGGACCCGCCGCGGCTACCGTCGGCACGAGCCCATCGACGGCACGCCCGACGATGACGCGCCCGCCCGCCAGTTCGCGGACGAGGTCGCCAGCAGCGACTCCGTCGTGCACCGGAACGAGGCGGAGTCCCTGCTCACCACGGCGCTCGCCAGCCTCGACGAAGAACATCGCCAGATCCTCATCCTTCGTGACATCGAGGATCTTGCCTACGAAGAGATAGGTGAGATCCTCGATCTTCCCCGCGGCACCGTGAAAAGCCGCATTCATCGCGCCCGGGCTGAGCTCGCGGCGATCCTCGGCCGGACCATCGGTCGGGAGGACCTGTGAACATGGACACGTTTTTTGCCAGAAACCGACTTTCCGCCTACCTGGACGGGGACCTCCCCTCGGGCGAGGCGCGCGAGGTGGAGGCGGCCATCCAGCGGGATGCCGCACTTCGGGCCGAGTACGAGGAGCTGCGAGGTGCGGTGGAGTTCTTGAGGTCCAATGGCCCGTTGGAGGCCCCCGCCGGCTTCGCGAACCGGCTCCACATCCGGGTCATGGCGGAGCCCGCGCCGAGCCGGCTTCGGACCGCGCTCCGTCGCGTCCGGTACGACTACGTCGGCCTCGCCGCCGTCGCTGCGTTGGCGCTGCTTGTCGTTGGGACGCATCACCCGCCCGAAGGGACCGACGCGCCGCCACCAACGCCGACGGTCGCGGCGGCTACCGCCCCGTCACTCGCGCCACCCGCGTCGCCAGGCGCCCCCGAAAACCCTCACGCAGACGGCATCCTCGGAGATGAAGGCGGATTTGCAGTCGCGGCTCACCCTGCCCAGAAGCCCCCGTCGTCGGCGCCGTCCCAGCACGCAGACGCGCCCGTCGCCAACGACCGCGAGCCCTACCAGGCCGACTGGGAGAAGGACGCCAGCCTCGCGCCCGGCAACACCACCGGCACGCCGGGAAGTACCGATAACACAGCTTCCTACGCTGCGAATTCGCAGACCCAAAGCGCGCAGACGCCCACGCTCTACTCGCCTGCCCCCTGGCGCTACCGGATCCATCCCTCCGGCGCGAACCCGCTGAAGGACCTCATCGGCGTCGCCTCTGCGCTCGGCGGTCGCATCGTCGACGCAAAAGGCCGCCCGCTCGCCGACTACCCGATGGACGACGGCGACTCTGCGGCGGTGCGGATCTTCGTGCCAAGCTACAACGTGAGCGCGCTGCAGGAGAAGCTCAAGGGGCTCGGCACGGTCGACACGATCGCGACGGACCCGAACGTGCTCTACCAGAACGGCGCCGAGGTGCCGGTCTCGATCGAGGTCCAGAAGTAAGTCGTGCCGTCACAGCGCGATCGCGAGACGAGCGGCCGGCCCGGACCTTTGGCCGACCGCCCCCCTCAGAAAGGAGGGTAACGCCTTGATCTGAACGCGATCCGACGGCGAACACCAGTCCGGGTTTCTTGATACCGGACCCGCATGGAAGAACTGCTCGCGCGCATCCCGCAGCTCGTCGCGGCGCGGTACCCGCTCATCTGGGTGCAGAGCGCGGAGGAAGACCGGGTCGAGCGCGGGATCGCGAAGATCGCGACCGCTAGCGGCGTACAGCTCTACCGGTGGCGGTCCACGAGCGGGATGCAGCTTGGCGTGGCGGCCGACGGCGTGCAGCTTCCCGAGACCCTGACGATGATCGGCGGCCTGGCCCACATCTCGCGCGTGGATGGTCCAGCGTTCTTCCTGTTCGAGGACGCCGCTGAGCACATGGGCGACGCGTCGCTCGTCCGGCGGCTGCGCGATCTGGAGCCGGAGCTGGAGCAGCGCAGGCAGGCCATCGTGTTCCTGTCGCACACGGCGACCGTGCCCCGCGAGCTGGAGAAGGACATTGCTGTGCTGGACGCGCCGCTGCCCGACCGGAAGGAGATCGCCAAACTGCTGGCGGTGCTCCTGGACCGTCGCCAGATCGCAGTGCCTCCCGAGCGCTTTGACCAGTTCATCACCGCCTCGCTGGGGCTGACCGAGAAGGAGATCAAGCGGGCGTACGCAAGGATGCTGCTGGAAGGCCGGCAGTTCGAGGACAAGGACGTCGCGGCGCTGTTGGAGGAGAAGGCGCGGATGCTGCGGCGGTCCAAGTTCCTGGAGTTCATCAAGCCGGACATGGGGATGAGCCAGGTTGGGGGGCTGGAAAATCTCAAGGACTGGTTGAACGAGCGCACGCCGTCGTTCTCGGACCGGGCCCGGCAGTACGGGCTGCCGGAGCCAAAAGGCCTGTTTCTTCTTGGCGTTCAGGGCTGCGGCAAGTCGTTGTCGGCCAAGGCGGTCGCGGACCTGTGGCACCTGCCACTGTTGCGGCTGGACGTGGCGACCTTGTTCGCGGGGCGAGCTGAGGAGGGGCTTGGCGACACGATCCGGATCGCCGAGAGCCTGGCGCCAGTGGTGCTGTGGATCGACGAGATCGAGAAGGGTTTTTTGAGCGACGGGGCGGGGAGCGGGCGGGTGTTCGGCTCGTTCCTGACCTGGATGCAGGACAAGCAGAAGCCGGTCTTTGTCGTCGCCACGGCCAACGACGTCCGCGCGCTGCCTCCCGAACTCCTGCGTAAAGGCCGCTTCGACGAGATCTTCTTCGTCGATCTTCCGAACGTGCACGAGCGCCTGCAGATCCTCGAGATCCACCTTCGGCGCAAGAACCGGAACCCCGAGGACTACGACCTGCTCGCCGTCGCGGAGGACACCGAGCGGTACTCCGGCGCGGAGCTGGAGCAGCTCGTGGTCGCGGCGTTGTTCCGCGGTTTTTCGGCAGGCCGCGAGATGTCCCAGGCGGATCTCGCGCGCGTCGCCCGCGACACGATCCCGTTGGCAGTGACCATGGACGACCGGCTGAAGGAGCTGCGCGAGTGGGCCCGTCCGCGCGCGCGCCCGGCGAGCGTCGACACGCGTCGCGTCGCGTTTTTTGCCGATTGGTCGACGGAGGATGTCCATGAGTGAAGGCGCCGTCGAGCGGGTCGCGGTCATCGGCGCGGGGTCCTGGGGCACGGCGCTGGCGATGCAGTTGGCGCGCAACGGGCACGACGTCCGACTCTGGGACCACGACGGCGACCGGGCGCTGCGGATGCAGAGCGAACGGCAGAACCGGCGCTATCTGCCCGATCAACGCTTTGCGGACACGCTGACCGTCACGCCGGATCTCGTCGGCGCGCTTGACGGCGTGGCCCTCGTCGTGACCGCTGTCCCGAGCCAGACCGTCCGCATCGTCGTCGCGATGGTCGGCGCCCACATGCACGCAGGGCAGGTGATCTGCGGCGCGTCCAAGGGAATCGAGGTCGACACGCTGCTGACGATGGACGAGGTGATGCGCGAGGTGCTGCCGTCGGACGTCCGGCCCAACCTCTGCGCGCTCGGCGGCCCGTCGTTCGCGAAGGAGGTCGCCATCGGCCTGCCGACGTGCGTGGTGGTCGCGGGCGAGAGCGAGACGGCCTGCCACCTCGTCGGCGACGCGTTTCACGGCGGCTTTTTCCGGGTCTACCACACAGACGACGTCGTGGGCGTCGAGGTCGGCGCGGCGTTGAAGAACGTGCTCGCGATCGCGTGCGGAGTGAGTGACGGCGCCGGCCTCGGCACGAACGCCCGTGCGGCCCTCATCACCCGCGGGCTCGCGGAGATGACGCGCCTGGCCGTCGCGCGCGGGGCACAGCCGCTCACGATGATGGGGCTCGCCGGCCTCGGCGATCTCGTGCTCACCTGCACCGGCGACCTCTCGCGCAACCGGCGCGTGGGCCTCGGGCTCGGGCAGGGGAAGACGCTGCCGGCCATCCTCGCCGAGCTGGGTCAGGTGGCCGAAGGCGTCATCACCGCCCGCTCCGCCTGGCACCTCGCCCAGAAAACAGGCGTGGACGTGCCGATCATGGAGCAGGTCTACCGCATGCTGTATGAAGACCGGCCTGTTTTCGAGGCGCTGCGCGACCTCTCCGGGCGCCCCCGGATCGCCGAGCGCTGATCCCCGATGTATCAAAACCGACGACGTCGCTTTTCATAGGTATGAAAACCGACGACGTCGGTTTTCCTAGGTGGGCTTCAGGGCCGCGAGGATCGTGTCCACCTCGGGGTCATCGGCCTCGGGGTAGCCACGGATGTGGCCGTTGCCGTCGATGATGATGAAGCGGTCGCCGTGAAGGATGGAGGGCGGGTCTCCCGCCTTCGTCGGGGTGATGTCCATCGCCTGTTTGAAGCCGTCGACCACGATCTTTTGCAGGTCCTCAGTCGGTCCGGTGAGGAAGTACCAACCCGGACTGGCGTGGAACTTCTCGGCGTAGGCGAGGAGGACGGGCGGCGTGTCCGTCCCGGGGTCGACCGAGAACGACACGAAGGTCGCCCAGGGATCCTTCACCTGCATCGCCGCCATCTTCTTTGTGAGGGTGGGGCAGATCGACGAACAGCTCGTGAAGATGAAGTCGGCGACCCAGACCTTGCCCGAAAAGTCGGCGAGCGTGCGGGCGGTTCCGTTCTGATCGGTGAGCGAGAACGCGGGAGCGGGGCCATAGTCCTCGGGCGGCGGCGGCGATGGCGTGCAGCCGAGCAGGCTCAAGGCGGCGAGGACGGGAATCATGGAGTCTCCAGCGCCTTTTTGGATGGGCCGTTGTCGAGCTTCGCGCCCTCGGTGAACGCCGCGCGGGCACCCTCCGTATCGCCGGTGGACGTGCGGGCGAGGCCGAGTCGGAACCAGGTTTGACCTTTGTATTCCGGCGGCGGGCTCGGGTAGGCGAGGTAGGTCGTCCAGTCGGTGATGGCGTCGGCGACGTTGCCCTGCCGGTTCTGGACGATCCCGCGAAAGTAGTAGACGCGCTCGTTCTGGGCCTGCTGGGCGATGACGTGATCGTAGACGGCGATGGCGTCGGGGTAGCGGCCCATCGCCGTGAGGATGCGACCCCGCGTGAGCGCGTTCACGATGCAGTCCGGGTAGACGCTCGCGTTCTTGTCCACCTCGGCGAGCGCCGCCGGCCAGTCGCGCTCCTCGATGTACGAGTAGGACATCACGAGCGAGGCGCCCGGTCCAAGCAGGACGCCGCCAGATTCTGCCTGCATCAACGCCCGGATTCCGTCGGCACGCCGGTCCGGGAAGTCGGGCAGGAAGCTCGACGACGCCGTGACCACCGATCGCCAGTAAAGGTACATCCCATCGCCGATCTTCGCGTCGTAGAGGCCCGGCGCCTGCTCCTCGGTCTGGTCCAACGCGCGAATGGCGACGAGCGCGCTCCCAAGCGCCTGCAGGTAGTCTCCCTTGCGCAGCGAATGTACAGCATCAATGCCGCCGATCGCGGCGAGCACGAACTCCTTCATCGTCTCGCCACCGCTCTCCGAGAGTCCCTGCTCGAGCTGTGCACGGGCCATCGCGGACGCGTTTCGGAACTGCGCGTCGTACTTCCAGTCGAAATTCTCGAACATCAACGCCTGGTAGAGGATCGCGACACCCAGCGGGCCGACGCCCGTCGTCGGGTAACGGGCGGAGATGTCATCAAAAACGGTCTTGGCCTCCCGGTAGCGGCGCGCGAAGAGGAGCTGGCAGCCCTTCCGCGCCGTGACGAAGAGATCCAGGGGGACCTTGAGCATTGCGGCTGCATCAATGTCACTGGGGCGCGCGGGCAGCGGACCCGGGGCGACGGGGCCGAGCGCGGGGAGGACCGGCGGGTCGCCCTCGTCGTCGCCCTGCGCGTCGGAGAGGATCGAGCCAGCCATCGCGGGAGACGACGCGAGACTAAGCGCCAGAAACGCCCCGATCACGCGGTCGCCCTTGCCTCGACCGCGTTCCAGACGAGCCGCTCCACGTGCGTCCCGTTCAGCCGGTTGATCTCCTGGATCCCGGTGGGGCTCGTGACGTTGATCTCGGTGAGGTACCCACCGATCACGTCGATGCCGACAAAAAGCTGGCCTTCTGCGCGGAGGATCGGGCCGATGGTCGCGCAGATGTGCTGGTCGCGCACGGTCAGGTCGCACGGGTGCACGGTTGCGCCAGCGTGCATGTTCCCGCGATGATCCCGGGCGCTCGGCACGCGCAGCATGGCGCCCGCGGGCTCACCGTCTACGAGCAGGATCCGCTTGTCCCCGAGCGCGATCTCGGGTAGGTGCCGCTGTGCGAGGATGAATTGCCGGCCTTCGGACGTGAGAAGCTCGATCATCGACCTAAGGTTCGGGTCGCCGGCCTGGCTCACGAGAACGCCGCGTCCACCGTTGCCGTCCCAGGGCTTCAAGACGACTCGTCCCGGCAAGGATTCCGTGAACCCGACGATGCGGTTGATGTCGTGCGAGAGGAGCGTTTCGGGCGTGAGATCCGCGAACTCCAGCGCGAAGATCTTCTCGTTGCGGGAGCGCAGGCCGCGCGGGTCGTTGTACACGCGCGTCCCGGAGGGCACAGCACCCGCGGAAGACGGCTTCCACGTCGCCATCTCCAGGAGGTACGTCGTGAAGATGTAGGACATGTCAAAGGGCGGGTCCTTGCGCATCCAGATCACGTCGAAGTCCGTGAGCGGGACCTCGCGCCACTCCCCCGTCTCGAACCCCCGCGGCCCGTCGTTGTGCACGGGAAAGCTGCCAACGGACTGGCAGCGTGCCCAGGCGACGGCGCCCTCCCGGGCGTGCAGATCGGCGGGCGTGCACCATGCCGAGACGTACCCGCGCCGGGTGCCCTCGCACATGAGCATGAACGTGGAGTCGCCGGCGAGGTTGAGGCTCGAGAGCGGGTCCATGACGTAGAGGGTGCGCATCGCGGGACGTATATCCGTCGACCCGCGGCGCGTGTCAGCCCCTCCCCGTTCGCCGCACCGTGTGAACCGTTATACGCGCGCGGTTTCGGGGCCCCCGTTTCGGGGTGTCCCACGCGCGCCCGTCATCCGCGATGGACCAGGATCCCTACATGCTCGGTTTTGACATCGTCCTCTCCAAGGTCTTCGGCACCTCGGCCGACCGCTTGATCAAGCGCCTCCAGCCGACGGCCGCCCGGATCGGTGAGCTGGAGCCGAAATACAAGGGCATGAACGACGAGCAACTGCGCGCGTGTACCGCCGACTTCAAGCAGCGCATCGAGAACGGCCAGTCGCTCGACGATCTGCTGCCCGAGGCGTTCGGCGTCGTGCGGGAGACCGGCCGCCGGGTGCTCAACATGCGTCACTTTGACGTGCAGCTCATCGGCGGGATGGTGCTTCACCGGGGGATGGTCGCGGAGATGAAGACCGGCGAGGGGAAAACCCTGGTCGCAACCTGCCCTGTCTACCTGAACGCATTGTCGGGCAAGGGCGTCCACGTCGTTACCGTGAACGACTACCTCGCCAGTCGCGACGCGGACTGGATGGGGCGCATCTACAACTTCCTCGGACTGTCGTACGGCAAGATCCTCTCGGGCGAGCGTGACAATCCTGCGCTGAAGCGGCAGGCCTACGCATCCGACATCACCTACGGCACGAACAACGAGTACGGGTTCGACTACCTCCGCGACAACATGAAGTTCAAGCTGGAGGACTACGTCCAGCGCGGCCACAACTACGCGATCGTCGACGAGGTCGACTCCATCCTCGTCGACGAGGCCCGCACCCCGCTCATCATCTCCGGGCCGACGGACGACCCCATCGACCGCTACCGCGTCGTCGACAACGAGATCCACATCCTCCAGAAGGAAGTCGACTTCACCGTCGACGAGAAGCAGCGCCAGGTCAACCTGACGGACGAAGGGGTCGACAAGGTCGAGGCCCGCCTCGGCATCGCCAACCTCTACGACCCGCAGCACATGGAGTATCTGCACCACGTCAACCAGGCGTTGAAGGCGCACTTCCTGTTCAAGCGCGACAAAGACTACGTCGTGCGTCCGGACTCCAGCGGTGTGGTGAAGGTCACGATTGTCGATGAGCACACCGGCCGGTTGATGCATGGCCGGCGCTGGTCGGACGGGCTGCACCAGGCGATCGAGGCCAAGGAGCGGGTCAACATCGAGCCCGAAAGCCAGACCTACGCGACGATCACGTTCCAGAACTTCTTCCGCATGTACGGGAAGCTGGCGGGCATGACCGGCACGGCGCTGACCGAGGCCGAGGAATTCGGCAACATCTACAAGCTTGAAGTCGTCCCCATCCCGACCAACAAGCCGATCACGCGCGTCGATCACCACGACGTCGTCTACAAGACCCAGGAGGAGAAGTACCGCAAGGTGCTGACCGAGATCGAGGACTGCTACGAGCGGCGCCAGCCGGTGCTGGTCGGTACGACGTCGGTCGAGAAGTCCGAGCTTGTGAGCCGGCTGTTGACCAAGAAGGGCATCCCGCACGAAGTGCTCAACGCCAAGCAGCACGACCGCGAGGCGCTCATCGTCGCCCAGGCCGGGCGGCTTGGCGGCATCACGATCTCCACCAACATGGCGGGTCGCGGCACGGACATCAAGCTCGGCGGCGATCCCGAGGCGATGGCGCGCGCGGAGCTTGGGCCGGACGCGCCCCTCGCGGAGTTCCAGGCGGCGGTCGAGCGGCATCGCGAGACCTGCGAGGCCGAGCGCGCCCTGGTCATGAAGGCGGGCGGCCTGCACATCCTCGGCACCGAACGCCATGAATCGCGGCGCATCGACAACCAGCTGCGAGGGCGCTCCGGTCGCCAGGGCGATCCGGGATCCTCGCGGTTCTACCTGTGTTTGCAGGACGATCTGCTCCGCCTGTTCGGCAGTGAGAAGATCATCGTCTGGATGGACCGCATGGGCCAGAAGGACGACGAGGCGATCGAGCACCCCTGGATCTCGGGCTCCATCGAAAACGCCCAGCGAAAGGTCGAAGGGCACAACTTCAACATCCGAAAGAACCTGCTCGAGTACGACGACGTCATGAACCTGCAGCGCAAGGCCGTCTACGACCTGCGCCGCCGCGCGCTGGACGGCCAGAACATCCGGCAGATGATGGTGGACGCCATCGACAGCCTGATCGTGGACGTGATGGACGAGTACATCCCCGAGCGCTCGACGCACGAGCAGTGGAACACCGCCGGCTACCAGAAGCGAGCCGAGGAGATCTTCGCGGTCACCTTCGACGACAACCCCGAACGGATGAAGGAGTGGGCACGCCTGGAAGTGCGGGATCGCACGCGGGCGGAGGCGCTCAAGCGCTACGAGGAGAAGGAGCAGCAGGTCGGCGAGGAGGGCATGCGGCAGGCCGAGCGGATGCTGCTCCTCCAGTTCGCCGACATGTTCTGGAAGGACCACCTCCTCGCCATGGACCGTCTGCGTGACGGCATCGGATTGCGCAGCTACGGCCAGCGAAACCCGCTGCTGGAGTACAAGAAGGAAGCGTTCCACATGTACCAGCTCATGTGCTCGATGCGCGATGAGTCGGTCATGTCCCGGATCCTCCGCATGCAGCCGCAGGTTGCGGACGCGGCGAGCGGGGGCGCCAGCAAGGGCCTCGCGCAGCGGCTCGCGAGCGGCCAGCTTGAGGAGCAGATCGCACGCCGGATGATGCAGAGCCAGGCCCAGGACGCTGAGGCCCTGGCGCTTGCCGAGCTTGGCGACATGTCCGACATGGGCGGTGGTGGGCCCATCGAGCCGCTGGTGGCGGCTCCGCCGCCTCGCCGGCTGCCCGCGAAGGGGAACGAGGGGTTGCTTTACGCGTTGGAGCACAACGTGCGTCGCAACGACCCGTGCCCCTGTGGCAGCGGCCAGAAGTTCAAGAAGTGCTGCTACAGCGAGTCCGCGGGGCCGCTCGCCGGGCTTGGCGGCCGGGAGATCGCGGGGCCGATCACGGCGCAGGACCCCGAGCTGAGCGACGCACAGCGGGCAGCCGCGGAGCTGGCGGAGGCGGTGCTCGCCGGCCATCGGCGGACCGAACCCCAGCTTGATGCCGAGGAGCTCGGCGCGCCCGTGGAGATCGCCGGCGAGCCCACGGAGGCCATCGGGCCTGACGAGATCCGGGTCGCGCCGACGGCGCTGATGCCCGAAGCCCCGCCCGTGCCCGAGGCCGCCCTGCTGCCGGAGCCGGTTGCGCTCTCGGTCTCCCGCGCGCCGGACCTGTCGGACCTGCCGGAGCCGGCAGCGGCCGCCCCGAGCCGTGAGTCGGAGGAACTCGCGGAGACCGCTGCGACGCGCGTGATGACGGGATCGGAGTTCGCGTCGGACCTCCCGACGTCCGAGACCCCCAAGGTCACGCCCCCGGTTCGGTAGCCCGCCAGACTGCACCGGCCCCGTGCGGCACGATTCCTGCTAAGGCGAGGGGTATGACCACCCTTCTGCTGCTGTGCCTTTCGCCCGCCTTCGCCGCTGACCTCCAGACGGCCGGAGGCCACGTGACGGTCGACGGCAAGCTGATCGTCGACCTTCCCGCCGCCCCGCGGTCCGCGCTGGTCGTCGGCGATCGGCTCTACATCCTGCGCGCCGACGGCATCGTCGACACCTGGCAGCTTGGCGCGGCACCGGCGCTCGTCGCCAGTCAGGCGGACCCGGAGGCCCAGGGCCTGTTCGAGGCCGGCGGTCGGGTGTGGGTGGAGGAGGAGCAGACGCGCGCGGTTCCGCTCGGTCCAGCCGGCCCAGCGTCTGTCGCTGCGGCGCCGGTTGCGGGCGGTTCAGGCGGCCAATCGGCCGTCGGCGTCGTCGCGCCAACCTCACACGCTGCGGCCAGCGTCCTGCGTGTGGAGCCCGGCGAGGCCGTGATCGACGGTGGGAAGGCCGCTGGGTTCGCCGTGGGACAGCAGGTCCGGATCATGGGCACGGTCCGGATGGTGGTGCCGTCGCTGAGTGGCGCGGGCAGCGAGTCGCGGGACGTCCAGCAGGTCGTCGCCGTCGGTCGGGTGCGCGTCGCCGACGATGACCGCGGCCTCGTGGACCTCGCGCGAGGAAGCTGGGTACATCCTGGCGATCACGTCGAAGCGGCGCCTGGCGCCTATGCCTACCCGGTCGCGCCCGAGCGCGCGCATGGCATGCTGGAGGCGGGGCTCAACCTCCGCCCCCTGCTCGCCATCGGCACCGTGGGTTTTGCCATGGTCGATGAAGCCTGGTTCACGGCGGCTTTCGACGCACCCTGGTACACGACTGCGCGGGTGACGCCCATCGCGTTTGGCTGGAGCCGGGACGGCAACCCCATCACCATCGCGGGCACAGCCAGCGGCGGCTTTGACTCGCGGTTCTTCTCGGTCGGGCTCGGCGCCGGGTGGTCCATGCTCAACCTGGCGCAGACTTCCTACGCCTACGACAACTCGCTGAGCGGAAGCGGCGGCAACAACCTTGGGTTCTCCGGGGTCAACAACGCGTTTGCGTTCGTGCAGGAGGCCCGCCTCGGCTCGCGCGATGGCCTGAACCTTGGCGTCCGGGACACGCTGCTCGACGTGCCCGTGACCACGTACACCTACGACAATTCGGGCGTTCAGACAGCGAAAAACACAGTCCGCGAGTTCCGCTTCGGAGGCATCGCCATGGACCTCGCGGTGCCGACCGGCGACCGTACCGACCTGTTCGTCGACTGGGGGACCGGCGACGCCGGAGCGACCTGGGCCGAGGGTGGCGTGTCGACGTGGCTGCGCGGGAACGGCGAGAAAGGCAGCTTTGGCGTGCGTGTAGGCGCAGGCTACGCCCAGGTGAGCGGGACGAAGGACACGCAGACCATCTCGCTCTCCGGGCCGATGGTGAGCGTCGGGGCGCGAGCGCGGCTGTGAGCTTGCGTGGGCCCGCGCTGGTGCTGTCGGGCGGCGGCGCCCGCGGGGCGTATCAGGCGGGCGTGCTGCGAGGATTGCTGGATCTCGGCGTGGTTTCCTCGGGGCGTTCGAGCTTTCCGGTGCTTGTCGGCGCCAGCGCGGGCGCGCTCAACGTCGGCGCACTCGCGGCGTTCGCCGACGACTTCGCGGGGGGCGTAGGGACGCTGGAGGGGATGTGGCGCGGCGTCCCGCCAGAACAGATCTTCCGCACAGACGCGCTGTCCCTCTCCGGGACGGGCCTGCGGTGGATGCGCGATCTGTCCCTCGGCGGCCTGCTGCGGCGGGCATCGCCCAAGTCCTTGCTGGACACCGGGCCGCTTCGGAGCTGGTTGACCGACCACCTGCCCCTCGCACGGATCAGCGAGCACGTCCAAAGCGGGGCGCTCCACGCCCTCGCAGTGACCGCCACGGACCTCTACAGCGCCGACGGCGTCGTGTTCCTCCAGGCCCCCCCGGACGTCGAACCCTGGCACCGGAGCCGGTGGCGGGTCGAGCGCGCGCAGATCGGGGTCGAGCACCTCCTTGCGTCGAGCGCGATCCCCGTGTTCTTCCCGTCCGTCGCCATCGACGGCAAGCACTACGGTGACGGCTCGATCCGCAACACCGCCCCGTTGAGCCCCGCCATCCACCTTGGTGCCGACCGGATCGTCGCCGTTGGTGTTCGTCACTCTGGCGCCGCCGTCGAGGTCCGCACGCCCGATCCACCGCCGGCCATCGCGCAGGTAGCAGGGACGTTGCTGGACGCCGTCATGCTCGACGCCGTCGAGGCCGACATCGAGCACGCTGAGCGGCTCAACGCGCTGGTTTCAACCGGACCGCAGGTGGAAGGCGCGCTTCGCCACATCGACGTCCTCTGGATCACCCCCTCAGTCCCGATCCGACCCATCGCCGCCGAGCACATGGACGCCGTCCCCGGGCTCGTGCGCTACCTGCTCCGCGGGCTTGGCGACGACGCCTCCACTGTAGAGCTGGCCAGTTACCTGCTCTTTGACGCGTCCTTCTGCGCACGACTGAGCGATCTGGGCCGTGCCGACGTCCACGCGCGAGCGGATGAGGTTCGCGCGTTCTTCGCGCGCTCAGGCCTTGCGGTGGTGTGAACGGACGCGGAAGAACCGGCGTTTTGCGAATTCCGTGGTGACGGCGTAGGCCGCGGTGATGCCGACGATCGCGGCGAGCAGGGAGAGCGGCAGTGGGGTGAACGCGAACATGCCTCCGAGCCCCGTCCACGGCAGCGCCAGCGCGGCGACCCCGACCGTGAGCGTCGTGACGACAAGCGCGGTTGCCGGCCGACTCTTGCCGATCGGGAGCCGGCTTCGAAGCACGTAGAGGACGACAAGCTCCGTCATCAGCGACTCCGTGAACCAGGCCGTGCGGAACACGTCGGGCGTCGCGCCGGCGACGACGACGAGGACGGCGAAGGTCGTGAGGTCGAAGATGGACGAGATCGAACCGAAAACGAACATGAACGAGCGGATCTCGTCGGTCCGCCAGCGTCCGGGGCGCACGAGCTGGTCGGCGTCCACGTGGTCGGCGGCGATCGCCATCGCGGGCAGGTCGGCGAGGAAGTTGTTCAGCAGGATCTGCTTCGGCAGCAACGGCAGGAACGGTAGGAATAGCGACGAGATCGCCATCGACAGCATGTTGCCGAAGTTGGCGCTGGTCACGTAGTAGACGTACTTGAGCGTGTTCGCCATGGTCCGCCGTCCCTCGCGCACGCCGTTGGCGACGACCGCGAGATCCCGGCGTCGGAGCACGATGTCTGCGGCTTCCTTGGCGACGTCTGCGGCCGTGTCCACGGAGATGCCGACGTCTGCGGCTCGAAGGGCAGGGGCGTCGTTGATCCCATCGCCGAGGTAGGCGACGACGCGGCCAGCGACGCGCAAAGCGTGGACGATCCGCTCCTTCTGGCCCGGGTCGACCTCGGCGAACACGTCCACCTGGCGCACACGTCGGGCCAGGGCCGGCGTCTCCATGGCGCGGATGTCCGCGCCGGTGAGCAGGACGGGGTCGCTGCCGAGCAGCTCGCGCCAGACGTGGCGGGCGACGCGGTGGTCGTCGCCCGTCACCACCTTCAAAGCGATGCCGAGGTGGCGCAGATCGGCGATCACGGTCCGCGCGTCGGCCTTGGGCGGGTCGGTGAAGACGAGGAGGCCGACAAGCGTGAGGTCACGCTCCAGGTCCGTGGACACCGGCGATCCCGCAGGGACCTCGCGAATCGCCACCCCGAGCACCCTCTTTCCCTCCTCCGCCAGGCGCTGGTGGGTGGCATCCACGCCGCCGCGGACCGAGGCGAGCGCGACCGTCTCACCCGGTCGGCCGGCAGGCTCCGCGGTCGTACAGACGCCAAGGAGCGGCTCGATCTGCCCCTTCGTGATGAGCCAGCGTCGCCCGTCGCGGTCGACGACCACGCTCAAGCGCTTTCTCGCGAAATCATAGGGAAGTTCGCCGACGAGCGTCCACGCCGAAATCGGGGTGTCGCCTGCACCGGGCGTGAACGCAGCCCGGAGCGCGGCGTCAATCGGGTTTGCGTAGCCCGCCTCAAAGCTGGCGTTCAGCCAGGCCAGCTCCAGGGCACGTCGGCTCTGGGACCCGTCGACCCCGAGCGCTCCTTCCAGGCGCACCTCGCCCTCCGTCAGCGTGCCCGTCTTGTCGGAACACAGCACGTCGATCGCCCCGAAGTCCTCGATGGCCGGCAACCGCTTTACCACGACCTCGGCCTCCGCCATCCGCCTGGCGCCGCGGGCGAGGTTCACGGTCACGATGGCGGGGAGCAGCTCCGGCACGAGCCCGACCGCCAGCGCGAGCGAGAACATGAACGACTCCAGCATCGGCCGGTGCAGGTACATGTTCACGGCGAAGATGCAGAGCACCAGCACGGTGCTCACGCGCACGAGCAGGCTTCCAAAGCGCTGCAGCCCGATGTCAAAAGCGGTGGGCGGGCGCTTGTTTTCGAGGCTGTCCGAGATCCGGCCAACCTCGGTACCCGCCCCAACGCCCATGGCCACGACCGTGGCGGTGCCGCTGACGACATGGGTGCCGAGGAACACCGCCGAGGATCTCCCCGCTGGCGCGACGTCCGCGCCTACCGCTTCCACGGCTTTTGTGGCGGGGAACGACTCACCCGTGAGCGTGGACTCGTCGACCTGCAGGCCGTTCGACGCGATGAGCCTGGCGTCCGCGGGGACCGTGGCGCCGGCTGAAAGCTCGACGAGGTCGCCGGCCACGACGTCGTCGACGGGCACCACGGCGGTCGTCCCATCCCGCCGCACCGTCACGGTGGTGTGCACCATCGCGAGCAGCTTCGCGACGGCGTTCTCCGCCACGTATTCCTGGTAGAACCCGAGTCCTCCGCTCAGGAAGACGATGCCGAGGATGACGATGCCGTCGTCGAACGAGCCGACCGGAAACGAGATCGCGGCGGCGACGATCAACATCAGGACGAGGGGGTTGAGGAACTGGGACGCGAGGATCTTCAGCGGGCTTCGGACTCGTCGCGCCCGGGGCGGCCCGGCCAGGGCGCGGCGGCGCAGCACCTCAGCGGCGGTGAGGCCCGTCGGGGGCGTGCCTGCGGCGGTGAGCGCGGCTTCGGGCGTGAGCGACCAGAACGGCGTTGAGGGTACGTCGGGCATGCGGTCGTCCTGCGAGACCGAAAGCTACACACGGCCGTGGTGCGAACTCGCACAGGGAGTGGGGAGAATCGCCCGCTGAGGCCCGGCGGTCGGCTACCCGAACTTCGCCTCGGCGGTGGTGAGGAGGTCGCGGTGCGCGGCGTCCTCCTCCGCCATCTTCGTGAACAGCTCGGCGAGCTGCGGGTGGCTCTGGAAGAACTGCGTCCGGCCGTGCAGCTCGGCGGCCGACTCTTCGACCCAGCGCGCCTTGCCCATCGCCTCCTTCACGGTCGCCCCGCCACGGTCGACGTTGACCCGGGCGTTGCGAAGGTCCCGAAGGAAGGATTGCGCGCCTGAGGGGTCGACCTGACCCGAAACCGGCGCGTCCGCAAAGCTGGCCTGGTGGATGCGGATGGTCGCTGCGTGGTAGCGCTCAGCCTCGGCATAGAGCTTCCAGAACGTCGACAATTCGGCGCGTTTGGAGAACGATCGCCCGTAGGCCTCATACAGCGCGGCACACTCCAACTCGATCGCCACGGCGAGGTCGACGACGTTGCTCGGGACGTCAGAGCCTTCGGAGTCGGTCATGCTGAACCTCGGCCGCCAATATAGCCCCGAACGGCGGAGGGCGGGCGTGCGGCAGATTAGCGGTGCCCGATGTTCATCTCCATCGACGGCCAACGGCTGACGCTCTCCGACCTCGTGTCCGTTGCTCGCGGCACAGCGGCAGAGGCGGTCGGGCTGACAACGGACTCGCGCGCGGCGATTGAACGCTCCCGCGCCTGGGTGGTGTCGGTGCTGCACGGGGAGCGGGCGATCTATGGGGTGAACACCGGCTTTGGCTCGCTCGCGCGGGTGCGGATCGATCCCGACCAGACCTCGCAGCTCTCGCGCAACTTGATCAAGTCCCACGCCGCGGGGGTTGGCCCCGCCGCTCCGGACGAGGTGGTGCGGGCGATGATGCTCCTGCGCGCCAACGCGTTGGCGAGAGGCTCAAGCGGCTGCACGCTCGCGCTCGTGGAGACGCTGCTGACGATGCTGGCGAGGGGCGTCACGCCGCGCGTTCCCAGCCTTGGAAGCTGTGGATCCTCGGGTGACCTCGCGCCGCTCTCCCATCTCGGTCTCGTGGTCTTTGGCGAGGGGGGCCATGCCTGGTACGGCGGCGAGCTGCTCCCCGGGCCCGAGGCGATGCGGCGTGCGGGAATTCCGACGCTCGTGCCCGCGGCCAAGGAGGGCCTCGCGATGACCAACGGCGCGCAGATGACTACGGCGATCGCGGCGCTTGCGCTCTACGACAGCGAGCGGCTGGTGGCAGACGCCGAGGTCGCGGCGGCGATGAGCATCGAGGCGCTACGCGGCGTTACACGGGCGTTTCACCCTGGCGTCCATGCGCTGCGGCCGTACCCGGGCGCGATCTTCTCGGCAGCCCGCCTGCTGGAATTGCTGGCCGGGAGCACGCTGACGGACTCGATCCCGGACAAGGTCCAGGATGCCTACTCCCTGCGATGTACACCGGTGATCCTCGGCGCCGTCCGCGACCAGCTCCGGTTTGCCCGCGAGGTCGTCGACATCGAATTGAACAGCGTGACGGACAACCCGGTCATGTTGATGGACATCGAGGGCGACGACCCCAACCGGGCGTTCTCCGCGGGCCTTTTTCACGGTGAACCTGTCGGGATGGCCTGCGAGTCCGCCCGGATCGCGATCGCGGAGCTCGCCAGCCTCTCCGAGCGCCGGCTCTTCCGACTGACCACCGGCTCCCTCTCCGCGCGCCTGCCGCCCGCGCTCGCCGCCGATGGCCCGAACGACAGCGGGCTCGGCATGGTCTTCCCCCAGACCACCGCCGCGGCGCTCGTCAGCGAAAACAAGGCGATCGGCTGGCCTTCCACGCTGGATTCGATCCCGACGTGCGAGGATCAGGAGGACCACGTGGCGATGAGCACCACGGCGGCCTGGCGCTACCGGGAGACGCTGGAGAACAGCCGTCGTGTGGTCGCCATCGAGCTGCTCTCAGCCGCACGCGCGCTGCGTTTCCGGCTCAGCGCGGAGCCCGGACTGCGGCTCGGCGCAGGGAGCGCGGCGATGCTCCCACGCCTCGCGCCGATCCTCGACGCCGGACTCGTTCCCGGCGAGGAGATCGAGGCGTGCAACGAGCAGATCCTTCAGGGGTGAGGCCCGTCACATGTGACCGGCGACCATCGGGTGCGCGGTGAGCGCGACGTACACCCAGAACCCCGCCGCCACCGACAGGCCGATGAGGGCGTAGAAACCCACCTTCCACCACAATGGGTTGCCAGGGCTGCTGTCGAGGCGCCCGGTCGCGAGGGTCCAGAGGCCGAAGGGGGTGCACAAGCTCCCGAAGATCATCACGGGCGCCCAGATCGTCTGGAACTGCGTGACCGAAATGTAGGTTGCGGCTAGGCAAACCGCGCCGAATACCGTGGTGTAGACGCCGACTGTCCGCGGCCCCCGCTCGCGGAGGCTGGTCCCGAAGTCGTGGCCGGCGTCAAACGGGGAGCGCATGGCGGGCCTCAGCGGGGTTTGACGCCGACGGCGATGCCGAACAGCATGTTGTCGACGATGCGCTCGAGCCCATCGGCGCGCGTGACCTGCGCGGCGTGGAGGCGCTGGAAGGCGGGCGAGGCGGTGCGGTAGACCGCGCGGATGCCCTCGCGGTCGGCCTCGGCGATGGCGCCGGTGTTGGACCAGACGTCCACGTCCTCGACGGAGATGTAGTCGTGGACGGCTACCGAGGTGAAACCGGCGTTTGTGAGGAGGCGGCTCAGATCCTCGCGCAGGTAGAAGTTGCGGCGCGCGGCGTTGCGGAGGCGGAGGATTTCGAAGTACTCGTCGCGATCCTCGGCGCCGTAGGCGCACAAATGCACAAGGACCACGCGTCCGCCGGGCTTCAGGACGCGGTACATCTCGGCCACGGCCTCGGCGTCACGCATGAACTGGATGCCCTGACGGCAGACGACGCGGTCAAACGTGGCGTTCGCGAAGGGAAGTGCCTCACCCGGGGCCTCCGCGAGCTCGTCCACGAAGGGGGCGGCCTGGTCAAACATCGCCTGCGTGATGTCCACGCCGACCAGGCGACCAACGCGACCGGTGAATTCACGGGAGACGAGGCCGGTTCCGCAGGCGACGTCCAACACGGCAGAGTCCGGTTGCGGGTCCACGAGGGCGTAGGTGAGCGCGCCCAGCGCGGGGTCGGTGACCCAGTGGCTGGACTCGTTGTAACGGGCGGCGCGGGCCGTGAAGTGGGCGTGGACGTGCCGATCGATGGAGGCGGGCGGGACGATGGTCGACAAGGCGGCTCCGGGGCGGCGCCGCTCTACCCCGGCGGATCCCGCGCGGCGACGTCGGTTACGTGCGCGTGTGTTCGCGCTCCTCCTCCTCGGCTGCATTCATCGCGTCGAAGTCACGACGTTTCCCGCCGGTGCGGTGGTGTACCGCAAGCAGACGGAGGTCGGCGACTCGCCCGTCGTGCTGAAGATCCCCATGTTCGGCTCGACGTACGTGGAGGCCCGGATGCCGGGGTATCGCACGCTGGACACCGAGCTGCGCGGCGTGGGCACCATGAGCTTCGTGAGCGATTTTCTGTTGCTGCACTGGGCCAAAAGCTTCGGGTTTCGCCCCAAGGCGCAGGTTGAGCTCCGGCTGATGAGCGAGCATGGGCCTGTCGGCACCTGGGATCCCGACCAGGTGCCGTAGGGGCGGGCAGAGGTTGCCATAGCCCCCCCCACAGGGTAGACGCCGCGCCCGCGGAGCTTTCATGATCACCGACCTCAGCATCATCCGGAACATCGGCATCAGCGCCCACATCGACTCGGGCAAGACGACGCTGACCGAGCGCATCCTGTTCTACACCGGCATGATCCACGCCATCCACGAGGTGAAGGGCAAGGACGGCGTCGGCGCGACCATGGACTCCATGGATCTCGAGCGCGAGCGCGGCATCACGATCCAGTCGGCCGCGACGCACTGCGAGTGGAAGAACACGCAGGACCCCAATGCGGTCGAGCACCACATCAACATCATCGACACGCCCGGGCACGTCGACTTCACGATCGAGGTCGAGCGCGCCCTTCGCGTGCTGGACGGGGCCATTCTCGTGCTCTGCGCGGTGGCCGGCGTGCAGTCCCAGTCCCTGACCGTCGACCGGCAGATGCGCCGCTACAACGTGCCGCGCATCGCGTTCGTCAACAAGTGTGACCGTCAGGGCGCCAACCCCCTGCGCGTCCGCCAGCAGCTCAAGGAGAAGCTCGGCCACAACGCCGTGATGCTCCAGCTCCCGATCGGCCTGGAAGAGAAGCACCAGGGCCACATCGATCTCGTCAAGATGAAGGCGTTCACCTTTTCGGGCGACAACGGCGAGATCATCACCGTCAGCGACATCCCGGCGGAGATGCTGGACGAAGCGAAGATCTACCGCGAAGAGCTGCTCGACAACGTCTCGATGTTCTCCGACGACCTCACCGAGCAGATCCTGATGGAAGAAGTGCAGGAACAGACGCTCGTTGCTGCGATCCGCAAGGCCACCATCGCGCTCAAGCTCGTGCCCGTGATGCTCGGCAGCGCCTACAAGAACAAGGGCGTGCAGCGCCTGCTGGACGGCGTGCTGTTGTACCTGCCCGCGCCGCCGGACGTGCCGAACGACGCCGTGGACCTTGACAACAACGAGGCCAAGATCATCATCCCCAGCGACCCCAAGGGTCCGCTGCTGATGCTGGCGTTCAAGCTGGAAGACGGGCGCTACGGCCAGCTCACCTACCTGCGCATTTACCAGGGCACCGTTCGCAAGGGCGACACCATCCACAATGCGCGCACCAAGAAGTCGCTCAAGGTCGGCCGCCTCGTCCGCATGCACTCCAACGACATGCAGGAGATCGAGGAGGCCTGCGCCGGCGACATCATCGCGATCTTCGGCGTGGATTGCTCCTCGGGCGACACGTTCCACGACGGCTCGCTCGACGTGGCGATGAGCTCCATCCACGTCCCCGCGGCGGTCATCAGCCTGACCATCAAGCCGAAGCTCGCTTCTGCGACGAACAACCTCGGCAAGGCGCTCCAGCGGTTCTCCCGCGAAGATCCGACCTTCCGCGTCAGCTCCGACCCCGACACCGGCGAGGTCATCATCGCCGGCATGGGCGAGCTGCACCTCGAGGTCTACATCGAGCGCATGAAGCGCGAGTACGCGTGCGAGGTCATCTCCTCGCCCCCTCGCGTCGCCTACCGCGAGACCGTCAGCCAGCGCGCCGACTTCAACTACACGCACCGCAAGCAGACCGGCGGCTCCGGCCAGTACGGCCGCGTTGCCGGCTACATGGAGCCGATCGAGGGCCCCTACGAGTTCGTGGACGACATCTCCGGCGGCTCCATTCCGCGCGAGTTCATCTCGTCGTGCGACAAGGGCTTCAAGAAGTGCCTCGACAAGGGCGAGCTCACCGGCTCTCCGGTTTCGGGCGTTCGGATGACGATCATCGACGGCGCCTTCCACGCGGTCGACTCCTCGGACATCGCCTTCCAGCTCGCCGCGATCGGCGGGTTCAAGGAGGCGTATGCCAAGGCCAAGCCCATCGTGCTGGAGCCGATCATGAAGGTCGGCATCGACGGCCCCGCCGAGTTCCACGGCTCCATGGTCGGCACGATCATGCAGCGCCGCGGCATCATCGTCGGCAGTGAGGAGAATGAGGGCTTCTCCAAGTTGGAGGCCGAAGTTCCGCTCGCCGAGATGTTCGGGTACTCCACCACGCTGCGCTCTGCGACGCAAGGCAAGGCCGAGTTCACCATGGAGTTCGCGCGCTACTCGCAAGCGCCGAACAACGTGACCGAGGACCTCGTGAAGAAGTTCCGGGACGAGAAGAAGAACGGGTAGCGGCGCGGGTTTCTCCCGGCGAGGGGGGAGCGTCCACCGTCCCACGGGCGGGAGGACTCTGGCCTTTCCTCCCCCCTCCGGGCTCCGCCGGCGGGTAGGGGCGCCCGAAGGGCGGAGGGGGGTTTTCGGGCATCCTTTGGGCGGCTCGCCCGGCCTCGCGCCGGGTTGGGATCTGGCTGTGGGACGCCGCGTTGAATCGGGGCGGGTGACCGTGAGCCTTCACTCCCCTAGCGTGATGGCCGCGACAAGCCCGGCAAACAGCAGCACGAACCAGCCGCCGGCCACGACAAGCCAGCCCCACCGACCCGTGCACAGCGCAAGGAGCCCAGCGATCGCGGACGGGCTGATGATGGCCGGAATCTCCAACGCGGACAGCATGTTCGCCGCGGGCCAGGAGATCGGGACGCCCCGCTCGTTCAAGGCGTCGTGCAAGTCCTCGACGTACCAGGGAAGCCACATCCCCAGCCCGCAGTCATCACCCCCGTCTGTCGGGCACCACGCTACGACCAGACTGAGGTTCTTTGCGGCGTCATCTGCAGCCCACTCCCGCGCCAGGCGCAGCCCGTGGGCCGCGCCCTGGAGCGCCCAACTGATCGCGACCAGGGTTGGAAGGATCGCGAAAAAGCCGAGCAATCGGATCCCGGATCGGTCCGGCGGCGGTGTGAACTTGGAGGGCATGGAGCGGCCTGCTTCCCGGTTGGAGCGTACTCGGTCAGACGTGCAGCCGGTGTGCGGTCAGGCGTTTCGGGTGTGCGTCTTGGTTCGCGCTATGGTTCTCCCATGGAAGCTCCCGTGCGAACCCGCGCCACCTACGCCGATCTCGTCGCCCTGCCCGAGATCTTCATCGCCGAGCTGATCGACGGGGCCTTGTTCACGGCGACGCACCCCGGCAATCGCCACGCCGCGACGCTCTCCGCGATCTCCGCGGACCTCGGAAACGCGTTCGCCCGCCGCAACACAACCCGCGGCCCCGGCGGCTGGCGCATGCTGATGAGGGTCGAGCTGCACCTCGGTCACCCGGTCCCCACCGAGCTGGTCCTCGTCCCAGACCTCGCCGGCTGGAAACGCGAGCGCCTGCCTGTAGTGCCGGATGCCGCGGGAATGGAGCTCGCTCCCGACTGGATCTGCGAGGTGCTCTCCCCCGGAACCGAGAGCCATGACCGCATCCGGAAGATGGAGTGGTACGGGCGCTCCGGCGTGAAGTGGGCATGGCTCGTCCACCCGGAGCAGCGGTCCATCGAGGTCTACGAGCACGACGGCAAGAACTGGGTGTTCAACCTCGGCGCCGTCGGCAACGCGCCCGCGCGGCTTCAGCCCTTCGAAGCCGTGGAGTTTGACGTCAGCGAGTGGTGGGCGTTGGACCGTGTGGGCGAGAACACGCCGCAAACGCCCTAAGTCGACGGCTCGGCCGACGTTCGGGGATCAGCCAACGTTTTCGCCCGATTCCAGCACGTTGCTCGGACTCGCGCAGGTTGCTCAAGGGAGTGGGAACGACCGCGCCGGTGGCGAATTCACGAGGATGAGCCCAAGAAAAGGCGCTGACGCGCACGCGAGTGCCAGGCCCCGCGCCCGACCATCGCCCACACCGGCCCCCAGATCACCCACCTCGTCAGCGGATCCTCGTGCCACACGCCGTCGTGGAGCGTACCGAGCACGCGGTAGGCGACGGGGACGAGGACGGCCGCGAGGGTCCAGGTCGCGCTGGACGGTCCGCCGATCCACAGCGCGACGGACAGGGGCCAGAGGACGTACCAGGGGTGAACTGTGGGCGATAAAAGCACGAAAGCGGCGGTCGCGGTCATGGTGAGGGAAACGGCAGCTTCGGCGGGAGGGGCGTGACGGAGACGCCATGCCTGCCCTGCGAGAATGGTCGCGCCAAGCACTTGAAGGAGCGTGCGCGCCGGGTCGCCGGTCAGCCCAGCGTCGGCGGCGAGCGCGCCGAGCAGCGGGTACGCGCTGCCGTTGAAGGACCAGTGGTCGCGGTAGGCATTGAACCCGGCGAGGAGGTGGGGTCCGGCGGCGAGGATCGGGAGAAAGGCGAGGATGGTGGCGACGATTGCGAGCGCCCAGGCGCGCGGGGTGCGCAGGAGCGGCAGCAGCGTGACCGCAGGCAGCAGCTTGAGCATCGCGGCTACCCAGGCCAGCGCGATGGCAGCGGCTCGCGGGGGTATCAAAAGTGACGTCGTCGGTTTTGATAGGTTTTGGGCGGGCGAGGGGGGGGCGGTGGCGGGCGGGCGGGCGATCGCTGTGGTGGAGAGGGCGGCTAAAGTGCAGAAGATCGCGATGGACTCGAGGTGGCCGGAGCCCGCGGACTCAACCGCGGTCAGCGGCAGGAGGGCCCAGAGCAGAGCCGAGCGAGCCGACCGGCGAGCGAGCAAAAAGCAAGTCCCAACGTCTGCGAGGGTGGCGATCAGCTTCCAGGCGAGGAGGCCGCCGGGGGCGAGCAGCACGAACAGGAGCTGCGCGAACGGTGGGTAGATACTCGAGAGTTCGGGGTGGTTGACGTGCGGCCAGATGGCGGCGTCACGGAGCCCTGTGAGCGCGGGGTCGTTGGGCGCGAGGGCGAAGGGGTTGTGTCCGGCGGCCCAGACCCGGCCTTCCCAGACGTAGCGGTAGACGTCGTCGGAGTAGACGGGTGGCGCGAGGAGCCAGGCGAGGCGGACGAGCGTGGCGGCGAGCAGGATGAGGGCGGTTTGGCGTGCCTGACCGGGTCCAAATGTCGCCGTGCCGGGGCTGACCGGGGTCAAAAGTCGCCGCCGATCCTCGCGGGGCGGATCCGGGCGCAGATTTGCAGGCGTCGCGGGGTCGGGCGGTGGCGTGGCCTGCGGCTCCGTACGGGTGAAGGCCCATTTTTCCCGGTGGAACCCCACGGGCCGATCGCTCTCGGAGCTGGCGCTGCCGTCGCCCGGGGCCGTCGGCGACATTTGAACCCGGTCACGATCGGATTGGCGACTTTTGAGGCCTGTCTGGCCGCTCGAAGCCCCAGTCTCCGCCCCCGGAGACATCGCCGCGCCCACTCCAGCCCAGACAACGATGCCCGCGGCGACGAACGCGAGCACCGACGCGTCCGTCACCGCCGCAGGGGCTGTCACCGCTGCGCCCAGGCACGCCGCTGCGAACGACGCCGCACACGCCGCCACGAGAAAGACCCGGCGCACTACGCCAGCATCTTCTCAAACTCCCGCTGCAACAACGGCGCGTACTCGAACAGATCGCCGACGATTCCGTACGTCGCGTACTGGAAGATCGGCGCGTCCGCGTCCTTGTTCACCGCGACGATCACGCGCGACGTGCGCATGCCCGCGAGGTGCTGGATGGCGCCCGAGATGCCCATCGCGATGTACAGCGAGGGGTTGACAACTTTGCCGGTCTGTCCCACCTGATCGCCGTGGTGCGCGTAGCCAGCGTCGACGGCAGCGCGCGAGGCGCCGGGCGTGGCGTGGACGGCGGCGGCGAGGGGACGGATGACGGCGTCGAACTGCTCTTTGGACTTGAGCGAGCGCCCGCCGCTGACGATGCGGTCGGCTTCGGTCAGATCGACCTGCTTGGACTCGGGCGCGAGGGTTTGCACGACGCGCACGTCGATGTCCGCGTCGCTGATGCCGCCGTCGCTGGTGGTGACGGGAGCGGTGGCGCCGGTGGAAGCGGCGACCGGGAAGGAGTTCGGGCGGACGGTGAACAAGCCGACCCGGCTGGACACGCGTACGTCCACCAACGCCTTACCGGCGTAGATCGGGCGCCTTCCAACGAGCGTGCCGCCGTCGTTGCGAAGGTCAGTGCACTCGACCGCGAGCCCGGCCCCGATGCGGGCGGACAGGCGGGGCAGCGCGTCGCGGCTGATCTGGGTGGCCGACGCGAGGACGATCGTCGCGCCGGTCGCTGCGACGGCGTTGGCGAGGGCCTTTACGACCGCGCCGGTGGTGTGCGAGCCGAGGGCGGCGGCGTTGTAGTGGACGACGCTGTCGGCGCCGTAGCCACCGAGCGCCGCGACGGAAGCGCCATCCGCAGGCCCGAGGACGAGGGCGGTGACGGTGCCGAGGCCGAGCGCCTTGGCCTTTCCGAGGAGTTCAAACGCGGACTTCCGGGGGTTTCCGGATTCGGTTTCACAGAGGACGAGGATGCTCATGGGAGTCTCCAGAATTCAAGAGTTGGGAATCGGAAAAATGGGGTCGCGGCCCGCGGTCGGGCCGACTTGGGGTTCAGATGACCTTCGCCTCGGAGCGGAGCAGGTGCACCAGCTCGGCGGCCACGGTCGCGGGGTCGCCCGTCAGCTTTCGGCCGGCCGGGCGCGCGGGCGGGAGGGACATTGCCGTCTCGCTGACGAGCGGGGCGACTGCGCTGGCGTCGAGGCCCAGCGCCGCGAGGTTCTTCACGACGATCGGCTTCTTCTTCGCCGACATGATGTCCATCAACTTCGCCATGCGGGGCTCGTTCAGGCCCTTGTCGCAGGTGAACACCGCCGGGAGAGAGCCCGTCACCACTTCCTTCGCCCCGCCGCCGGCTGCGCGGTTCGCCGTGAAGGTGGTGCCTTCAAGGCCGACCTTGTCGATCCAGCTCGCCTGCGCCCAACCGAGGATCTCCGCGATCATCGCCGGGACCGCGCCGTTGTCGCCGTCCACCGCTTGCCGACCGCAGAACACAGCACCGATGTCCTCGGCCTTGATCGCCGCCGCCAACGCGCGGGCGTACCCGAGGGCGTCCGAACCGGCGAGCGCAGGATCCTCCACGCGCACGACCCGGTCAGCGCCGCGCGCGAGGGCGTCGCGCATGCGGGCCTCAGCGTCGGCCCCGCCGACAGTGAACAGCACCACTTCGGTGCCTTTTCCCGCGGCCTTCTGGCGCACGGCCTCCTCCAGCGCGTACTCGTCGTAGGGGTTGATCTCCCACTTCACGTCGTTGGTGAGGATGCCGGAGGCGGTGGGGTTGATGACCACGCGGGTGTCGGTGGCCGGGACTTGCTTGATGCAGACGCCGAGTTTCACGGGAGCTCCT